>JAPMTX010000139.1 GCA_026552855.1 Candidatus Methanoperedens sp. | reverse complement strand
TCCTGTTCTTATGAGCGCTGAGGCGCAGCACCATTCATCCTCTCCAAGCACCATGAACGGGACATTGAGCTTGTTCAGGATCCTTGCTGTGCTGACTCCGAGCACCTGCTGGTTATACCCTGCAGTGCAGCCGATGAAATAAGCGATATCAGACTTATCAGCAATCTTGATATCCGGCGTCATCCATGCAAGGCGGTCCTTCTGCTGCTTAAGGTAAGGGTTGTGTCCCTCTCCTATGAGCTTGGGGAACAGGCTCTGCTTGCCGTACGGACCTGTTCCGTGCTTGACAAGGTTGGCGCGCGTCGCCTCCCAGAGCTCTATTGTATCTATGCCTGCACAACATACTGTGCCGCACATGCCGCATGTGGTGCAGTTATAAAGATCGTCAGTGAATTTCTTTATCTCCTCCGGCGGGATCGCAGCAGGTCCAAAGAGCTTTGCTTTCCAGCCGTAGCTCTTGTTTACGAATTCCCTCCATCTCAGGATCTTGTCCCTCGGCTCGATAGCCTGGTCCTTGTTCCTTGCATTGTACGTCGGGCAGTATTTGACGCACTCTCCGCAGCGCGTACATGCGTCGTACTCCATCAATTGCGTGGGCGTGAGATTCTCAAGCGAAATCGCAGGTTTATTTTTTGCCATTTTATCTCTCCTGTTTGGATAATATATTGTTCTATAAGTGACGAACTATTTAATCTCTCCTATGGGTTTACCGCAACATAGCCGCCTTTATTTATCATTATTATCAGCGGGGATACAAGCATGTGGAAGAGTTTGCTGAAAGGCAGGTACGCGACGCAGAACAGCAATGTGAACACCTCATGGAAAACATCAACTGCATTGTTGAAGAAAGCATCTGCGTATTCCCCGTTAGGCATTCGCTCCTGTATTCCAAGACCTGCTCTGACATCCTGAGCGTAGAAGCCTGAGACCACAACTATGCCCAGTCCTATGATAGCGATCCAGTCAACGCTTGTGAATCTTGCGGGAGGAACATCAGCGAAGGCAATCCTTCTTATTACAGCGATTATTATTCCTGCTGTGAGCATATAGGCAAAGATATTGTTCGGAAGCTCAAGGTCTTTCCAGACATTGGCGAAGAAAGCATAATCCGTGTTCTTTATGAACGGTCCATAGAACTCTGCCGCAGCCGCGGTCACGGTCAATATGAATAAGCCGAAATATCCCCAGAAAATAAGAATGTGCATCAGCCATTCGGTCTTTCTCCTGCGCCATGTCCTGCGCTGGAACAGACCGTCCAGGATGATGATCTCGATGGCTGGACCAATGCCTCTCTCGAATATTCTGTGGATTATCAGCTTCAGGGTACCCCATGCACCCAGAGGTTTTGTAGCGCCTTCGGGGATTCCTCGTCCCCATTTATCCAGTTGCAGGTATAAACCCACAAAAAACATGATTACCGAGAAAATCGCTACAGGGACCATTATTTTCCAGTCTATAAACAGTGTGTCGAATACTGTTTTACCGAATATTGTAAGCTCTTCCGTCATTTTGTCCTCCTATTCTGCCTAATGATGGCTGTGTCGCTCATAAGAATCACTTTTATATTAAGCTTTCGTTATTAGGCTCTGGCAATTCTATGTTTAAATCTAAATATCCCAGGCTCCTGCTCAATGAGATCAAGTGGAGGTTCGACCTTGGCAGGTGCAGGGTGTATTATATCCACAGGGGAGCGCCCGGCAACATAAAGGCGGTGGAAGGGAGCGCGATCAGGGCTATAGACAGGGCTTTTTTGATACTTGAGGGACATCCGCACGAGGTGTATATTCCCTATCACAGGATAACCAGGATAGAATTTGATAACCGCGTAATATTCGAGAGACCTGCAAGACCTTTATAACCCAGGATAATTTCGTTAACTTTAAGTACTATATTTAAGAGGTCATGGCTGGTGTAAGGTGGTAGGTACTTTTTTGATGCACTGACCCCCACTCCTTTGCCTATTACTTTACACCCAACCAGTATCATATTCCTGAATATTGTTGTACTATTACCGTTTCTCCCCCTGGTACTGACTTCCTATCTCTGCAATAGTAGGTCGTTCATTCTTTAAATCGTTTTCGTTTCAGAAACATATATAATACCTGGCTCATCTACTGATAATCAGGCACATGGATTGAAGGTGAACTATGGCAGAAGATATACTGAACGAAGTTCTGACGTTTATATATACAATAGGGCACTGGCTCGGCGAAAAGATTGTCGGATTGATCCAGTCTATTGCAGGGGTCGCAATCCCCCAGTCGATAGTAGATGCCATCGGATTGCTTGTGATACTGACCATCTTCCTTGCGATAGCTGAAGTGGCAAAGAAAGCGATATGGATCATCGTGGCTGTAGGATGGGTACTGGTGATCGTAAGGATAGCAATGCTGATGATAGGATAACCCCCGGCTGGACGGGATGGTAAGGAGGAGAGTGCTGGAACTGTACGGGTATTTTGAGACCGGGAACTTTTAGAAAAATTTAAATAACAGGTAGTGCACGTAATCAGCAGATAGGAGGAATCATGGTCTTATTAGAGGTTATAACAATTGCGGCAGGAGCAGTCTATGGCTATTTAAAACCCGGCAAGGAAGACCGTACAGCACTGTTCAAAAAAGGAGTATTGATAGGCGTAATACTTGGTCTCATCCTGGCAGGACTGGGACTGCTGGTGAATATAAAATTCCTGCTGGTCAGCAGCGTTGTGGGGATGGTCGTATTTGTTGAGGTAATGATCCTTGCAATACTCTTCATAATCGGCACTTTCATAGGGGATTGGCTTGAGGAGAAGGGAAAAGCGGCATGAGAGAATAGTTAGCGAGACTCTAAAGTTAACTAAAATAGTTTGAATCCTGAGATGATTAAAAGAAAGATAAGTATCGGCTGGTGAATTAAATAAATAGTTAAAGAGTTTTTACCAAAAAATACAAATATACCTGCTAATTTGTTTTTAATTTTCATATCAGCCGTCCTGTCATTAATATACTCTCCAAGGTATATGCCAAGCAAAAGCACTCCCAGCCACGGCAGTATAGGGAAATAATCGAATGTAGAAAAATTTTCTGGCATGAAACCTAACCAGAATAGATAAGAGAAGTTGAATTCCTTTTGCTGCAAATATAAGCCAAATATAGTGATCGATAAACCGGCAATCAGGTTCAGCTTATTATATTTAATGAAAAATGGTATAAGGAAGGAACTGACCGCAAAAAAATGTAGTATGCCGAAAAATATTGTTTTTTCTGGTGTGAATATATAAGTAAACAGGGTTATAAATGCTGCAAAAATCACAAGCTCTGCCCCTCTTAAAAAATACCTTCTGCTAAAGTTTGCCTTATTTTTTTTGAAGCTGATACGAGCGGCAGTACCTGATAAGAAAATAAAAATCGAAGCTACGAATGCGGGGAAAACAGACCAGTAAAGAAAATCAGATGATACGTTGATTAACCTGAAATATCTTAAAGTAACAGAATAGTTAAATAAAACCATTAGTACAATATCAACTCCTCTTATAAGATCAATAATCTGGTTTCTATCATGCTTTAAAATATACCTCGGCTTCTTTGACCATAGATTAGATAGAACCATAATAATCTCTATAACCGGTACCTGTAAAAAGCTATTATGCTATTCCGAAGGGATTTAGTACAAAAAGACCCAATATTGTATTGATGAAAGACACGGTCATTTCTTTATCACTGAAGAACAAGGACAACAGGTTCTTAAAGAATAAGATCGAACTTAAATGCAAGTGCGGTCGTTCGCAGTGCATTACATATTATGATTTCCTGACCAGCGGGGAGTTCAACATCGGAGAGCCCACGACCGCGATCAGTCCTTTCATATCCGAGGCTATTTATGACGAGACCATTTCCATAACTCCTCTTCGGCTGTCGAAAAAATGCCCAGGATGCGGGAAAGAGGTGGTCGCCGTGTTCCCCCTGTCCCTGGAGGAACTTATGCCGCTTTTACAAAGGCATCCGCCCGACCCCCAAATGTACGGATGATATTATGGATACGATAGAAGCCATTAAAACACGAAGGAGCGTCAGGGGATTTACTGACGAGAACGTAAGCGACGAAATGATCGAACAGGTTTTAGAGGCTGGGAGATGGGCTCCTTCGGGTCTGAATAACCAGGCATGGAGGTTCATAGTTGTGCGGAACCCTGACACAAGGCTTGCTCTCTCAAAGCTCACGGAATACGGTCCGACCATCAAGAACGCCCCGGTGCTGATAGTTGTCTTTCTTGATAAGGACCATATGTACCATTATACGAAGGATGTCCAGTCCGTGGGCGCATGCATCCAGAACATGCTCCTTGCACTCCATTCGCTGGGGCTTGGCGGAGTGTGGCTCGGTGAGATCCTGAAGAACAAGGAGAAGGTAAATAAAGTCCTCGATGCTCCCGAATCTTATGAATTAATGGCAGTTGTCGCTTCAGGTCATCCGGTCAGGAAGGACAGGGTCTCGGAGAGAAAAGCCCTCTCGCACCTTGTTTTTCGTGAAAGGTTCGGAGTGAACTGGTAAGCGTTCTTCCCAGGCATGCCTATGGTTATGATGATACTCACGATTATATAAATATGAGTTAATATTATATACTAGCGGGTGCATAGACTTTTTGTTAACGATTAATCTAAAAATCGTTAATACAGGAGGTATTAGATGATAGTATCACCTTATTGCGAGAAACACGATATGGCAATAAGACTTCTGACACTATCGCACTGCGAGAGACGCCACGACGATGACTGTGAAAGCGGGCAGTGCGAACACTTCGGAATGAGATTCTATTCAAAGAGTGGGTTTTAAGCTCTAAAAACAGGGGATATACATCGGAGCGCTGATATAGACCATTATAAGACCATGACGCCGGTTTAAACCAAAATCTTTATATCCGTTTACGGTTATGTATAGTTTTGTCAAAACTATTAAAGAGGAGCTGTATGACAACAAGCCTGAATTTCTTTAAACAGTACCACAGCACCGTGATAAAAGCGCTGGGTGAGGATGCCAAGAAAGTGAATGCAAAGGTCGGCTCGATAATGGCTGATAAGTGGGCTGATAACGTAGGGACGTTCAGCAGCAACGCCGAGTTCGCAGAGAGCTTCGGGGATTACCTGCAGAACAAGCTTGAGTTCGCAAAATCCGTGAAGGTAAGCTGCGACGACAAGAACTATACTCTCGACATCAAGGGATGCGCCATCTGCCACGGGAACGAGATACTGAGGCAGGAAGGCATGGCGACGGCGTGCCCCATAGCGCAGGCGGCTAAATATGCGGCGGTCAGGAAGATCGGAAGGAACGTGGTGACCAAAGGCATTGATAAGACCGGTGTTGTCGGGGAATGCACGATGAGGTTTGAGCTGGAATAAAAACGTCTCTTCTTTTTTCAGGCATTACCTCTTTAACCAGCCGAAATCTTTTTATCGAACCACAAACATGAAACAACAAAAATTCAGGTAAGCTTTGACCTTATAGCAGGAAAAAGCGAAATAAATAATCTCATTCATAACAGGAGGTAAAATTCATGGCAGGTCAAATGGGCGGACAGCCGATCATCATTCTAAAGAAAGGAACGGAAAGAACGCACGGAGAAGAGGCAAAACGGAGCAACATAATGGCAGCGCGGGCTGTGGCTGAAGCGGTACGCACCACGCTCGGTCCCAAGGGCATGGACAAGATGCTCACAGACCCGGCAGGGCTGATAATAATCACCAACGACGGCGCGACCATACTTGACGAGATGAATATCAAACATCCCGCCGCGAAATTAGTGGCTGAGGTCGCAAAGACGCAGGACGACGAGGTCGGGGACGGGACAACCACGGCAGCCGTTCTGACAGGAGAGCTTCTGAAGGGTGCCGAGACGCTGATGGAGCAGGGTATACACCCGACAACGATAGTGAGCGGGTACACGCTTGCGGCGCATAAATCAAAAGAGATACTGGATGAGATCGCGATAGACTCAAGCGACGAGCACCTGCGGAAGATAGCCCAGACCGCGCTTACGGGAAAAGGCGTTGAGTTCTCAAAAGAGAAGCTTTCAGACCTTGTGGTAACAGCGGTGAAATCCATAGTTAAAAAAGATAACGGGAAAAATAAAGTTAACATCAAGGATATCTCAATCGAGAGGCGGGTGGAGGGAAGCGTCGAGGACAGCGAGATCATTGCAGGTATAATCCTGGACAAGACAAAGACACACCAGAGCATGCCCATGCGGATAGAGAACGCGAAGATAGCTATCCTTGCCACGCCCATCGAGGTCAGGAAGGCTGAGACGAAATCCGAAATAGCCATAGAAGGGCTGGGACAGACCAGAATGTTCCTTGAGCAGGAGGAAAGGCAGGTGCGCGAAGCTGCTAACAAGGTTATAAAAAGCGGGGCTAATGTCGTATTCTGCCAGAAAGGCGTCGATGACATGGCGCGCTACTTCCTTGCCAAGGCTGGCATCTTTGTGGCGCACAGGGTCAAGAAGAACGACCTTGAGAAACTGTCAAGGGCTACAGGCGGAAAGATCATCGCAAGCCTAAATGAGATAGCACCTGATACCCTGGGACATGCCGGGCTGGTCGAAGAGAGAATGGTCGGCAACGGAGAGATGATATTCATTACCGAATGCAGTAACCCGGATACATATTCCATACTGCTGCGCGGAGGAACGGAGCATGTCGTGACGAGCCTTAACAGAGCCATGCATGATGCCCTGCGCGTTGTCGGTGTGACAATCGAGGACGGAAAAATAGTTGCGGGCGGAGGCGCACCTGAGACCGAGCTCGCGCTGCGCCTGCGCGAGTACGCATCCACGCTTGAGGGACGGGAGCAGCTTGCGGTCAGTAAGTTCGCGGATGCGCTTGAGATCATCCCCAAGACGCTTGCTGAGAATGCAGGGCTTGATGCCATCGACATGCTTGGCGAGCTTCGGAACCAGCACGAGCAGGGGAACAATAACGCAGGACTTGATGTATACGAGGGCAAGCCCGTGGATATGCTGGAGAACGGTGTTATAGAGCCGCTCCGCGTGAAAACGCAGGCGATAACTTCGGCTACTGAGGCTGCATCCATGATACTGCGCATCGACGATGTAATGGCTTCGGCAAAAGATGAGCACCCCAAGAAGAAGCCTGACCTGAGCGACATGGATTAATTTATCGCTCTGATTTTTTTTCCGGCGTAATTATATCATCTGTACTGCTGGATCCATAGGTTAATAAGTGTGCGATAACCGTGGATAAATAGTCTTATAACTTACTTTTCCTATAATTATGTGAGGAGATGTAGTGTAGAGAAAAAAGGATAAAGTGAGTGGATATTATGAAGAGTTTGCGGGGGTTATAAGGTCTTTTATGCGGGGCGCCGGGGTTTATTTGCGTTCTCATTCATGATTCTCACGATTGATTGCAGATTATACCCTTTATTGCCACTCTAATCCTTAGTAAAAGGTTAAGATGATCCTACAGGACAGGTTTGGAAGAGCCATTACAGGAGTAATACTTGCATTCATCATGCTGTCAGTGTTAGCGGCAGCCTCCCAGTTCTCAGTATCATCCGCCGGGAATCCCCAGATTATTCTCACCACCAACAGGCTTGTAATACTGGATGACCCGAGCGGCTGGGACGGAGGCGCTGCCGGGATAGCAAATAAGGGCAACCAGTGGTCGGGGGAGAGCACAACTGTACGCTGGTATGTGCTTCTGATGAACTCCTCAGGCAGGGCAGCAGGTAACGTTACTGTAACAAGCAATATTCTCTCCCCCAACGGTACTGTTGCCCTTGTAAAAACAAATCTTACCAACGATTTCGGCATTGCGGCTTTCGAGCAGGATATGGACAGGTGGCTGCAGTCCAGCGGCAGCGGGAGCGAGGGGATATACACAGTAAACGCCAGCGCAGCCGTGGACGGCACCGCTTTGAACGGAAGTTATGATTTCATCTACGATGAATGGGGCTGCGGCTCAAGCGGCAGCAGTTGCCATGCGTCGCAGTACTGGCAGGGGGGATTCGGCTCCAAGACCGCCAGTACGTTTGCAGCAGGGAGCATCCAGAATTCTCCTTATCTCCATGCATGGGATAACTTCCACTCAGGCAGCAACCATGGAGCCATGATCCCCATAGGGAACGGGGAGTGCCTCACCTGCCACCGCGGCTATGACGGCACCTACCGAAATCACAGCAGCAGGGTACAGACAGAGCCCCAGTACCCGGCTGGGGCCCACAGCGGCAAAGTGGTATGTACAGGCTGCCACTCAACATTCAACAGCGGCACGATGCCGATACTACAGTGCTACGACTGCCATCCCGTAAAGAACAACAACCTAACTGCAATGACCTTTTCCCAGACCGCTTCAAGCGGCTTCTCCTACCAGCCTCTGACGGATGCGAACATAACTGCGCATGATCCGGGCAGGAACATACCCTGCATCCTGTGCCATAAAGGCATGCATAATGTATCAAAGCCGTACAATGCATCAGGCGCTTCAAATAAATTCACAGAGTACCAGCAGTGCACTGCGTGCCACAGTGCGAATAAGAGGCATAACGACAGTGTGAGCTGCACGGTCTGCCATTCCCAGGATGCCCACGCGATAAAGGTATTTGCGCAGAATGCCACATACATACAGGGCGTCGGGAATGCAGACAGGGGCAACTGCACCAACTGCCACCAGAACTCTTCTTTCCTGGAAACACTACTTTCGCAGCCGAAGGCGGGCGCTCATGCAGGAAGTGCTCCGCAGGTTTCAAAACCTCTGAACCACAGCAACGACCCTCTTGCAGGGATGAAGTGGAACGCGACAACCGGTTACTGGATCAACGGAACAGAAGGGAGCGCCCAGACTTCATCATGCAAATACTGCCACGGTGATACCCTGCATAAGACCGCCGCTCTTGGCAGACCCTCGCTCTGGAAGGGCAATAATATCGTGAACTCGACCCTTGATGGTACTTCATGGTGCGCCTCATGCCATTATCAGGGCTATGCCAGCGGCGCGAATACCTATAATGATATGATAGACACATTCACGGGTGACAACCTGTCAATTCCTCCCGAGATTACAGGAAATGCTACTTACGGCGCCAACCAGGGCGCTTCTGCTTATTTTAATCACAGTAACATAACCAAGGACGACTCCACATGCAAAGGCTGCCATGGAAGCCTGGCAGCAGGCACCGGCATAACAGGGTTCATGCACAATGTCGCCGTGGGCGTGGCAGCCGGGGGTCCTGATTGCGCAATATGCCATGATGATAAGAACGGAACAGCTCCTAAGAGAATAAATTTTTCAGCGTTCAAAGAGGGCGTGCACAGGAATCTCAACAGCTTTGCAATGAA
Source organism: Candidatus Methanoperedens sp. (assembly GCA_026552855.1). GTDB lineage: Archaea > Halobacteriota > Methanosarcinia > Methanosarcinales > Methanoperedenaceae > Methanoperedens. The sequence continues at coordinate 49,038 of JAPMTX010000139.1, read as the reverse complement.
CAACACATCGCTCTCGGAGATCGTGGATAAAGCCTGCTGGGCGTGCCACGGGGAGGGGACCGAGCCCTCAGGGCATCCGGCAAGGTACAGGACACCGCGCAGGTGCGATAATAACGACTGCCACTCCCTCACCCAGTCCTTCACGGCACCTATGGTCTACTCCCATTTCAAGGACGCAGCTCTCAACAGCAACCCTGGGAATTCCACGAATTCCAATATCTCTACCAGTGTTTCATGCGAAATATGCCATTCCAACAGCAAAAGTGCTGAGGATGGAAACCAGAATGCGTCTGTTTCCCACTATGCTACCAAAGGTAACCTGGTGGATTCCATGAACTGCATCTACTGCCATCTCGACAGGGATAACGCAATAAAGTGGGGCAATGCTACCGAGATAAATAAAAACAGGACATCCCTTACCGAGATGGATAAACTTAAAAATAAATTCACAGCACGTGAAGGTGAACCTGTGGAGCTCGGCAACGGGTACTGGCTGAAGGTCACGGGAATATCAACCCTGCGGGGCAGCGCAGAAATCGAGCTTTATAAAATGAATACCCTTGTCGATAAGGGACTTATCAATAGCGGGGAGTATACCTATGAAGAGCCCCGTATGATAGACAATGCAACTTCCAGAATTCCTGTAATTGTACTAAATATTACAGGGATGTTCGTTTCAGGTAACGGGAGCTTTATGCAGTTTGAAGGATACAGGGTAAAAAGGGTGCACAGCGAGAACAAAACTACCTCCTGCTACCTTTGCCACTTCAACGGGGATGCTAAAAAACACAAGTATACAGTAGTAGACCGCAGGGATGATAATTTATTCTATACCGAGGTGCTGTTTAATTCCTCAGACAGGGGGGAATTTGACCAGGAGGCTGCTCTGAATATCCTGGCTAACAGGACATCTGCTGATGCGCACAGCGATATAGAGAGAAGTAAGAGGATGACCCTGAAGAAAGGAGAGAGATGGGATATTGCTGAGAATTACAGTCTTACTCTCGCAGATGTAGCCGATAAGAGCACATCAGCAAGGTTTTTGCTTGAGGCTGGCGGTGAGACGTTTACAGATGTCGTGGAACAGGGGAATGTACTTGAATACGAACAGAAAGTAAACTTTGCGTACGGGTCCAGGAACATCACGATATTCAGGGCAAAAGTATCCGAGGTCTTACGGACAGAGCCTGCTATCGCTGTTCTTGAGGATATACTGGCATTGTCCCCCGAAATAAGAGAGATAAAAAATAATACTACTATTTCAGGGTATAATACAAGCTGGCTCGGGGAAAATAACACGCTCCTGACCGGAAGGATCCCGACCAATCTGCACGCACCGCTTCTGCATGAGGGCAGGGATGGAGGACCGGACTGCATCACCTGCCACGGCGTAGGCAACCTTGGGGCGCATACGGGCATTAATACAGAGGCGACAGGCAGCGTTGCCCCGACTAACAAAGCCTGCTGGGCATGCCACGGAGAGGGGAAGCAACCTGCCGTGCATCCTGCGAACTATAAAAATCCCAGGGAATGCAAATCATGCCACGTAGAGCAGCAGATGCCTTTCTTCAATGCAACTTATATAGGGGATGAGAATCACAGCAGACAGGAGAACTGCAGGGCATGCCATGTTGCGGATACCCACAGGATAATGCGGTTTGATGTGGTACCGACCGTAAAATCCGTATTATTATCCAGAGAAGAGGTTACCAGAGGCGAGACAATCAGCATCAACGCCACAGCTACTGCGGGATACGAGATGAAGATCCGGGCTGGTGAGTACTATATTGATTCCCCTGGGAATACATCTCCCATGGCTGCACAGGATGGTTCTTTTGACGAGCAGACAGAGGAACTCACAGCTACGTTCAATACATCCGGGCTTTTGCCTGGGAAACATACGGTTTATGTCAGGGCTATGGAGCGTAATAATAAATGGAGCCCTGAAGCATCCAGAACCTTTGATGTAAAGGAAGAGAATATCTTAGCAGTCGCGGGAAGAGGGCTGAAATCCCGGGAATCCCTTTTTACTTCACTGGTTATGTTTTTATTCATATCAATAATCATTCTCAAAAATAAAAAGAGATAAGTGCATGCCGCGACCGGCATAACTTCAGGATAACCAACTGAGGTATTAACCGCTATCTATGGAAGCCATGGAGGGCTGGTAGTAGAAGCGGTCAGTGTAATTTAATTTGCATTATACATCAATAATTAAAATGAGTTGACCGCAAGGCTTATTAGTACAAAAAATAACATCATTATGGGGACGTTTGAATTCGTGTAAATAGTTACTGGGGTTCGTACTTTAAGGATGCAGTGATGACGCCATTCCTGTAGAACTGGTATATCGGGTTAGTGTTTCAGATGACGGCGATGTTACTAATCCTGCATATCCTATCTAAAATAGTAATCCACAGTACACTTTCAGTGACACGTAATTAACGATCTCAAGAAGGGATAAAGGGGGTGAAATAATTGAAGAGAAAAATAGTATTTGTGTTAGCTCTACTAACACTGGTGGCTATGGTAGGGGTTCCGGGGGCTTTGGCGAGATCGCAATACCTTAACGCTTTCGATACAAAGTACAACACTACGGGCACAAGGATCGATACATGCATAACCTGCCATAATGATACATCGACTTTCAGTAGGAATCCATACGGACTTGATATGCAAGCTCAACTTGGCGGGGCAACAAACGTAGTGAACGTTACAGCAATAAATGCTGCCCTGACAAATATAGAGCCGATAGATTCGGATAACGATGGATTCATTAATCTCGACGAAATTCATAATTTGACTTTCCCGGGAAATGCAAGCGATCATCCTGCAAATGTAACACCGACAGCAACAGCTACAGTATCGCCAACAGCGACTGCAACGGCAACAGTTACTCCAACAGTGACTGCTACTGCAAATGTAACACCAACAGTGACCGCTACTGCAAATGTTACACCGACAGTGACTGCTACTGCAAATGTGACTGCTACCGTAACACCGACAGTGACGGCAACCGTGACTGGAGCCGTAACGCCTACAGTGACCGTAACAGGAACAGCCGTGGTGACACCAACAGTAACGGGTACGCCACCAACAGCCGTTCCGGAGTTCCCAACAGTTATACTTCCAGTTGCAGCCGTTATGGGTCTGATGCTGTTGCTACTCTACAGAAGAAAAGTATAGATAGATAAGATACATATCTGAGGGATAAACAAGGAGATTATCCCTTTTTGTTTTTATTTTGAATGGAAGATTTATAAGCACTGTTCTTGATTACAGCCGCTCGACCATTATTTGACAAAGTTATCTGATGGGCAAAATAAGCGACCGTAAGGCTTATTAGCCTTAAATTCCATTGGATTTATGGGGCGTTTTATTCCGTACTGGCAAACAGAAACGGTGGATAGTGGGCATTTAGAGTGTGGGCTAAAGTTAGCCATCGAATCCCATCCTAAACCACTGCCCTAACCTTTCTCCAGTACGCAATGTAACGGTCTAACAACTAAGTGGAGGTTAGAATAAATGAAAAGAACAATAACTTTTGTGCTGCTATTATCAGTAGTGGCTCTGGTAGGGGTACCGGGGGCTTCGGCATTACCACAATATGTGGCCCCCGGCCAGGCATTGTATGGCAGCGGTTTTAATTGTGGCACATGCCATGTTGATCCTGCCGGCGGAGGAACAAGGACAGCCTATGGGAATTTGTTTGCAGCTCAACCCAACCATCAATCTAATCCTACAGCTGCACTGACAGCTATAGGTAGCCCCTTCGCAACGCCTACACCAACAGTAACAGCAACAGCTACCGCAACTGCAACGGCGACCGTGACTGCAACACGTACTGCGACTGCAACACCAACGAGGACCCCAAGAGAAACAGAAACACCAGAGAGAACTCCAAGGGTAACCCGTACACCGACACCAGTACCAGTTCCGGAATTCCCTACAGTTGTTCTTCCAATAGCGGCTGTAATGGGTCTGGTCATACTGCTGCTCTATAGGAGAAAGTAGATAGAAATTCCAGCAGAAAAAGGGATAAACTGAAAATTATCCCTTTTTAATTTCAATGCCGCCGGATAATACAGTACGGGGCAATCAGAGCTTTATTTCTTTCAACGTCTCGTATATTGGACCTTCGGGCGTAAGGGTGCTCTTTTTAAGGCTTATGGCGTTCACGTTCATGCTGCCCAGGTCGATATTTTCCAGTTTTTTAATCTTCTCAAGAAGAGCGGCTTTTTCCCCCGTATGTTTTACGCGCGCCAGGGTAGCGTGCGGAACGAACTTTGTGTCTTTTTCGAACTTAAAGGGAGAGAGGACACGCTCTATCTCCTTATGCAGAGTATCAAAATCTCCCTCAGCCCCGAGCCATATGACCTTAATATATGCCGGCTTCGGGAATACGCCTATCCCTTTAATCCTTGCCTCAAACGGTCTGGAGTTAACCTGAGATAGAGCCGAAATAACGGATTCTACTTTATCCTCTGGTATGTCTCCGAGGAACTTCATGGTTATATGCACCTGAGCAGGCTCTACAAGCTTAATGCCCTGTGTTTTCAGCGCGGAGCTGATCCTCTCTATCTCTGGAATGAATCTATCTGGAAATTCTACAGCAATGAACGTGCGGATCATATCTCTGGCTACCTATGCTCTCTATCTGCTTAAAAATGACTGCATAAAGAGCTATATTCAGGGAAAATTTGGGAATAATACGGGAAAAATCATTTAGGTATGGACGTATAAACTATAAATTGAGGAGCCGGGACTGTTTCCTATCCTATCCATAAATAGATCTTTTTTTGGCTCCTCTATCCTGTACTATTAATACAACTAGAGTATAATAAAGATATATGAAATGAATAATACTGATAGTTTTAATACTCTCTTTTGTCCCGGGTTGTATTGGAACAAAACCTGACGGTGCAGTTAATAACGGTACAATTGATAACAGGTCAGTAACACCCGAGTACCCTCCTGTGGTGGATATGGCAAAGAACGACCTTGCAGGCAGGCTGAACATTACCGTGGAACAGATACGCCTTGTCAAACAGGAGAGAAAAGACTGGCCTGATACAAGCCTTGGTTTTCCAGAGAAAGGGAAATCGTATGCACAGGTCATAACCCCAGGGTTCGTTATCATACTTGAGGCAAACGGCAGGTTATACGAGTACCACAGCGATTACAAGAGGGTGGCGGGACCGAAAGAGCTATCAAAATGATGACCGCAGTGTTTATATACTCCGGGTACATACATAGATACATTGAATGGGTAATAAACTAACTGAGGCTCAAAATAAACTTAAAGAGATGCGAGAGCAGGTTAAAAAAGAGATGGAGCACATTCCCAGAGGGAGCTATCTGCAAAATATGTTAAGATTATACTATCAACCCCTAAGGATGAACAGCCTGGGTAAAAAGGCACAAATGGACGCAACTAAAGAGGATATATTGTTACAATCAATAGATGCAGTACAGAAGGAACACCCTGAGTTTATTCCGCAATACAATGAAAATTTTTTTATAATCAAGAGATAGGCGATACTAAAATGTCTTTAATCAAAAATACGGGGGAGAAAACAACCAAAGGTATAGAGCATTGTAAAGTTTATATATTATAAGATGTTCATACGCCTTCCTTTAGCCAATGAAAAAAGAAAAAATGAAAGAAACAATACTACCTGAATCCAGAGATGCCGCTTTCAGGGACCTCGTTCTAAAAACGCCGGTCGGAGAGAAAATACCCACGTGCATGCAGTGCGGGATATGCGCGGGCTCATGCCCTGTAAGCCACGAGATGGACTACACCCCGCGGCAGCTTGTGCGCATGGTACAAATGGGTCTCAAAAAAGAGGTCCTGAACAGCAACACAATCTGGATATGCACCACATGCTTCTCATGCTCGGTGCGCTGCCCCAGAGGCATACGCCCGACCGAGCTAATGGAAGTTTTGAAGCCGATAGCCATAGCCGAGGGCATAAAAAATAAGAACGCAAAATTCGACGGCATTTTCTCAGACGTGATAAAGAAAACGGGGAGAGCATCGGAGTTCCTTTTGATCTCAAAGTACAGCCTGTCTGAGCCTTCTATGATCAAGCAGGCTCCTTTCGGGCTCTCCCTTATGGCAAAAGGGAAGCTGCCTTTGCGCGCGGACAGGATGGAAGATGCGCGCGAACTTGAGGCTATCTTCAGGGCGGAAGAGAAGAAACCGGATGCAAAAGGAAAAGAGGCTCAAAAATGAAGTACTCATACTACCCCGGATGCGCGCAGCACGGAACTGCGGTAGATTACCGTGCATCGGTAGAAGCGGTGTTCCGCCGCCTGGGCATTGAGCTTGAGGAGATAAAGAACTGGAACTGCTGCGGGGCTCTCCATGTGCCGGAAAAAGACGTAAAAGTCGCTCTTTCGGCAAGGACGCTTGCATCGGCAAAAGGACTTGACCTTGCAACCCCGTGCAACCTCTGTTACTCCAACCTGATGCGCGCCAATACCGCGCTTGAGGATACAGCTTTAAAGAACATGATAAACGAAAAACTCACGAACAAATACGACGGGAACACAAAACCAAAACACCTGCTTGAGGTCATAGTAAAAGACCACGGACTTACTAAACTGGCTGACCAGGTCAAAGTGCCGCTGAAAATAAAGGCTGTGCCCTACTACGGCTGCCTTCTCACAAGACCTGAGAACAAGTTCGACAGTCCAGAGAACCCAAAATCGCTGGATAACCTTATCCTGGCCCTGGGAGCCGAGCCTGTAAAATACTACTACAAGACAAAATGCTGCGGTGGCCCGATACTCCTTACCAACGAGGACCTGGCGCTTGAACTTGCAAAAGACCTGCTCGCCATGGCAAAGGAGTCGGGCGCAGACTGCATGGTCGTGACCTGCCCGATGTGCCACCTGCAACTGGACGCCAAGCAGAAAGCGGTGGAATCCAAATATAATATAAAATTCGATATGCCAATCATTTATTTCACGCAGCTTATCGGTCTTGCGATGGGCTTACCACCGGAAGAGCTCGGAATGAAAAAACACCTTGTTCCGACCGACGGGTTGGTCGCTAAAATAGGGAGGTAGCGATGACAGAGAACGAGATGCCTGAAAACGAAACACCTCCCGAGCAGAAGAAGATCGGCGTGTACCTGTGCAGGTGCGGCGGGAACATTGGAGATGTAGTCGATCTCCAGGCTGTCGCCGATTCTCTGAAAGCGGACAAGAACCTGATCGTCAATATCCAGGACTACCTGTGCAGCAGCCAGGGACAGGAGAAGATAAAGAGCGATATCGAGAAAGGAAGAATCGACCGCGTAGTGATCGGCTCATGCTCGCCCAAGCTTCACCTTGAAACTTTCAGGGGCATGGCGAAAAAAGCGGGGCTGAATCCCAACCTGCTTGAGATCACGAACATACGCGAACAAGCCAGTTGGGTGCACGACAAAGCAGGTATAGACTCAAAGGTCAAAGGACTGATAAAAGGCGCAGTAGCCCGCATAGGCTCGATAGAACCGCTTGTACCGCTTGAGAAAAAACTCGTCGACAGGACGCTGGTAGTGGGCGGCGGCATTGCCGGGATAACTACAGCCCTTGAGCTTGCGGATGATCACGAGGTAATACTGATAGAGAAAGCACCCTTCCTTGGCGGGCATATGATAGGCTTATCCAAGACCTTCCCAACGCTGGACTGCTCCCAGTGCATACTCACGCCAAAGATGGTGGCAGTGCACAACCATCCCAATATCACCATGCATACGATGACAGAAGTGGCTGATGTAAAAGGAAGCCCGGGCGATTACACCATAACCCTGAAACACAGCCCGCGCTATGTGGATGTAGACAAATGCATATCCTGCGGCGCATGCGCAAGGAAATGTCCGAAAGGCGCGATATTCCTGCCATTTGCCCAGGCTGTCCCGCAGGCGTACATGATAGACATGTCAAAATGCAAACAGTGTGGTGCATGCGTAAAAGTCTGTCCGCGCGACGCCATAAACCTTGAGGCGAAAGAGGAAACAAGCACGATCTCGGCAGGAGCCGTGACTATAGCCACGGGTTTTGAACCCCTTGACCTCTCTGTGATAGAAGAGTACAACTACCCTGCTCCCAACCTCCTGACAGCTATTGAGTTTGAGGAGATGCTCTCTGCAAAAAGCAGAACAGGAATGAGGCTTCAGAAGGCTGATGGCTCGTTCCCCGGCAGAGTGGCATTCGTGCTCTGCGCAGGAAGCAGGGATTTCACCGGGAGAGGTAAGAAATACTGCTCCAAGGTATGCTGCATCTACTCGCAGAAGCAGGCTCAGCTTGTAAAGAAAATGAAAGGCGACGCCGAAGCATGGATATTCTACATTGACATGCGCTCAGCAGGAAGGCGGTTTGAGGAGTTCTACCACCACACGCAGGAAAAGGGCGTTAATTACGTGCGCGGCAAAGTAGCTGAAATAATCCCGAAACCCGACGGCACGCTCATGGTACAGTACGAGGATACCAACCTCGGCATGAAAGGGCGCGAAGTATTCGACATGGTAGTGCTGTGCCCGGCTCTTGTACCTTCCGCAGGCACAAAAGAGCTTGCAGACAAACTCGGTGTACCCCTGGGGGACGACGGCTTCGTAGAAGAGAAGCACGTCAAGCTTGACCCTGTAAATACACTGAACCAGTCGGCATTCGCAGCAGGGTGCGCGCTCGGACCCAAGGACATACATGATTCGGTGACAGAAGGCATAAGCGCGGCGCATAAGGTCTCCCAGTTCCTGGGCAAAGGCATTATACTCATCCCGCCTGAGAAGCCAATGATACTTGAGTGCAACGGGTGCGGTGACTGTGTGAAAGCATGCCCGTACAGCGCGCTCTCACTTGAGAACGGAAAGGCTGCGCTCTCGCCGCTGGCATGCACGGGATGCGGCATATGCGTGCCCTCATGCCCGGTAAAAGGCATTGAGATACGGAACTTCACGCGCAACCAGTTGAAGGCGCAGCTTCGGGCGATACTGAGCGAGGCGCCGGGCGTTATCGTGTTCATAGATCCTTACGCCTACGCTGCTGCTGATATCGCGGGTGTGAACAGGAAACAGTATTCCTCTCTTGTCAGGTTCGTAAGCGTTCCCTCGATACATATACTGGATGCCGATGTCGTCAACGCAGCCTTTGAATACGGAGCCGCGGGCGTAATGCTCATCGAGGGCACGACAGATGAGAAGCTCACCTCGCGCTCGGATGAACTGTACAAGAGGCTTAAAAAAGATACAAGGAAGCACAAGAAGCCGCTGCGGTATTCGCACATCGAGACCGCACAGTACGAGAAACTCACAGACCTCCTGAACGTGTTCGCGGCACAGGCTGGAGCCAAGGCTGAGAGGAAGAGTAGGAAGGAGAAAGGGGAGAGCGCTGAGGCTGCCGAAGAGTGAATTTAGGTAGTATCATGAAATTCAGGGCATAAAAACGATAGCCACAGAGACGCAGAGGCACAGAGAAATATTTCAAAAAGCTCTCTGTGTCTCTGCGCCTCCGTGGCTCATTTACAGGACATTACCTGAACTTCAATAATTATCCATTACCAACTTCACAGCGTTCTTGTACTCGTACTTAAGAGAATAGACATTATGGTCGCCTTTCACATCTATTCTCAGGATGCCGAGCCTTGTATTCATAAGACCCACCATGGCTGATACTCCCCTGTAATTGACATCAAAGCCCTCTTTGACTAAGGATTCAAAAATCTCCTGGGTGGTGTACGGTTTGCTGCTGAGGAATAATTTCAAGACAGACTTCCGTATGCCCGTCTCATCACGTGTCAAATACTTTGTCAGGCGTGCCTTTATTTTCTCGTTCCCTTCAGTGCTCAGTAAGACCACCTTTTTTTTTCCATATTAAATTTTAAGAGTTTATACCTTTGCATATCTAAAGAGGCGTCTTTTCTACAAGCATCCCGTCCTTCATGGGATAGCGCTCAATGACAGAGACCCTGCATCCCGATTTTTTCAATTCCTCTGCAAGGTCGTCGGTTATCCACCATGCGGTCTCGATAGAGCCGTTATGGACAGAGTACATGTCCCCTGTAACCCCGGCTTCTTTCAGGAGTTTAAGCCCGTTTCCCTCGATGATCCCGTAGACTAGCGTCCCGTCATCCGTTATCTCGTCAAAATCCCGCGCGTTTTTCCTTGCAATGCGCTTGAACCTCTCCCTGAGCTGCACCGCGTCCTTGAACGCCGATGAGCAAAAACGGAGCTTTCTTCCTTTCAGTGATTCTGCTGCCTCCTTACTTCCCTTTGCCCCTGAAGAGATGTCGTCCACAGGTACATACCCGCGTTTCTTGAGCTCCCCTGCGTTCGTCTCTGAGAACTCAAGCTCGTTCAGGTTAAGGAAGCCGTCGACCTCATCCAGCAAAGATAATATCCCGCTAAAATCTGCCTGTATAGAGGGAATCTCGATCCCCGTACAGATGCCAAGCTCATGTGCTGCAGTGATGGAATCTTTGTAGTACGTCCTTTCTATGTTAGTCCACAGGTGGGGGGGCGGGTGGAACCTGATCTCATCCAGACCTGCATCTCTTAAAGACAGGAGGGCGCCTCTATTCGGTGCAAGGGCTGTGTAGAGATGTATATGGTGGGAGACGCCGAACCTGCCCTTCAGGAGCTTTATATAATGAACTACGCGCTCAAGCCGAAGCAGTGGCTCACCTCCGGTTATGCCTGTCCCCAGTGCGTCCATAGAGACGGCTTCTTCAATAATGTCCTCATCCCTCCTGACCTGCCTCTCGTTCACAAAGATAACATCCTTTTCCCGCCTGTTATTTGAAACAGGGCAATAGAAGCAGTTCTTCCCGCACAACCCTGTAACAAAAAGGACCATTTTTGCACCTTTGTAGCATAAACCGCACCCGTCGGGGAGATAATTAAAAAACGAGCCGCTCTTATCTTTTTCCATCGTTGTCAATTCCGTGTTTCCGCAAATTAGACATCTTACTTGCTGCGGTTGATGATATACTCGCCAAGCTCTATAAGCTTTCTTTTTGCATGGTTTTCATCGAGCGTTTCGATATGGCTCTTTGCAAGTTCCATTTCTTCCTTTGCAGTTTCCTCTGCATAATCTATAGAATCCTCAACAAGGTGCATCAGTTCTCCGTTGTTGCATTTCATCATCCGCTCAAGAGAGATGCCCGAGTTCAGGGCATCCAGGATGACAATGGACGGTCTGCCCATAAATAAGTCTTTTTTAACAGGCTTACCCAGGTCTTCCTCACTGGAAATGCAGTCCAGGATATCATCACGTATCTGGAAGGCTATGCCTATATGCTTACCAAACCCTGTCATATCTTTTACCTGCTGCTTATTTCCTCCGCCCACTATGGCGCCTACCTGTGAGGCAGAGCCGAAAAGCGAGCCGGTTTTTCGGAACGCAAGCTCGATATAGCTCCGTTTATCCTTGGCAAAATCTACAAGTTCCATGGCTTCCCCTTCTCCCATATAGAACAGCGAATCAGCTATGGCATGTATGAGCCTCGGGTCGCGCGCCGCTATCTTGAGCGAGAGCGCAGCGAGGATCTGGACTGTGAGAAGAGCCATGTCTGTGCCCCATACTTTGTGTATAGTATCCCTGCCGCGTCTTTTCTCTGATTTGTCTATTACGTCATCCAGCACCAGGGATGAGGAGTGGATCAACTCGATTGAGGCTGCTGCAAAGCTTGCATCCCTGGCAGTCCCGCCAACAGCTTCGCATGCAAGAGTAACAAGTGCCGGGCGTATGCGCTTTCCTTTCGACGCTACAGCATAGGCGACAGCGGCTCCAAGCTCAGGAGGCTTGATATCCTGGAGCAGGGCTGGCAGCTCCATATCTACCAGACCGGCGCGCTCTTCTAAAAGCTGTTCTATTTCCATTACTTACTCCCATGACCGAGATACACAAAAGAGTTTCTATTTAAACGCATATTCCCGTACAATTTTAACCTTATCATAAATAGGCTTTTCTACATTGTAATTAATTTAAGATGAATTTTCGTGAGGATTTAGATATCAAGTTTATGCATCCTTTCAACCGCCTCATTGATCCTTTCCACGGACTGGGTCAGGGCAAACCTGATGTATCCCTCGCCGTATTCGCCAAATCCTACGCCCGGCGTCGCTACGATCCCGGCTTTTTCAAGCAGCACCTTTGTGAAATCAAACGAACTGCCGGCAACTCGCACCCATACATAGAACGTTGCTTTTGGCGGTTTCACTTCAAGACCTAATTCCTTTAGCCCTGCGATGAGGGCGTCGCGCCTCTCCTTATATATTTCGTTCATCCCGCGGACGCAATCCTGGGTGCCGGTGAGAGCAGCAATGCCTGCTTCCTGAACGCATTCGAATGCGCCTGAATCCACATTGGTCTTCACCTTCCCAAGACCTGCGATGATATCTCTGTTCCCGATCGCAAAGCCGATACGCCATCCTGTCATGTTATACGTTTTTGACAGGGAATGCATTTCAATGCTAATGTCTTTTGCCCCGCTCACGCTCAGGAAACTGGGCGCTTTGTAGCCGTCGTAGGTCATTTCCGAATAAGCGTTATCGTGGACGACAAGGATATCGTTCTCTGCTGCGAAATCAACCACTTCTCCGAAGAACTTCAGAGAGGCTGTGGCAGACGTGGGGTTGTTGGGGTAATTGATGAACATGAGTTTTGCTTTTTTCGCTATGCTGGCTGGTATCGCGTCAAGATCTGGAAGGAAATCGTTTTCCGCAAGCAGCGGCATCTTGTAGGGTTTACCATCCGCAAGGATTGTCCCGATGTTGTACACGGGGTACGCAGGGTCGGGTACGAGAGAGATATCGCCGGGGTTCAAGAATGCAAGAGGGATGTGGGCTATGCCCTCTTTTGAGCCTATCAGGGTGAGAACCTCATCCTCAGGGTTAAGGTCAACGTTCATAGTCTTTTTGATCCAGTCTGCTGCTGCTGTCCTGAATGACAGCATCCCCTCGTAGGACGGGTAGCGGTGCCTCTGGGGGTTGCAGACCGATCTTTTCATCGCTTCCACGATATGGGGCGGAGTGGGCATGTCTGGGTCGCCGATGCTCAGGTTGATGACGTCAATGCCCTTCTTGATGACCTCCTGCTTCGCTTTATCTATCGCTGCGAACAGGTATGGGGGTAACGAATTTATCCTGTCAGCGTACATAGTAGCGCCTGAAATGTTGCTTATGGTATATAAGGTATGACCATTTGCGTGACCATTTAACCTGAGTACAAAATACCATAAATTAAATAACAATGGAGCCAAATATGGCGCATAAACCATGGCTCAAGTAAAACTCACAGATACAACACTGCGCGACGCCCACCAGTCCCTCATTGCCACACGGATGCGGACAAGGGACATGCTTCCCATCGCCGAGAGAATGGACGAGGTAGGGTTCTTCTCACTCGAAGTGTGGGGAGGGGCAACTTTTGATTCATCTATCCGCTACCTGAACGAAGACCCCTGGGAGCGGCTGCGATCGCTTAAAAAGGCCATCAGGAAGACGCCGCTCCAGATGCTGCTGCGTGGACAGAACCTTGTAGGATACAGGCACTACTCGGACGATGTCGTCGTAAAGTTCGTCGAGCACGCGGCTGAAACCGGTATTGATATTTTCAGGATATTCGATGCCGTGAACGACATAAGGAACATGGAGGTCTCAATTAAGACCGCAAAGCGCGTCGGGGCACATGTGCAGGGCACGGTATGTTACACCATAAGCCCTGTCCACCCGATTCCACTGTATGTCAAGATGGCAAAGCAGCTTGAAGGGATGGGATGCGATTCCCTCTGCATAAAAGACATGGCAGGTCTTATCTCCCCGAAGAACGCCCACGACCTTGTAAAAGCCCTGAAAAAAGAGATCAGCATCCCGGTCGACCTGCACAGCCACTGCACGAGCGGGATGGCTCCGATGAGCTACCTCTATGCATGCGAGGCTGGAGTGGATATACTGGACACTGCTTTCTCGCCATTTGCCTGGGGCACGTCGCAGCCCCCGACCGAGACGACCGTGGCTGCGCTCAAAGGAACGCCCTACGATACAGGTCTTGACCTTTTCCTGCTCACTGAGATAAAGAAGTACTTCGAAGACCTGAAAGAAAAATATCGCGGCATTCTCGACCCCATCTCTGAGAGGATAGATACGAACGTGCTCAAGTACCAGATACCCGGCGGAATGCTCTCAAACCTCGTCTCGCAGCTAAAAGAGCAGAATGCCCTTGATAAGTACAACGATGTGCTTGCAGAGATGCCCAGGGTTAGAGAGGAGCTGGGCTATCCTCCGCTCGTCACGCCCACAAGCCAGATAGTTGGCACCCAGGCTGTGCTGAACGTGCTGATGGGCGAGCGCTACAAGGTAGTGCCAAAAGAAGTAAAGGATTATGTCAAGGGCCTGTACGGGCGCACGCCTGCGCCGATAAGCAAGGAGATCATTACGAAGATACTGGGCAGCGAGCAGCCCATCACATGTCGCCCTGCCGACCTTCTACCTCCTGAGCTTGATAAGGCCACAAAAGAGGCATATGCTCTCGGCATCGTCAAAAAGCCTGAGGATATTCTCACTTATGCCCTTTATCCCGCGATAGCCCCCAAATTCCTGCGCGGCGAGGCTAAGGAAGAGGCGCTTGAGCCTCCGAAGCAGAACAATAATAAATCCGCTGCCCTGCCCACCGAGTTCAAGGTCGAGGTTGACGGCGACGTGTTCGAGGTGAAGATCCTGTCCGCAGGCGGAGGTATGGCTGTCAAGGAGATGAACGAGCGTCCGAAAGCTGTTGACGGCTCCATAACTGCGAGCATGCAGGGCATGGTCTTGAAGGTGAAGGTCAAGAAAGGCGACTCTGTTGCGAAAGGCGATGTTGTGATGGTACTTGAAGCGATGAAGATGGAGAACAACATCCATGCTCCCCACGCAGGCACTGTGAAGGAGATACTCGTTAAGGAAGGCAGTACTGTGAGCGCAGGGGATGCATTGCTGATAATCGGGTAAAACATGTTCAAAAAAGTATTGATCGCAAACCGCGGTGAAATCGCGATACGCGTTATGCGCGCATGCAGAGAGCTTAACATAAAGACGGTCGCGGTGTACAGCGAAGTCGATAAGAACGCGCTTTTCGCAAAATACGCGGACGAGGCGTACCCCATCGGTCCCGCGCCAGCAAGCCAGAGTTACCTGAACATGGACAATATACTTGATGTTGCTCATAAATCGGGCGCAGAAGGCATCCATCCTGGCTACGGTTTTCTTTCCGAGAACGAGGATTTCGCAGCCAGATGCGAGAAAGAGGGGATTGTGTTCATAGGTCCCACGAGCAGGGCTATCGAGAGCATGGGCAATAAGATAACTGCAAAAAAGGCGATGTCTGCGGCGGGAATCCCTGTCGTTCCCGGAAGCGACGGAGGCATAAGTGACTTTGACGCAGCCGTGGAAACCGCAGAAAGCATCAGCTATCCGGTTATCATAAAAGCAGCGGCTGGCGGAGGCGGTATCGGGATGAAGGTCGTCAGGAAGACCGAAGAACTTGTCCAGACCATCGAATCCACGCAGAGGGTGGCAAAATCCTCGTTCGGCGACGCGACTGTGTTCATAGAGAAATACCTTGAAGAGCCGCGCCATATAGAGTTCCAGATACTGGCTGATACTTCCGGCAACGTGATCCACGTGGGCGAGCGTGAATGCTCCATACAGCGGCGGCACCAGAAGCTGATAGAGGAATCCCCGTCCCCTGTCATGACACCGCAGTTGAGGGAGAAGATGGGCGCTGATGCTGTGAAGGCTGCTGCCGCAATAAATTATACGAACGCAGGTACAATCGAGTTCCTTTATTCAAAGGGAGATTATTATTTCCTTGAGATGAACACCCGGCTCCAGGTAGAGCATCCGATAACGGAAATAGTCACAGGCGTGGACCTTGCGAAAGAGCAGCTCAGGATAGCGGCTGGCGAGGAGCTGAGCTACAGGCAGGAAGATATCAGGCAGACAGGATGGGCTATTGAATGCCGCCTGAACGCCGAGGACCCGCTTAACAACTTTACGCCGTCGCCCGGGAAACTTCGAAGATACCGCTCCTCAGGAGGTCCGGGTGTGAGGGTAGACAGCGGCGTTCATACGGGATACACCATAACGCCGTTCTACGACTCGCTCATATCAAAGCTCACGGTCTGGGGAAGGGACAGGAACGAAGCCATTGCCCGCATGCAGCGGGCGCTGTACGAGTATATCATCGTCGGGGTTACCACCAACATCTCATTCCACAAAGCAGTCATGAACAACGAATATTTCAGGCGCGGGGAGCTGACCACACATTTCATAGAAGATCACAACATCATCGCTGAAGTTGAGAAGATCGTGGAGGCTGAAAAGGAGAAAGGAGCCACGCTTGCTTCAGCCCTGAGCATGGAAGATAAGAAGGTGGCAGCGATTACAGCAGCTGTAGGGGCGTATATACAGAGCGGGAAAGATGGGGAGCGAAATGAATATAAGAGATAAAATAAAAGATAATATACTTGAAAAGCTGCTTGCAAGGAGAGGTGAGCACGTCTCAGGCGAAGAGCTTGCCCACGAACTTGCAGTTTCAAGGGCAACGATATGGAAACACATCCAGGCACTGAGGACTGAGGGATATATGATAGAATCATCAACGAACCTGGGATATTCGCTTGTCAGCTCGCCTGACAGGCTGGCTCCGGCTGAGATCAAATCCGGGCTCAAAACAAGCGTGATAGGAAGGGATATCCGGTACTACAGGGAAACAGAGAGTACAAATATAATAGCCCGCGAGATAGCTGGCTCGGTTGAGGAAGGGACGGTAGTAATAGCTGAATCCCAGACAGGCGGGCGCGGACGGCTGGGCAGGAAATGGATCTCGCCTGAAGGCGGGATATGGCTCTCCATAATCATAAAACCGAAGATACAGCCCCTGTACGCATCCAGGATAACATTCCTTGCAGGCATCTCGGTCGCAAAGACGATGCGAAGCTACGGGCTTCCGGCGAAGATAAAATGGCCAAACGATGTTTTAATAAACGGGAAGAAGGTGTGCGGGATCCTTACCGAGATAGAGGCAGAGATTGACCAGATAGAGTACTGCGTTGTGGGCATCGGTATAGATGCAAATGTTGATACCGAATCGTTCCCGGAAGAGATAAGGGATACCTCAACATCGCTGAAAAAAGAGCTTGGCGGCGAGATAGACCGCGTCGGGTTCGTCCAGAGGTTGCTTGCTGAATTCGAGGCTCTTTACCTGGAATTCCAGGAGGACGGTTTCTCATCGATACTTGAGCAATGGAGGAACATATCCGCGACCATAGGTGAATGGGTAAAGATCACGACGCAGACAAGGACGATATACGGCGAAGCGATAGGAGTGGACAGCGAGGGCGCGCTGATACTGGAGACGGGCGAGGGAAAGCTTGAGAAGATTGTAGCAGGGAACTGCGAGCACTTAAGACGGCTATGAGATAACTTTGAGACGATGATGCAATAACAGGATAATAGGCGATAATATGCAAGAGGAATTAAAAGAGCGCCTCAGGCAGCTTGAAAAGAGTTTTGATGGAAAGGCTTTCCGGGCTATCATCGACCAGGTGAAAAGAGATAAGATAAAAGACGATGAGATATTGAAGCTGATTGCAGATATAAGCCAGAAACGGTTCATGGAGAATGCCCCTTTCACGCTCAGCGTTCCCCTGGGAAACCTGCTTGAGCTTGCTGTAACTGCAGCCGCCGTCATCCTGGCTTTCCAGGTAAATTCTGACTGGATGCTCTACATCAGCGCTCTTGTGCTTCTGACGACGCTGCATCCTCTCTCGCATTATCTCACAGGCTCCATGTTCGGCATCAGATTCACGCATTATTATCTTGATGGTCCGGCGCGGTTTGAGCCGACATTGAAGATAGATTATTTCTCCTACCTGAAAGCTTCTGCTAAAGCAAGGGCGCTCATGCATGCGTCAGGGGTTGTCATCACGGTGGCTGCGCCGCTGATCGTTGCAGTGATTGCGCTCGACAAAGGTGCGTCGGCTGCGGCTGCTTATCTTTTTATACTGTTCCTGGCGCTGATTGTCTTTGAACTGCTGACATCGACGAAGATAGGGGATTTGATGCGCGCGAAAAGGGAGTACGTGTACAGGTGAAGAGATATAGCCAGATTTTTAAACATTCGTAATTTGAATTGGTGTATCTGCGTTTATCCGCGTTCATCTGCGGTTTTGTTTCTCGTGGGCATACGATTATTTAATAATTTCATTTACGTATCTCAAGATAAGTAAGAATAGAGATTAAGCAATCCAATTTCTCTCTTTATTATTGAAGCTTAATAAAATCAGATTCAGGTAAAGGATGTATAGACAGACATCTATGTCCGAATATACAGCCGGAACGGGAGATACCTGAACCACATCGAGATGTGAATAAGCCAGGCAAAATTGTAACTACATGGTGGACAGAATGACATCAGAAAACCTGCGCAAGCAGGCTGAGGGAGCATTGCAAGATCAGCCACTGCAAGTACTTGAAGAGTCGCGCAGTAAGTATGCTGATCTGTATGATCTTGCCCCGATTAGTTATTTTACTTTTGATAAAAACGGGATTATTCTGGAGGTAAACCTCACTGGTGCTACTAAATTAGGTGTGGAAAGAGGCTTTTTGATCAAAAAACCATTTTCTTTTTGTATTGTCCCTGATAGCAGGGATGTTTTTTATTCGCACCTGCAGCAGGTTTTTAGAACCAGAACACAGCAAACCTGCGAAATCAAACTTGTGGGTAAGGGTGGGATTCAATTCGATGCTCAACTGGAGAGCCTGTTAGTGCAGGACAGCGAGGGTAAATCCAGTCAATGCAGAACAGTTATAATCGATATTACCGGTCACAAGCGGGCGGAGGAGGAAACCCGGAGACTGCTGATCGCTGTTCAACAGGAGAAAGACAGATTATCAGCACGGATCAACAGCATTAACGACGAGGTATGGTTTGCTGATACACAGAAGAGATTCATTCTGGCAAATTCGGCGGCTCTCCGGGAGTTCGGCCTGGACTCCGCTGAAAGGATAGGGGTGGAAAAGCTCGCCAGGAGCCTGGAAGTGTATCGTCCTGATGGCAGCCCCCGCCCTGTCGATGAGGCTCCGACACTGCACGCTCTACAAGGAGAAGTCGTGACGAAACATGAGGAAATCGTCCGAACTCCTGCAAGCGGGGAATTGCGGTATCGCCAGGTCAGCGCCGCCCCGGTTAGAGATGCCGAACTTGAGCTGATGCTGATCCAGGAAAGGGACAAAGCCAAAAAGCTACTGGACATTGCCGGAGTTATAATCCTTGCTCTGGATACTGAGGGAAGAGTAACACTCACTAATGAAAAGGCATGTGAGATTTTAGCCTGCATAAAAGAAGAAATTGTTGGTAAGGACTGGTTCGAGACTTTTCTTCCGGAAAGAATACAGGACGAGATGAAAGCTGCTTTTAAAAAACTGATATCTGGAGATCTTGAGCCTGTTGAATACTTCGAGAATCCAATCTTAATGAGCCGGGGAGAAGAGAGAATCATCGCCTGGCACAATTCGATCATCTGGGGTGAAAAGGGCAAGATTATCGGAACGCTGAGTTCAGGAGAAGACATCACCGAGCGCAAGCAGATAGAAGAGGCGCTGCGTAAAGTGTACGATGAGTTAGAAATACGGGTTCAGGAACGGACAGCAGAACTGAAAGAAGCCGAAGCAAGCTACAGGGAGCTTACTGAAAGCATTGGAGAAATCTTCTTTGCGATGGATAAAGATTTGAAATATACCTACTGGAATAAAGCGTCTGAAACTTCTACAGGGATTTCGGCAAAAGATGCTATTGGAAAATCTCTCTACGAATTTTCCCCCGAAATTAAAATTATCGCAGCCAGCGGATTAGCAGAGAAGGATAAACTCAAAAATATAGCAGATCACACAAACGCTTTTTTGCCAAAGCCTTACACTGCTGAGAAGTTGCTT
Source organism: Candidatus Methanoperedens sp. (assembly GCA_026552855.1). Classification (GTDB taxonomy): domain Archaea; phylum Halobacteriota; class Methanosarcinia; order Methanosarcinales; family Methanoperedenaceae; genus Methanoperedens. Next base: position 29,074 of record JAPMTX010000139.1, on the reverse strand, counting down.
GGAACCATACATGATGTTTTAAGCATGAAATAAAGCAAAGCTGGAGAGAAAAATCCGCATCTGTTCTCTCCAGTCATCCCTTTCACTCCAGTTGCCTTCTTTTGTCCTGAAAGAGCCCACTATATCGAAGAGTGAATCTTTTGTTATTTCTTCGTTACGATTTTCAGGCTGTTCTTCATTAGGTTTTTGCATAGTTTCTTTTAGCTATATATTCTTTATATTAGATAATGTTAATAACCATTACCTACAACTCATCTGATATGAACGATAACCTGGGAAGTGAGCATGTAACCTGGGACCTGACTCCTCTTTACAAGGACATAAACGATGAGAACATCAAAAAAGACACCGAGGACATCAAGAAAAGAACCTCTGACTTTTCTTCGCAATACAGAGGCAGGATAAAAGACATATCCCCACCCGAACTACTCACCTCAATCATCGAACTTGAATCCATCTCCCGGAAAATCTCACGCATCGGCTCATTCGCATACCTTAATTTCGCCACGCAGTCGGATAACGCCGAAGCCGGGGCGTTCCTTCAGATGTTCCATGAGACAGCAAGCCAGTTCCAGAGAGACCTTCTCTTCTTTGAACTGGAATGGGCATCTCTTGAAGATAATACCGCGCAGTCGCTTCTTGTGAGCACGGAACTGAGCAGATACAGGCATTACCTGGAAAAGCTCAGGAAATACAGCCCTCACCTGCTGTCCGAGGTAGAGGAAAAGCTCCTGGCTGAGGTATCCCCGGTCGGGGTCACAAGCTGGGAAAAGCTCTTTGAGAAACTGCTCTCTCAGATGAAGTTCGGGGAAGCGGGAAGGACTGAGGAGGAAGTGCTGTCCGAGCTATACAATCCCGACCGGGAGGTGCGGAAAAAAGCCTCTGAAGAGTTCACCCGGGGATTATCCAGAGAGCTTCATATCCTGTCTCACACCTTCAACACCGTACTTGCAGATAAGATGATAATAGACCGCCTGCGGAAATACCCGGACTGGATAAGCTCCATGAACCTTGACAACGAAATAGAGGAGAAAACCGTGGAGGCTCTGGTAGGTGCGGTCAGGAGCAGGTACGATATCCCCAAGAGATATTACAGGCTAAAAAAATCATTACTGGGACTGGACGAGCTGTTCGATTATGACAGGTACGCTCCGCTCCCGTTCTCTTCAGAGAAAGCAGTCCCGTGGGACGAATGCAAGGGCATAGTACTGCGGGCTTACAATGATTTCTCACCGCAGATGATGGAAATCGCCCGTCTGTTCTTCGATGGGAGATGGATACATGCTCCTGTCATGCCGGGCAAAAGGGGTGGGGCTTTCAGCGACCCAAGCACGCCTGATGTGCATCCCTACGTGATGGTAAATTACACAGGGAAAAACCGCGACGTGATGACCGTAGCGCATGAACTGGGTCACGGCATACACCAGTACCTTGCTGAGAAAGAGCAGGGCTATTTCAACAGCAGGACGCCGCTTGTCACTGCGGAGACAGCCTCTGTGTTCGGGGAGATGCTGGTGTTCAATTCGCTGCTGGGCGGGGCAAAGACAAAAGAGGAGAGATTAAGCCTGCTGTGCGTTAAACTTGAGGAAATGTTCGCCACTGTGTTCAGGCAGATCGCCATGAACAGGTTCGAGGATGCCATCCACAGGGAGAGGCGCGGCAGGGGTGAGCTATCAAAAGAGCGGTTCGGAGAACTCTGGATCGGCACACAGAAAGAGATGTTCGGGGGCTCGGTCACGCTTACGGACAATTACAGGACATGGTGGAGCTATATTCCCCATTTTCTTGAGGCTCCCGGATATGTATATGCTTACGCTTTTGGCGAGCTGCTTGTGCTGTCCCTTTACAGGATGTACACTGAGGAAGGTGAGAGGTTCGTCCCGAAATACTTGAGATTGCTTTCCTCAGGCGGAAAGGAGCAGCCCGCAAAACTGCTTGAAGAATTCGGAATAAAGCTCGACGACCCTGATTTCTGGCTTGAGGGACTGGGGCTAATGGATGGGATGCTGAAACAGGCTGAGGAGCTGGTCTAAGTTGGCGGATGGGCCCGCCGGCATGTCAGGCTAACATGCTCCTGAGCATGGCATACATCGATAATTTCTTCAAAGGGGTATAACCCTTTACAGCTGCCTCAAGCGCCTGTTCCTCCATCAGTTTTCTATCAAAAGTCCATGCCGACATCACTTTCTTTAAGGCACTTATCAGGATATCCCTCTTCTCTTCAGGCATATCTATAAGAATATCCATCCTTGTCTTAACGACCTTAACCCTGTCTTCATCCGTGAGATCTGACTCATCATTGAGCATATCCTCTAAAGCAGCTATTCTCTCATCTTCGGGCATCCCAATGATGCGCTCCAGCCGCTCGCTCAATAGCCTGCGCCTCATATCCTCATCCTTTGAAGCCAGTATTTCTGTCGCTTCCTTTGAAGTAAAGATTTCCCTGCCTGCCACTTGATATTCCCGCCTGCACCTATTGAGAAGTTCGCCTCTCTATAAGGTGCGCACTCCATAAGAGAAAGATTATGATTTTTATCGTATATAACCTTGCATCCTATTTTACCTCATCGATATGCGACATCTCCTCAATATCGAGAAGTATCGACATCTCCTGCGTGTTTATATCGATGCCGTTCTCCTGCACGAGAGCCATGGGGTTAGTACCGCCGATAACCGCTATTCCGAGCTTGTCCCTGCCCACCTGGACGCCCAGTATATCGGTGTTTGGTTCCCCGACCTCAAGGATACAAGAGAATCCTGCCCCCACAAGGGAATCAAGTATCTGCTCTATCTTATCGCGCGCTGCCATTGGAGCTTCCCGCAGGTTCGCCAGTATCTTTCCTGAGCCTGTGTTAACCATCTCAGTCACCGACGTTAGCTCCTGGGACATCAGTACTTCAAGAGGGTCAATCGTGGTGCTGTCGTACGTGAGTATGTCCGTGAACCGCAGCGGTGAACCGTCGTGGATCTCAACCACGCCCCCGAATTTGGGCTTCACCGGTATGCCGGATTTTAGCAGCACGCCGTCTATCGTGATGCTGCATGCAGTTGCTATGCCTGTTTTACCTTTCTCTATCTTTACGCCCCCTATCTTTTCCCCGGACCGGAATATCCTGATATAGGGGCTTACGGACAGACCGCTGTGCACTGCCTGCCTGATGATGCCGAGAACGCTCTTCAGGTCAGCCTCGTCTATGATCGATATGTTAGCTACTATTTTCCCCTTGCGCTGGACCGGGTCAAAGGTAACCTCGTACATCATGCTTTCGATCCTTGAGATAACGAACATTGTTTCGGTCATCCTGGTTCTTTATAATTACTATGCATAATAAATAGTTGCCGCAGAAAGATAAAGTATTTTAATCAGGTGAGAAGTGTAGTACCTATGAACAAGCAGGCAGTGATTGATATCCTTAGAAAGATTTTCACGTTTTACGGCTACAGCACGAGTTCCCCGGACATATCAGACCTGCTTGCAGAGAAGGATTCAGAGCACCTGTTCATCAAATTTGAGCCATCGACCAACATCAACAGCATCAGGCATTTCTCGGACAGTGTGCAGAGGTACGGAGGCAAGGCTATACAGATCTCGGAATCGTTTGACGAGAAGGTCCGCTCTTTTGCCCTTGATGAAGGGCTGGTACTCTGGGATAAAAACGAACTTGAATCCAGGGTTGGCAGGGCTGTTCTCGCAGGCGCGCTTGAGGAGCGCCCGGAAGGAAGGCAGGTGAAGAGAGAGGCTGGTGCGCAGCCTTCGGTTCACAGGGAAATACCGAAGAAGGAATATGACAAGACCATCAGGATATTCCTGCGCTCGGTCGCCGTGAACATCGGGAAACCTGATGCCTTATCCATTGGCGAGGCAAAAGCAGGTAAGGCGAAATATCAGCAATTAAAATTCATTCCCATCTGGTACTACAGGTATTCTTTCAAAGCCCAGAAAAAGTTCAAATCAAGAATGATAGACCTGACAGGCGATGGCGAGGGTTATATCAATGCGCTGACGGGGGAGAATTCTTTTAATAAATACCAGGATATCCAGGATAATACCCTGGTACCTACCCAGAATTACGAGATAAAGCAGCCGAAGGTCGAGAAAAAGGATGCCTTAAGCAGGGCAGTCGAGGCTATTGTGAGAGAGCATACGAAGCAGGTAAGGATCAATGAGATGATAGGGGATACGATAGTGTTCGAGAACAAGGTGTTCTCACCTGAGCCCCAGGATATAGGCATAGAGATGGAACTCATCCACATCCCGGTATGGGAAATACGGGGTAAAAGCGAGGCTGTGGAGATCAACGGATACGACGGGAAGATAGTGGCTGTAAAAACCTGTAACGATGCGGATTTTGTTTGAATAAAGCTCTAAATGATGTTTTAATCTTCTATTTCCAATAACTTAATTGCATTCATTTCTTGCGAAGCGATCAGCATACTCGTTTGCATATCCTTCTCTCTCCGAGTCATTGCCGCCAGCGCCAAAATAATAAGAATACTCCACATGCCCGATCTCATGATATAATGTGTGCCGGAATGCCTTACAACCAGTATAATTCTTAAAATTAGGGGCTAACTGATTGTAAAGGGCAAGAGACAAAAAAAACGTAAATAATATGAGCAATAACTTAACTTTCAGTTATATACTATCTAACAAGGATATATTAAGATAATTATTCCTGATCTCCTTGGGTAATCTTTTAATCTTATGCAGACCTTTAGGATGCAGGTGATACTATTCAGGAGTATTCTATTAAACGAGGGTTCACCCAGGATATTGCACGGATAGGCGAGGTACTGAAGAGGAATTTTCCTGCAGAGGTGAAGGAAGAGAACGGTAAACTCACACTTGGCTACGGCGCTTTTTCCAGGTTGACCGTCTGGATCGATAAAAAGAAGATGGCAGTCGATACTGAATCCGGCAAGGGCATAAGCGACGAGATCATTCTTGATACCAACAAGCGCTACAGGGTCTTTCTTGAGGAGGCGACCGGCTACACTGCCAAGGAGCGCCTTGCGAAAGCCAAAAAAGAAGTGCAGGGAGCCTGAATTTGTGGGATGCGCTCAAAAGACCTGATATTCCTGTCTGCCTGCGCGTCTGCGCGGGTACGGACGGCTCGGTCACGCTGCTGCTTGAACTGCTGACAGGAAAGACTGTAAAGGTCGTAACGCTGGAGCAGAGCATCATAAAAGCCGCACCTGATACGGCAAAGCTTCTGGAAATAGAGGCGGGGGATGAGGTTAATAGCAGGCTTGTGACTCTGAATGCGGATGATACGGTGTATGTGCTTGCAAAGTCCCTGGCTCCTCTCAAAAGGATGCCGCCTGCGGTAATGAGCGACATCATGCGCGCCGATATCCCGATAGGCAGGATTCTCAGGGAGCACAAGCTTGAGACGAGGCGGGATATCCTGAAGGTTGAAACCACCCGTTCGGAGTTCTTCGGGGATATACCTGTGCTTTCGAGGGAGTACAGTATCATCTATAAGAATAGGGTGCTTATGTGGATCAACGAGCGTTTTCCTGTGGATGAAAGGTGGAGGATGTGAGAGGGTAAGGTGGAAAGTAGCTACAAATCCCTCACGAGACGAAAGCCTATCCCACCGTTCCGGATGCCCTGAGACTCAGAGTCGCGAGATGCTGAACGGCAGTGACCGTCTATATTGTTATAGAGAAGGCAGCCACGGCTACCTCGGAGGACTCTCTTAGAACCTACCCCTCCTTCTGAAGTTACGCCTTCCCAGGCACTACCATCTGTGGGTGCACCGTTATAACCGTAGAATCCGTGATATATATCCTGAATCCATTCAAAGCCATTGCCGTGCATGTCGTACAGTCCCCATGGATTGGGTTTCTTTTGACCAACAGGATGCGTCCCATCATACCATGCATAATCACCGAGTTCTGATATATTATCCCCGAAGAAATACGTTGTATTAGTTCCAGCCCGTATGGAGTATTCCCATTCCGCCTCTGAGGGCAGCCGGTATTTGTTCGTACCTTCTTTCTCATTAAGTTGCTTGATGAAATCCTGAATATCGTACCATGATACCTGGTCCACGGGCAGGTCATCACCTTTTAAAAATGAGGGGTTGTTTCCCATGATATCACTCCACTGTTTCTGGGTGACTTTATTTTTACCCATGTAGAAAGGCTTTGAAATCTTTACCCGATGGACGGGTCTTTCTTCAGGTAAACTGCCTTTTTCACTTGTCGGCGAACCCATGTCAAACTCGCCCGCAGGAATAAGCACGAACTCCATGCCGATTGTGCTGATGAAGGTCTTCTGGTCTGAGACTGGCGTAGATTCGAGTGCTGGAGAAACTGTTTGAGTAACCTTGGGAATCTGGGTTACACTTGTAGTAGCATCAGGTGTTGGTGTGGATTTCGTGGTTCCAGGCGCTTCAGTTGCACCCGGCGCAAGCGCCAAGTATCCCAGCACCAGCACACCCAACAGCAGCGCCACGGCAAAGAAGCCTTTCCACGATGTTCCTTCTTTATGTGCCCTTAATTCTTCTCTTTCCCGTGTTGTGCGCTCCTGCTCTTCTTGCTGTCTGCCCTCTTCTTCCTCAATGGCGCGGCGGTGATACTCTTCACTTAACCTTTGTCTCTCTTCCTCATCCCATCGCCCATAAGGCTTTTCCTGCTCATCCTCTCTCTCTATTACCCCTGATTCTCTATCTTCCTTGTATGGCTTATTATAAGCTTCGAGTACCACATCATAATACTCCTTAGTAATTTTAATCCAAGTTTTTCCCTTAAACACCAACCCGATATTAGGACTTTTTGTTATTTTTAATAATAAATCATCATTTATATTTTTTCTTTTAATGATTTTATTTTTCGGCCAGAGAAATCCTTTTTCAACGGTTTTAAGCCAGCCGTCGTACGGTTCTGTCCAGCAGATATCTGGAACTGTGAAATCCCTCTTTTCTATTATTTTATCAACAGTAAAATTTCCGATGAACGACCCTTTTACTCTCTCATCGATTCGTATTTTTTCTTTACCAGCCTCTACATCACCTCCGGGTTGGTATACTACAGCCTTATCACCTGGTCTGACGTTATCCCTGTTTTTATAATACCACCATATCTGTTTCTCCTGACGGTCAAAAGCCCCGGAGCAAGGACGGGATGGTATGTGCTGATCATACCAATTCGATGTGGTTATCCAATATTGAATCTGTGATATATCATCTGGGTGTCTTGCTCTTTCCTCCTCCAATTCCTTTTTCTGCACTTCATTCCACGAAGCAATATTCGAACGCTGCACCACGCTATCGTCAATAACCACATTCCCGCCGCAGCTACCATCTATGTCGCAGAAACTCAACAGATTGCTCCTCTGTATAATGGAATTCTTGATATGTATATTAAAAACAGACTGAACTTTCCCCAGCCTCTCGAATTCCCTTGTAAGATTGCGCCCTATCTCAGCAAGAAGACCTGTGATGTCGCCAGGGTCGTTTCCAGAAGCAAAAACCTCAATGCTCTCAGTATCCTTGCAGATAGCGCATTTTATCACAAGGTCTTTCTTCGTTACCTTCGTCTTTCCGTAATACCAGGCTTCGTAGGTCTTTTCATCTGTGGTCTTGAATGTTTTTATATGGCGAACATCGTGCAGCAGAACAACATCCCTGCATGTCCTCAAAAGCTCTGAAATTTCCCCCCTTTTAGGAAGTGTATAGACCTTGCTGTCTTGGAACTGAAGCTCTGATATGAGTTCCTTCAGCCTGCCTACATTGATATCCTGTTCGGTGCGGAATATCGGGCAGACCACTTTTATTTTCAGGGTCTCCATCTGCACAGAGTCGGGTCTTCCGAAAGCGTCCTTGAAGCTAACGCGGCAGTTGATATCCGTCCCTTCCTTCGCGCATATCAGAGGGTCGAGGTAAAAAGCCACTGTTCTATCGGTATTCGGATTGATGTTGCCGAGGAGAATTCTCCCTTTTTTCTCAGGATACTCAGGCTCGCAGCGGTCAAAATGAAGAATCTGCTCATCAGCCTCAAGCTCAAGCGCAGTATCAAGAATGGCTAAATCGGAGGTATTTTTTACGGATATCTTTACACGGATGCATCCGCCGTAAAACTCGAACTCACGAAGTACATCTGGTTTATTTTGAGTTTCATGTAATGTATCCCTGCTATCCATTTATTCACTTCTTAATTAATGCAACCTTATATCTTAGCATCTATCTTTCCTTTTTTAATTATCCTAATCCCTCCGCTTTGAGATACCACGATACCTATCGCATTTGTCACCACTGTAATAGCAGCAACCGAGGAATGTCTTGTCCCAAATCCTTCGGGCAAATTTATATCCGCATCTGCAGTTAGATACCTTCCAGCACATTCGATTAAGCCATCATCCGAGATAACGAAAGCACCATCCAGTTGAGCGAACTCCTTGATATTCTCCCATATTTCTGGGTTTGTAACAAGTCTTTTTTCATACGCATGCCCCTCGAATGGATTCAGCACAAGCTGTTTGGATTTCGCAAGCACCGCTTTACTATCACCAATTAAGAAAGCTGTTCCAACGGGCTTCCCCTCTCTTCCTTCATTTGAGATTTCAACGGCGATATTTAATACTGATTTCAATACTCCATCACCAACCCTGGTACCAGAGATTATTCTTGAGATCATCTCTGGTTTTATTTGCAGCGCCTCTGATTTCACAGGTTGCTGAACCTGAGATTTTACAGAACCCGCAGCATAACTCTCTCCAAGTTTTACCAGCTCGCTGAACAGGTCTTCTTCCCTGCTCTTTTTCACCTGCTCGATAGCCATTCTGATCCAGGGAACTATGGACGAGCGCCTGCCCTCCATTGCTTTCTCAAAGTCAAGTTTCCTTATCTTACGCTGCGGCTTCCCTGCCAGTGCCTCCTGAAGAGGTATTTCTGAAGCATCGCCGCAAACTGCCGCAATATCAGCGCCTGAGAAACCCTGCGTTACCTGAGCTAGGTATTTAGAATCGACATCAACCTCAAGCGGAAGTTTTCGAAGGTATATCTCGAATATAGATCTGCGTGCATCAAGGTCAGGCGGCGGGATAAATACCAGTTTTTTCAGGCGTCCCGGTCTTCTTAATGCCGGGTCTATAGCCCACGGCTCATTTGTGGCAGCCAGCACCAGTATATTATCGTTCTTTGTCATCCCGTCCATCTGCTGCAAAAGCTCATTCACGATACGTTTTGCGTAGTCCTCGATCTCGCTGCGCCGCCCACCCACGGCATCGAACTCATCAAAAAAGATTATGGCACGCTCGCAGCCTCTTGCCACCTCGAAGATGTTCTTGATTGCCTTCTCCGATTCTCCCACCCATTTGCTCATTATAGTGCTTGTCTCCACATTGATGAAATCCGCGCCGCATTCGCAGGCAGCAGCCTTGGCTATCATTGTCTTGCCGCAGCCCGGAGGACCGTAGAGGAGAACGCCGCCGCCGGGTTTCTGGTTGTAATACTCGTAGAGCCTCTTATGGGTGAAAGGGTAAATGATGGCTTTCTTAAGCTCTTCTTTTACGCTGTCAAGCCCGCCAATGTCGCTGAACCTAATGTTCGGCTTCTCATGAACAATCAAATCTTCTTTTGTCAGCTTTTTCTCTTCTTTTCCCGCAGGCGCGCCGCCGATGGCGCTGGGCTGATTGCCGAGAGAGAGAGCATATTCATAGAAGTGCTTCGCTAATCCAGCCTGCGTATTTTTCTCAACCTTATCTGAAGTGAGCGCGCTTGCTTCATTGAATTTTCCAGCAGCTTGAAGGTACAGGGCGCGCGCCTGCTCGATGTTGCCTGCTTCTTCTGCCTGTTTGGCGGCTTTTGTTAGACCCCGGGCTTCGGCGGAGAGGGTGGTGGAGAAGGACATGAGATTATTCCTCTTTTGCTGATTTCAGTATTTCATGCAGTGCTTCGCTACTATCTCTCATATTGTACTCGCAGCTCTGGCAGAAATTTAGCATTTGAATCTACCTCTTTTCAGCAAACTTCCCCTCTTTTATCTTTGTCGCAAAATTATCTAAGTAGGACTCAATGAATATTTTACCTGCATTAAGTGTACTTCTTACATCGACGCCCCATGCATAACCAACAAATTTTCTGCCAAGCTCTTTGAATCCTACGTTTACTGTATCTTTATTTAATCCAAGCTTCTCAGCGATTTCGTTTGAAACCGAGTTGGATATAGGACCGCCAACTGCGATGTATGGAGAATCGTAGTATCTCTCCTTAACTTCCTGCCAGTATCTATCTGCTATAACTATGCTTTCAACTCCTCTTTTATCCAATTCGTTTAAAATTTTGTATGCAACTATTCTATCGAAAAGTTCCGCTCCTTCCCAAGCCCCCACTAGTATTATTATGCTGCCTTTAAATATCGAAATATATTTCTCACCATCCCAGATGCGCGGCTCCATTCGGATAATTGTTTTCTGTAACTGAGAGAATTGCAATAAAGGGTCAGAATAGAAATATTTTAAAATTTCAGAATAGGTGTTATCTATTTCCTGTGGCTGTGGGACTATTCCGCCTTTAAATTCTATATGTTGAGAAATAACCGGAGAGATCTCTACACTTCCCACGCTCGCCGCCCCTACCTGCGACCGCTGTATGATGTTATCTTTTATTCCAGCGCCGCCGCTCGGATAATCTCCAAGCTTTGAGCCGCATTCCACACAGAACTTCGCGTTATCGCTCATCTGGTTCCCGCAGTTCGGGCAAAATTTTGCCATTTTTACCACCTGTTCATCATCTCAACATCTCCTCAAGCTGTTCCCTGATATCCTTCGGCACCACCGCCACCTTATACATCCTGCCGCCAATCCCAGCCTTCCCCACAAAAAGCAGCGCATGCAGCCTGAGACTTCCAATAGTAGAAGCCGGAGGCTCACTTTCCCAGAAATAGCTATCCTCCTCCTCGCCGCCGAATTTCTTAGAAAGCTGGTTATAACGCACCCAGCCGCCAGCCTTAATTACCATCTTTAGCGCCTCGCGGGATTCAGGCGGGAGCTTTTCGATAACATCATCCAACTGCGTGGTGAGTTTGCTGATTATCTTTTCTATTTTCTCCTTTTTCCTCTCTTTAGTGGATATACCAAGGGCTTTTGCCACTCCATCGATCCAGTGCATTCGGTATTTATTAAGCCCTGCCGAGATTGTAGTGTTCAGGTTGATGGGTTTGCTCTCCTGCTCCTTGCGCCATGAATCCGTGATATAGTTCATCATCCTGCTGGGAGACGGAATCCCCATAGCTTCCAAGATCCTATCTGTCTCGTCATACTCTCGCATATTTATCACCTGCTTTTAGCAATATCATAACCTCTATCCTCTATTGTCACCATTCCCGTCTTCTTTTTCAAACTTACTCCTCTCCGTGTAAACTCCAACCACAGATTCATTTTCCTCGAATGCATACTATAAAGTCCTTTCACATACTTCTCCCACTCTTCTTTGCCCATCATTTTCTTCAGCAGGAATACGCATTCTGCGGCTTTCCCATAAGCGTAATTCTTCTTTTCCTCTATCAGGGATTCAGCAAGCTCCTTTAGCTCTTTCTCCACCTCTTCCTTATAATCTTCCTTCAAATAATCCAGTAATTTTATCTTTGCATCCACACCGAAGTCATAACCTCTCTTTTGACTTATCAACTTCCTCATAAGCTCTTTATCGCTCAGCTTCACCCCCACATCCACGCACAGCCCGTAATACTTCAACGAATAGCAAATCTCAAAAAGAGAACGCAAAACCTCTCCCAGTCCCTCCTTCTTTTCAGTCTTATTTATAGAATCAAAAATATCCCTGTAAAGATACAGGTCATGTTTTAACTGCACTCTCTTTTCTTCATCGCTTACCACTTCCTTAAATAAACCCACCGCTTCATCATGCGCTCCTATTTCATGATAGTACTGCATCAAACTCGAATAGAGTCCTTTCCCCAGGGCAAACTCTATCGCATCACCCTTATCAATCCGCAAATATAACCTGAACCTGCTTCCTTCATCTAAAGATTCACTGGCTTCAATCAACCTCCTCGCTTTATCTATCAGCCCGCAGTTTATCAGGAACTCCACGTAAGAACGCTCATCCAAAAATTCATGGATATATTCCTCAAAATCCGCTAATTTTGCGGCACTTTCCACAGCAGTTATTCTATTGAAAAATGGACCGAGCATTTCATAATTATCCTCACTCCTCAGCTTTTTCAACTTCTCAAAATCCTTCTCCTCTAAGTCCTTCTTCACGAACGCATCGCATAAGTTCTCAAAAATCACATCTCCAAAATAGCTGTCTGAGTAATCATCGTAAAAATACCCGTATTCCTCGCAATTCTTAACCAGAAATTCCAGAATATAAAAGATCTGCTCCTTAGTGAGTGCATCTTCGTTGACTTTTATGAACTTCGCGAAATCATCCACGAACCCAGCATCTGCGTATGTATATTCTATGCGCTTCAGCCTCGATTTTATTTCTTTGTCCAGCGCCGCAAGCAGTTTCTCGCTTGCCTTTTTCTCACCTGCTGGAACAGTTAAATACAAAAGATTTGCCGGATTCATGCTTATCAGCCGCTCTATAACTTCCTTTAATTCTTCACTGCTCATGTCTTCCACCCTTTTCATGACCTCATCCCCATCCATGTAGTCTCCATTAAAGTATTGGAGCAGCATTGCAGCGCCATGTTTGCAGTTCGTTCCATAGGGGCATGAACACTTGCTGCCAAGGTTGTCCAGAAATACTTCAGACCCCGCTCAAAAGTGGCTTCGCTATAAACCCGTTTTATCTCATCTTCTTTCATATTTCTCATACCTTTTCCTCAAATCCCCAAGGGCGTCATACACCCCAATTTTTTTGCAGATGCTCTCCAGATATTCCATATTCAAAGCATCATGCTGCCTTACATATATTCCAAGAGCGTCCTCAACATCCCGTTCCCTTCCGAAAAGCAGCTTGTTTGCAATCGTGTCCTCTGCCAAGGCTATATAGACTGCCGTATCGTAGAGTTCGATTCTCCTCTTATTCCTGAGCACCCTTTCATCCATCTCACCGTAAACTCCCTTGATATCCAGCCTGAACATTGTTTCCTTATCTTCAACAGTGCAGTGGGATTTCTCTTTGAGCGCTGTACGCATATCGTATTCATCCGCATAGAAACCGTTTTCCTGCAAAAATTTAATCAGCATCGGTATATCTTCATCAGCAAGCTGAATGACAAAATCGATGTCCATCGTTGTCCTCGGATTGCCGTAGAATAAGACCGCAAACCCCCCGACAATCACGTAATTTACGTTGTTCTCATTCAAGAAACTGCATACCAGCTTTAAAATTGCCTCAATTGTTCTCATACAGCACCTTTTTTGCCCGGAGGGCAAAATCGATCAGGTTCATACCCTGGCGGAGAGTATCCACACCTGAAAAACCCCTTGCTCTTATCGCTTCCCTGATCAGCTCTTTTTCCGTTGTTTCTCTCACTTTTCTTCTGAGTTCATCTATGTTCAGCATCTCAACCACCTTTTACTATTCCTCCTTCTTCTTTTTGAAATCTGTATGCTGGATCAGGCTGTCTCTTATACTCACATGGGCATTTCCACCTTCACCCATATTGAAACTCGTCCGCTGCACAACAGAATCAATGATATTGATCACCTGGGTGTTCTCTATAATCCCGATCTCCTTGGCAGATTGCACCGAACCCACAAGATGCCGTATACTGTCTGCCATCTCATTCATGAACCCATTCAACCCGTATTTCTTATCTGAATGCGCCCGCAGGATGACCTGAGTAAGCCTCTTGTAATCCTGAATAACAGCGGTCAAGAGATAATATGTCCTCTCCCCGAGCGCCTCGCCAGATAGATAAATGACTTTCTTCCCTTCCAGATCGTATTCTTTAACTTTATACAGCATGTGCTTGCAGGTCTCGCCCATGAATTTACCCAAATCCTCGATGCTGATGCCCTCAAAAGATATGCCCTCCTGAATGAATTCGCTATTCGCAGCCAGGCGGCTGTATTCTCCCTCGCTCATGGGCTTTTCTTTCACAAACGGGCATACGCAGTGTATTTCTTTGGGGCGCATGTGAAGGGTTTGCTTTTTGCCTGTGTGGTCTTTGTAGGTGATGAGGGCGTTTATCTGCTCGTTGTGGATGCAGCCGAGGGGTTTAAGAATGTAGGTTGCTGTTCTTGCACCGTTTGGCGGGATGGTGCCAATACGCTGGATTTTAGATTCTTTAAGGTTGAAGAGTTCTTCGGTGCAATCGAGAATAGTATCGACATCTGTAACGGTGTAACCTGTGTCATTCGTCACTCTTATACCAAACTTGATATCATTATTAGGCAGAACTGCATATCCACGGTTGATATAAGGTACAGGAATAGATTTTTCAGTATCTTTTTCTACAGATAACGATTTCTGAATAGATTCTGGTCTGAGAATAGCAATTCTGCCGTACCAGAAAGATAATCCTGCTGATATTAAAGGTAAAAATGGTAAAAAGACTGGTGTTTTCGGATCACCAAGTGCAATGATAAGGAGCATTCCTATAATTAGAGAAACAAGAAAGTGTACTGTATTTAATTTTATAATCGGCTTTGATGCTAATAATCCAACTATTAAAATGAAAGAGGATAATGAGAGATAGAAAAATGGGATAGCAAAGAAAAATTTCTGGGTATCAAAACTGAAAGGAAGTTCTTTGAAGGCGATTTCCAGTGAAATAAGTGCTAAAATGGCGCCTATAATAAAATGACAAATTAGTACTGAATAATATCCAAACCAATGCTTAGTTTTCAAATCATCTCTGAACTTTGGCTCATTTTTCCCTCTTTTTTCAAAAAGTAATATGATACCTATTATGATTAAAGATGTTAACCCCATAACAGAAAAATACTTCAATCCTTCTGAAAACAAATCGTTTGCTCGAGAGGCACTATTAGATGGTGCTGATGCAGTTGTTGTAAGTTCATATGCTTTATTATATGCCTCATTAGCTTCTTGGTACTTTCCTAAAGCTTTCAATGCATCCCCTTTGCTTCGCCAAAAATGCGACAGATTTGGATTAACTTTTATTGCTTCATCGATTGCATTCAGAGCTTCTTGATATTTCCCTGAATTCAAAAGAACATTTCCTTTTGTAAACCAAGTATGTGGATTGTTTGGATTAATTGATATTGCTTTGTTTAATGCTGTAATAGCTTCATCGTTTTTTCCTAAAAAGGACAAGAAACTTCCTTTGTGGAGCCAAGCGTCGGTATCGTTAGGATCGGTTGCTATTAACCTATCACTTTTATTAATAACCTCATACGCAACAGCAATAGCTTCCTGGCGCCTACCTAAAGCATCAAGCGTATATCCTTTATGGACCAACGCATTTAAATTATCAGGATTGAGTTCTAAAGCTTTAACAAGTGCCTCAAACGCCTCTTGATTTCTCCCTAAATTGTTAAGTGCAATTCCTTTATTTTCCCAGGCATTTGAATTATCAGGGTCGATTTCTATTGCCTTATCGAATGCGTTAAGCGCTTCCTGATATCTTCCAGTATCCATAAATGCATTTCCGATATCAATAAATTGCGCGGATGTGCTGGCGGCTATGGGCGAGGACGAGATCGCAATTATAGCAATAGCAATTACAGCAAATTGGGCAGTTCTAACACCATCTCTTCTCAGCATTTCTATCCTTCCATTTTTTGATGTTAATCTTCGGGCAGATTACACCTCTTAATCTTCTTTAGCCTTTGCCTTCGTATATTTCCTGATTTTATCCGATTTGAAGCTCACATTCGTGACTACACCAGTTTTCTCAAACCCCTCCAGCAACGCCTCCGCGCCCTCCACTTTCATCCCCAGCGCGCCCGCCATTTCCTGCGCCGTAAAGTATTCATGCGCCTCAATAAACCTCAGCGCCCTTTCCTTCAATGTCTCCCGCTTTTGCTCTGTGTTGAACCAGAACTCATAATGCTTTGCAGCAGGAGTCTCTCTATTAAAAAACAGTCCTCCATTCAACTCATATAGATACAGAGAGAGTTTCGGATGATTAAACCGGGATACAAAATCCTTGCTTTCCTTATCCCATGCAGAATTAATAAGGCAGAGACACTTATACTGGTTTTTTTTCACAGACTCAGCCTCTTTCTGCACATCCTCTATTATCGCGCCGTTATCCTGCCATCTCGTCTCCAGCAGCAGCAGTGGAGAGCCGATTAAACCATCTGAGAGCCTGGCTGTGATATTTTTATCATCAGCATTGTAATCCCACTTCATGTTCGCCGCATAATCCCCTGTATGCAGCACTTCAGGATGGTAAGAGGCATACTTTATCTGGAGGGTGTTCAGATAGAGATTAAGTTCTGATGACGTTTCTTTTGGTATCTTCTTTTTTTCCTGAATCTCCTTTTTTAAACTTTCAACGTAGTGATCTTTCAATTCGTTTGAAAGCGGTATCCTGTTCCGGAGTGCATCCCCAACCGCATCCACAAGGAGGGCTACAGCCTTTACATCCGCGCCTTCCTTCGATTGCTTCTCAAGCTCCAGAGCGAGATTCTTTGAACTCTCCGCCAGCAGTTTCTCGGCTTCATCGAACTCGTCTACAGTCGCTGACTTTTTGCTGAACTTCGAAATATTTGGGTTCTGGATTTCAGAGATTATAGTTGTGAGCTTATTTCTTAAGCCGCGAAGTTCTGTTACTTCGCCTGAGTTCTGGACAAGTCTATCCAGAATTGTCCGGGCGCCGTTAAGGTTCTTTAATGCCTCCCTGGTGTTTGCTGCCTGCAGGTCCTCAAGATTTGCTTTTTTCCTTCGGAGCTGCTCCGTTATCTTAAGTGAGAAATGGATTATAGCCAGGACTACTAAAAACATGATGAGCAGACGAAGCAGGTTATCGTAGGAAAAACCTGATACTGTCGAGGTCGCCTCGTTCGCCACGATGCTGATCAAAAGCGAAACAATGCCCTCTTTTGCCACGGAGGGGATGTTTACTGCTCCGCTGGTATTAGAGAGAAAAGATTTAAATGGATTTTTTTTATTCATGATTGCCTACCTGCACATTTTATCCACAAGTTCTCTTTCATGTCATTTTTGCATCCTCGTTGATAGACGCCTTCTTTTAAGCACCACGATTTTTTCGTTTATGCTCCTGAATCGATTCTCTTCGAGCCGGTGTTTCGTATCATTCCATAGTTTTCTGTAATTGTAAAAATATTCTGAAATATCGAGTCTGTCACCAAAAACTACCTCATACCTCCAGATAACAGAGGCTTTTATGGGGAGAGGCAGAAGCTCGAATATTTTGATATCATAGACCTCAGGCGCTTTCCCCATGAGTTCCCACCATATCTCGATACATTTGTTCCTGTTCTTTTGTCTGGTAATCACTGCAACATCGATATCTGAACGTTTATCTGCTTTTTTGCTGGCGTATGAACCAAAAACAACAACTTCATAGTCCTTAACAAAATACAGGTCAGTTTTGATATCCTGAAGAGTCTTCATGAGAGTTCACCTTCAATAATAATAACAAATCTATGGAGTTGTTCTTTAACATTTTCAAGATTCTGCAGTATTAGTTCAGTATCAACAATTCCGTATTTGTGGACAATGGCATTTCTCATACCATTAAGTCGTTTAAGCTCCCCTCCAAGTTCTGCATCGATAACCCCTTTTTCTTTAAGAATGTCAATATTCTCATAATCATCACCCACTTCGATTCCAATATCCCTCACCAGCATAGCAGCCATATCTATAGCTGCATCGATACTGGTCTGTACCCTGTACAGCACTCCATCTACTCCAAGCTCATCCAGATCATCGATATTATCTGGTAGCGTGTCCATCTTTTCTATTATGTATCCGCTCTTCGAAAGATATCGATTTTTTCGTTCTTCATTCAATTCCATGTCGCACCTCTAATATCCAGCTTTGGCTCCATGACTTAAATCCTCTCACAACCTCGCCCCGCACTCAAGACAGAACTTCTCATTTGTCTCTACCTCCCTGCCGCAGTTCGGGCACTTCCTTGCACCTTCACCTATGTTCGAGCGTTGAACAAAGGAATCTTTTACCTGAGTGCCTATTCTATCTCCGATGTGGATATGCTGCTGCACAACAGCATCATCGATGAATATCTTGACATCTATCCTTTTCTCAATCTCATCCAGGATTCTATGATAAAAACCAGTTAATGCCTCCTCTTTCTCTGCCCATACTTTCAATATCAGGCGCGACTTGCGAGACCCACCAACTACCTCTATGTATGCGGCATACCGCATGCCTGTTACACCTTCGGCATAGAACATGGCAATTCCATTAAAAAGTTGAGGAGTAGAGGTAATCTCCGGCTTAAGCATGAACATGCCGCTATCTTTAATTACTCTGGATGTGATGTTGAACAGGTTCTCAGCGGGGACGGAAAGCTCCTTTATGTTCTCTTCAGCTTTTATCAGGTCATCCGTAACTTGCTCCCACTGTTTTATATCTATTTCTTTTCTTTTCAGGACTGGACAGATTACGCTGAGGGATTTTGTCTCTATATCCAGCATCTTGCGTCCTTTTGTACTGTAATCGTAATATTCTACTTTGCCCGACACGTTGCAGTCTCCACACTCACCAGTGGGGCGGATTTCAAAGGTAACGGTTTTACTTTCTTTTGGTTCCAGCATTGAGAGAGATTTCTCTTTTTCCTTAAGAAGAAAAACATCTGGAACAAAGAGATGGACTTTGATATCGCCTATTGCTTCCAAGGTACTGTTCTCAACCTTAATTTTGTAATATATTTTAGCTCCCTTGTACTCATAAGCAGATTTTACTCCAATCTCAACATTTCCCTCTGATTTTTTGTTAGGAGATTCTTTAGGTTGTTCACTCACCTGTGATGTCATAGGCACATTTTTCAACTCGTTTGATGGTAAAACAACTTCATGTTGGGATTTTTTCCTCCTCCGTAAGAGAATAACTCCCGTTAGCAATAAAATACCTGAAACTACTGACAATAATGCAGTTGCGATACTGGAAGGGGCAGTATTAATTATGCTGCTAGAAGGGAAAACTGCACTCTCAGCGTTAGATTTTACATTTGGTAACTCTTTCTTATATTTCTCTATTGCCTGTGTAGCAATAACATAAGCATTATCTGCATCAGCTTTAGCCGAATTCGCATAGTTTGTAGCTTCATTTGCATATTGAGTTGCTAAATCAAAGCTCTGCTTCGCATTTTGATTAAAACTATTTTGTGCACTGCCTAATTTAGATTGAGCATTTTGATAGACTGTTTGTGCACTAGTTAATAGTACTTCAGCATTACTTAAATCCACTCCATTATTTTTAGCAACTGTTAAAGTATTTTGTGCAGTTGCGATACTTGAGGATGCTGAATTAATTGCGCTGTTAGCAGAACTAATTGCCCTCTCCGCATTGGATTTTGCATTTTGAAATTCAGAATCATCGTAATTAATATTCAACACAAGTTGTCGATTATATTTTTCTCCACCGCACCAAAAACTAGAGTCGGTAACAATTCTTACATATATTTGACTTTGAACACTTCCGGAACCACTTCCTATTGGCGGAGCTGAGACTTTTATACTTATCGATTTTGACTCTTTCGCCCCGATTCTTCCAATTACATTATTGTAAGAAACCGAGTCTATTGAGTAGTATGCAGTTACGCTACAAAAACTGTTGTCATTGAATACACTAAAAGTAGCAGTTGTACTTTCTCCTGTTTTTAGATTAACTGCAGAACTCGAAGTTAAGGTAGCGGTAGGGGCAGCAGAAACACTCTCCACTATACCGCTAAGAAAAACAATAAATATAACTAATTGCACCCATCTCATTTTTTATCTCCATCTGCAAAAGATATTCATCCTTCACAATAACCTACCTCTACCCAAACTTGCTCCCACACTCCCCGCAAAAACTCGCCTGCATCGGCACAGTCGCCCCGCAGTGCGTGCACTTCCTCACGCTCGCGCCCGAAGCAACAGGCTTCGCTGCATCCATAAGCTTGGCATCAAGCTCCTGCCTCCGATAAGCATCGTTCCTCTCCCTGTCCTCGATCTCCTTCATGAAAGCAAGCTTATCCTCCTTCGAGCGCGCCTCGCTCTCCCGCGCTTTCGCTATCGCCTCTATCTGCGCCGGGCTGAGCCTGCTGTACTCCCTGCCCTCCGCTATCACGCGCGCAGTATCCGCGCCGCCTTTTTCTGTAATCAGGCGCAGGCGCTCAAGCTCGCGCGCATGCTCTTTATCTGCAACCTCCTGGTCAATTCCAACTTCTGCCTTCTTTGATTCTACCTTCGCCTGCTTCCAGAGCTTGTAGGTCTCAATGCCGCGCTTTGCATCCTCAAAGTCAGACTCACCCTCCAAGCGCTCTTTTTCCAGCAGCGCCTTTTCATCCTTCAGACGCTGTTCCCTCTCGAAGTCCTTTTCAACAGAAATCGGCGCATGCCAGGCGCGCACTTTTGCTACCTCACCTCTTCCAGTGCGCTCGTAATCTCCTTCTTTTGAAAGAGTGTCAAGTTCTTTTAATTCCTCCTCTTTCTCAAATCCCCTCCTTGCCCTGGCAAGCTCGGTATAATTGCCAAGATCCCATTCAGAGGTGAATTTCAGAAGTTCAAGTCCCCACATCTCAAGCGTTTGCTTTAACTGAAGTTCAAGCTCGTTCTCGATCTTAAGCTGCAACTCGCGGTTCCCGTATATCTCCTCTATCTCTACGCTGCTTGTTTCAGGCTGCAATACCCGTGTAAGTGCCTCGCTCTTTATCTTCTCATTAATATCTTCAAGGCTCAGGAACCTCTCGCCCTTCTCGTCAAGCCTGCTGTAGGCATATACCATAGAGAAAAACTTTTTCGGGTCTGCTATCCTGTACCTCAAAAGACCTTTCGCAGCTACCTCATGCTGGTCATTAGTCCACAGTTCTTCCACCTGCCAGCTTGCATCCTTGGGCGAGGTGTCCATCATGACAACCTCAACATCCTTGAAATAGCTATCAGTTTTGAGCAGTCCCCCGACCCTGACTTTCCCGCTCTCTACGACCTCAACGACTTGTCCATCCTGCACTATAGCGGCAATTTCGTTAGGTGCCACCACAACATTTTTACTTAACCAGCCACTCATTTCACTCTTTGGCAAAGTTCTTGCGATGCTTTGACTCTGGCGGGCCCACTTGTGTGATGCACTGAATATACCTTTTTTGATCACAGCGTCTTTTTCGATAGTCTTTGGATCATCAGGCTTTATATAACGCATTCCAGCACTATTTTCGTTTAATTTCTCCTGGTCTTTTTTCTTCCAGTTGAATAGCATTGAAACCACCTTTTTCAATAATAACTCTTAAAATCTAAACGGTAATCCTTATATATATGGTTTTCTATTGTATACCTTAGCATACTATGAGGTGGTTGCTATAGTAATTAGATCCTATCCAATTAGTGCAAAAATATCAGAAGACCTGAAAATATACTTGGAAAAATTAGTGGACAGAGGTATAGCGATAAACACCTCAGAAGCTGTTAAAATCTGTATAAGATATGCCAAACAGAAAAAAATGGAGGATGAAATATAATGGGAATCTTTAGCAAGAAAATATCACCCGAAGAACTGAAAACAAAATTATCTGTATATGAGCAGCGCCTGAGCGCGCGGGAAAACGAGCTCAAGCGAAAGCGGCAGAAATCAAGGGACGAGGCAAAGCAGGCTCTCAGTGAGGGCAACGACCGCGAGTTCAGGGTAAACTCACGCAGGTATGGGATGCTGGATGGGCAGGTCAACACAATCAGCAGCATGGTCGAGATGGCGCAGAGCATGGGCGATGTTATCGAGATGCAGCAGGGACTGAAAGAAGTCGTGGAGATAGGCGCGGATATGGGCAAGTACCAGAAACAACTGGGTATTGATACCAAACAGCTTGAGAGTGCAATCACCAACATCAGGACAAGCATGGAGAGGGTCGGCGTCGCTACAACAACTATGACAGCAGCAATGGACGCAGCCATGTCCGGGAACCAGGAACTCACGGAAGTGCAGGATTCACTGCGCAGCGAATTGATGGCGGAGATCAGCGTGGATGGGACACAGAAACAGAGGCTTGGAGAGCAGATAAAGGCAGAGATGAAGCAATAATAAATCTTCGTTCATCTGCGTTTATTTGCGGTTCGATTAATTATGTAAAGTTATGCGGGCAACTTTAGCTCTTCTCATCTCTTCCCCTTAACCGGCAGCATAAAAGTGAACGTGCCCCCCCTACCCCGTACCTGCTCTCAGCCGTTATCCTTCCTCCGTGCATCTCAACAAGCTGCTTTGAGATAGCAACTGGCAATGGTTCCCCGGATGAGGATTTAATGAACTTTTCATAATTTCCGAAGGTTTTAAATAGGCGTATAACAATAGAACTTTTGTTCATGATGAGGACTTAACGGAGTGGGAATTAGGTTGTGCCCTTCTTAATATATCCGAAAAGTATAGAGAAGACGGGCGTAACTTCCAGAAGTTTAAGATCTTAGGTCGTACAGGAGGCAAATATATGGGAGAGAAGTATGAAGAGAAAATCAAAACGCTGTTGAACGATGTGGATAAAGAATTCCAGAGACTTTCCCCTCATCTGGGGGCAAAACTTGCAATAGAGCAGATAAGCATATGGCAGCAGAAGTTCAACGATGCAAAGAACAAAATCCAAAGGGAGAGCGTTGTGGATGCCACGGCTGAACGCACTATAATCGGTCAGGATGCCGAGATAGACTCATAATATGGTTTTTGATCGTAAAACCACTATTTCTGTATCTTTCCCTCGATTTTCTCAGCCAGCCCGATAATATGCTTTACGTTATCCGCTTTATCTTTTTTGTATTTAGCGCTGATCGATGTAAAGACAGTATCCTTCAAGAACAAAAGGTTATAGGTAATCCCATCGCTCTGTTTTTTCTCGAACAGTATTGAAGCTTCACCAAGCGTTTTTGTTTTTACCGGCGCTCCATAATCGTTCTTTTTCAGATAATCCACATCAGCCCTGTAGGCGCTTTTCGCACCGTCCCTGTGCTGGTACGTTGTAATGACCTGTATTATAACGTCTTTTCTATCCAGCAAAAGGCAGCTAAAGCACCCTTCGGCGAATCCCCAGTTGTTCAGGTTGTCCGTCGTGGCGTAGTTAAAACAGAGATCGGGCTCGGTTGCCAGTGTACAGATATTTTCGTAGATTGACTCCATATTCTCGCCTGCTTCAGCCTTCGTGAGTGCGATATCAATAGGACGTCCTGTCATTTCCCTCCAATAAAAGCGCAAGTTAGATATGAAAGTATCGGCAGCGGAATAGAATAACTTATTAATATCATTGATTATAATATATAGTGGAGGCTTAAAATGTTTAAGGCAGTAATTGGCGCAGAAAAACTAAAGGACGCAATCGAATCAATATCTACGCTCGTAGATGAAGCTAAACTCAAACTTACCGCAGACGGGGTATCTGTCAGAGCTGTCGATCCTGCCAATGTCGCAATGGTGAGTCTTGATCTTTCAAAGGATGCTTTCGACTCGTTCGAGGCGACAGAGGGAGAGCTCGGTATCGACCTTACAAAATTGAACGGCATAATGGAGATGGCTGATAAGAACGACAGCATAGAGCTTGCTCTTGACGAGACTGCCCATAAGCTCATTATCCGTATGCGCGGACTCTCGTATACCATGTCATTGCTTGACCCATCCTCTATAAGGAAAGAGCCAAAAGTCCCTGCTCTTGACCTGCCAGCACACATCGCCATCCGGGGGGAAGACTTAAAACGCGCGGTAAGAGCCGCGGAAAAAGTAAGCGATTATATGTCCATGGGAGTAAAGGAGAATATCTTCTTCATGGAGGCAGAGGGAGATACTGACAATGTGCGGCTGGAGATGACCAAAGACCAGTTGATAGAACTCCAGGCAGGGGAAGCCAAGTCGCTATTCTCGCTCGATTACCTCACGGATATAAGCAAGATAGCAGGAAAAGCCGAGGAGGTCTCTATTGACCTTGGAAAGGACTATCCCCTGAAGGTAAGGTTCAAGATAGCGCAGGGTCACGGCGATGTCAGCTATATGCTGGCTCCCAGGGTAGAATCCGAATAAACATATGGATGTCTTCGGTTTTGCCCATTTTCCATTTGTACACGGCGCCCTTAAATACGTTGATTCGCTGGATTTTAAACTTGATGAACTTTTTTATGATAAAGTCTTCGAGAAAGTAAGAGAGCGCGGGAAAGAGCGCGTCCTTCAGGCTATAGGGGAAGGTATTCTCAAACCTGAGCTTACGGACAGGATAAGCGCAGAGAAAGAGCTATTATCCTACCCCGTCGCCCGGATACTTGTCTCGTGCATCAACGACGGCTATCTCATACGCAAGTACGCCTTTTCCGAGGCAGAGGCTGCATATGGCATGGCGAAAAAACTGCCTGACAGCCATGTGAAAGAGATTGCCGGGGATTTAGGCATGGCTATTGAGATGAGCGAGAGGTCGTATATAGTACATTTTACCGACTACATCCGGTATGCAAGCGCCCTGCACGATATTGAGTGGAAACTCATAAACAGCAAGATCATCAGCGGATGGGTATACCTGTCAAAGGAAAAATTCTCACGCATACTTGAAGAGGCAATAAAGAAAAGGATCGAATCAGGTCTTCCTGTCGAGGTGCCTGAGGAAATATGCGAGGCTCTGGGCACCTTCACCGAGGAGATACGCAGCAGTCTAAGCGCGCGCAAATCCGAGTTCAGCATCGGGGAATTCAAGGAGATAATGCCCGATTGTTTCCCCCCCTGCATGGCGCACGCGCTCACGAACGCGCAGACTGGCGTGAACCTGGCGCACTCGTTGCGCTTTGCCCTCACCTCTTTCCTGCTGAACATCGGGATGGACGCGGAAGGGATAATCGGGCTGTTCCGGGTCTCGCCTGATTTTGACGAGGAGCGCACGAGGTACCAGGTAATGCATATCCGCGGCTCGACAGGCACGGTCTATAAATCGCCCTCCTGCGCCACCATGATAACGTACGGGAACTGCTTCGGGAAGGAGCGGTTATGCGAGAGGGTATCCCATCCTCTGGGATATTACAGAAAAAAGGCGTGGATATTGAAGAAAGGGAAAACCACCGGCAGCCCGGATGGAGCAGAGAAGAGTTAAGGCACGAGCTAAGGACAGGGATTGCTGGTAAGCATGAATATACTGCAAAACATATATCCAGAAGAATACCAATATTAGTGCAAAATGTTCAAGAGTTTCAATTTCTGGAAACAGAGGTCTTTTAAGAGGATATTATCGCATCCGGGCGAGAGGGTTATAATCTACACTAGAAATAACCCGGACTCAGATTCGCTTGCAAGCTCTCTTGCACTCAAGCGTATCGTGGAACATTACAACATGGACGCTACCATATGCTATACAGGGGTAATCCAGAACAGGACACTTATCAACGTGCTCGGCGATGATGCGGTAAATGTCCCCACAATTGTCCAGTCCCAGGATAATATAGCTTTCGTAGATCTGCTGCCGACTGAACTTCCGGGAGAAAAGATCAATCCCGTGATAGTGATAGGGCATACCCTGGGGAATACAGGGGGCATACAATGTGATTACCAGGATATAAGAACGACCGAGACCACATCGGGTATTTTAATAGATTATTTAAAGAAACTCGGAGTGCAGATAGATAAAAGACTGGCAACCCTTCTTATCTTTGCGATCAGGGATAAGACCAAGACACTTATAACAAACCTCACGCTTGCTGATCTTGAATCCTACTGGTACATACACAAGTTCGCGGATATGGAACTGCTGAACAGCCTTGAACATCCTGCAGCCAGGCTTGATACCTTTGAAGATCTGTCCCGCGCCATCGGCAATAAAATAATAAAAGGGGCGTCACTGTTCACCAGCGTGGGTTTTGTTAAAGATTCAGGCACTATTCCCAAGGTTTGCAGGTACATGCTGGATATAGAGGGAATATCTACCGCCCTCGTACTGGCGATCAATTCCTCGAAGATATATATTTACGCCGAGTCCAGTAATAGGGAACTCAATATGAAGAACACGCTCAAGAAAGCATTCGGGGAATGGGGTGAAGTAACAGGAGGTCCGCTCAATGCCAGCACATCCATACCGCTTGGGGTTTTCGGCATAGTCACGAATTCTGAAAAATCAAAGCAGCTCCTCATGAAATCCATCAGCGATTCTATCTCTTCAAGGTATTTCTACTCTATTGAGGCTGAGTAATATCTGCCGCGTGCGCATTGAACGCACAGCCCTTCTCTTGCAAGGCATCTTGAGCATACCAGTCTTCCGCATAACCGGCATGTATGTAACTTCCCCGGACGCCCGCAGATACTGCAAAGTCCCACTACCTCCATGCACACCCTCCCGCGTAATTAGATTAGTAATAGATTACGAAGCCTGATATGGTATGTAGTATTCCTCTATCACCCACGATTCAAGTTCTTCGGATTCCCTCTTTTTTCCAATATTTATCAGTGCAGATCGTTTTTGATGTACTCCGGTCATTTTTTTATTCATATATATCTATATGGTACCCTGTTGGGATAATATCTCCATTTCTCCATTATATTTGAGTCGCTGTTAACACTTAAAGTTATCTATTTCCTCCGGTCACAACCCTCAGGATATCAATATCATCGGGCGCGACCCTCTCATCCAGAGGTACCGGGATGCCGCTGCAGAACACGATAACTACCTCGGGATTGATATGAAGAGAGCCAAGCAGTTCTTCGTACGTTGAGCCCTCAGGGACATCCACTACCTGCTCTCTGGTCCCGTCGGATAATATCTTTACCCGTACCCTCACACCTCTTCCTCTTCAGGCAGTTCCACTGGCTCCACTTTCGTTTTTGTTAAATCCACAAGATTCTCTTCCATCAGTTTGTTCTCCAGAATTTTCTGCTTTTTTTCGCCTTTTCTCTCAAGGTTCCGCTTTCTAAGTTTGGACATATTTTTTACCTCGCTAACCATGATAATATGTCGGCTCTTCTTTTTTCTTCTGAGCCTGCTGCTGGAAATTGATCACAGGGACGGGCATCGAAGGTGGGAGTCCAAGCGCTTTTGACAGCAGCAGAGCAAGAGGCGCAAGGTTCGCCACCATGGTATTGGCTATCTCGTTCTGCACATCGCCAGGCGCATTCCCTGCATCCCATTTATCTTTCAATTCCTTGAGGTTATCCTCGCTGTAATAGTCCGATAAACCCTCAAATCTTATGTGACCTATGTTCGGGCTTAAGTAGTTGATCGCAAAGGTGTACTCTACCCTGAGCACAGGCTTTTCCCCGAAGGGAGTGCTCTGCGTAACCATTGTTGGATTCCTGAGATTTATATCATAGTTTATGTTGATGTTCTTGTATTTTCGAATATCTTCGGTGCTGGAGTATACTTTGGATTCCACATTGATAAGCTGGAAATTTAAAATCATTGTTTATCATGCTATTATACACCGCGAAGGTATTAAATTGTTCCTCAGGAATGGTGCATTAAACGTTTTAATATCTGTTTTCCCAGGAAAGTGTGTCTTCAAGTTTCCCTTTACAGCAGCGTCTCTATCTCCTTAAAATCAACCCTTGCAGTCGAATCAAGCGAAAGTGGCGTTATCGAAATATGCCCTTTTCTCATTATCGCCTTCACGTCAGTCCCATCCTCGGCGTCCCGTATGAGTTCCCCGTTTATCCAGTAGTACGGTCTGCCCCTGGGGTCGTGGCGCTCCTCCACGCCGGTCACGAATATCTTTCTCGCAAGCCTTGTTATCTCGATCTCGGTATCCATGGTTGCATGCCTCGGGATGTTGATGTTCAGCAGGTCTACGCCATCCGGAAGCCCGTGCCTGAGAACGTTCCTGGCTATCCGGTTCACGAACCTGATGCCTGCATCGAAGTCGTAGCTGTACGTGCGGTGGTCGTCAAACTTATCCCCTTCGTCCAGTACCTGTATGGATGCTGCGAGCGAGGGAATGCCGTAGCTTGCAGCCTCAAGAGCAGCGCCGATGGTCCCGCTCGTGGTGACCGTATCCGTGCTTATATTCTCGCCCACGTTGAAACCCGAGAGCACAAGGTCGGGTTTCTCTTTCATTATCGAGAAAATCCCCAGGATAACGGCATCCGTGGGCGTGCCTCCGACCGAATAGGCTTTGATGCCGTCCATGTTCGCCTGGGATATGCGCAGGGGCTCGAATATGGAAATGCCGCGCCCTACCCCGCTCTTCTGGGTGGAAGGCGCGACTACCACGACCTCGCCCAGGTCTCGCACGCTCTCGTAGGCTGCCCGCAGACCTGCTGAGTATACGCCGTCGTCGTTGGTCACAAGGATCTTTTTCATTGCACTCAGATAGGCGGCGGTTAAAATAAATGTGTGGTTATGTTCGGGGATGTTGTTAACTTAAGAAAGAGATGAAATATATGTTATCACTTTTGGGATTTACCTCTTTAGTTACAAACAACGAACTGATACGAACTCGTACGAACTTTACAAATACGTCATAATCTGACGGGGTAAAGATTCTAACACCCGCTTTGGTAAATATTGATTCTAACATAATTTTACAGTGATATTTTATTATAATATAACTGTTTGCATCAGATTTTGCAGGTTTTCGATAGAGATAGGCTTGGTTTTAGAACTGAAACAGTAACGTTTTACTATAAAACGCCACTGAAATCCTCCAAAGTTCTGATTGTAAAATTGCAGTATCGTGTATTTGAGTTTGAATAGAGCTATTATTGTTTAATAGGGAAAGTTTATTTATTAAATGAACCTATTGTGACCAGTTTATATAAGGGTGATAAATTATGGTCGTTGAAAAACAAATTGGCACTTCAATAAAGAGTGCTGAGATAACTAATTTTAGAGGGATAAAAGAATGTAAAGTTGATGACCTATCATTAGTGAATATTTTTGTAGGTATAAACAATTCAAGAAAATCAACTCTGTTGGATGCAATTTATATAGGCTGTAAAGAGCATAGAAACTTGGACTGCGCCCAATTAGTAGACAGTCAGTTAAGCTTGTATATTTAAAGTTAACGCCTTCTCAAAATTGATCGG
Organism: Candidatus Methanoperedens sp.; assembly: GCA_026552855.1. Classification (GTDB taxonomy): domain Archaea; phylum Halobacteriota; class Methanosarcinia; order Methanosarcinales; family Methanoperedenaceae; genus Methanoperedens. Next base: position 44 of record JAPMTX010000139.1, on the reverse strand, counting down.
CGATTTATAACCAATCGATGAATGAAGGCGTTTTGAATTGTATA
>JAPMTX010000031.1 GCA_026552855.1 Candidatus Methanoperedens sp. | reverse complement strand
TTCGATTGCGATGGGATGCCCTACGGTACTGATCGGATGAAATTTATTAAAACAAGTCAAAACAAGATAATCAGCCACAGAGGACACAGAGTGCACAGAGAGTTGTGGTTTTGCTCTGTGTCCTCTGTGCACTCTGTGGCTTATAGACTATAATCGGATGTTATGCGGGATACTATAAATTCTGGAGAAATCAAATGAGCAAGGATTTTCTTGGTAAAGGATGGAAATACCCTGTCAGGGTGGATGCCCAGCAGAAGATAGCCGTATCCGAGTATGAGGAGGATATAAAGGAGGCAATCTGGATTATTCTGGGCACAGCAAGAGGGGAGCGCATCATGCGCCCGGACTTCGGATGCGGGATACACGAATATGTTTTCACCTCTATGGATGCGGTGAACCTATCGCTCATAGAAAACAGCGTGAGAGAAGCCCTGACTCTCTGGGAACCGCGCATAGAGATCATTGATGTAAAGACCGATACACAGTATGCCGATGAAGGCAAGCTTGTCGTGAACATCGATTACAGGGTACGGGCTACAAATACGCAGTTCAATCTTGTTTATCCATTTTATTTAAAGGAAGGAGAATAACATCGAAATGACCCAGCCTGAGATAATTAAGAAAGACATGGCAACAATCCTGAAGGAGATAGAGGGCAAGGTCCCGTTCTACACTCCTGAGTGGACTTTTGAAGATGAAACAGATGTCGGGGTAGCTCTTTCCAGGATTTTTGCCTACATGTCCGAAGTTGCAATTAAAAAGTTAAATGATGCGCCGCAGAGGCATTTTCTCTCCTTCTTAGAGACCATTAACGCCTCTCTTATTCCCGCCCGTCCTGCAAGGGTACCGCTCACTTTTTTGTTGAGCAAGGGCACTCCTGAGAACGTTCTTATCCCTGCTCTGACGCAAGCCGCAGGTCAGGCACCTGATGGAAAGCCCGTTATCTTTGAAACCGAGAAAAATATCATAGCTACGCCTTCAAAACTTGTTTCATTGCTCGGCGTAAATAATAACAATTACCTGTTTAACTGGGACGAAGTCCCGGGAAGCGAAAATGAGAGATTGATAAAGTTCCTGGTACTGAACTACGGCGCCGAATGGGTGAAAACAGCGACAATTGAAAAAACAGACAGCAATAAAATAGAGATATCTTCTGGAAAATCTTCTGGAAAAAAATCGTCTGGTTCACTTACCTTTGACCCCAAACAAAATAAAGTCGAATTGATGATCGACGGTGAAACAGACGAATTCACTGTTAAAATCGAGAACGGTAAGCGGAATGTCTACAAAGAAGACGAGATATTCGACCATACGCCAGCTATCGACGGCGCAGGTTCGTCTGAGTTTTTTGGGGTCAATGAGAACCTTCAGGAGCACATACTTTATATCGGCGACAAAAATCTATTAAATGTTAAAACAGCACAAATCAAAATAGAGGGGAAGGGAATTGAAAAACTTGCAAATCCGCAGTATTTAAGCTGGGAATATGGCTCTGAGGTTATTGAAAAGGTAAACGGAAAGGAATTAAAAAAGATACAATGGAAGCAACTGACCCAGGCAAGTGGGACAAACTGGCTGTCTGCAATAAAAAATACGAATGACCCAGTAAGCGAAATCCAAATAAATGGATTAAAAAGCAGATGGATAAGGTGCAGGATAATAAATTCCAAAATGGCAACAGTTAAAGACACGGAAATATCAGGATTAAAAATCGCTGCATCGCCTCCGGGGGAAAAATCTGGAACTTCCGGCATCACACCTGATATGGCTTTCTTAAATGACATTCCGGTAGACCTGTCAGACCCGGCTAAAGATATCTATCCTTTCGGGAAAAAACCCCAGATATTCAATACATTTTACATAGCATGCGACGATGCTTTCTCAAAGAAGGAATATAAGGTAGAGATCAGTTTTGATCTTACACCCGGAAAACCGAGCGGACAGACAAACACAGGCGGAAATACGGCAGCAAACTATCCCCAGCTCTCATGGGAATTCTGGGATGGGATGGCGTGGAACAGTTTGAAAGGGATAGATCTTGGGGATTTCCCCGGTTGGGCAAAGAATGAAGAATGCAATGGCAACTCCGAAGGAAGCAAGGGTGCCTCTGGAAATAGTAACATCAATTCCATAAAGAAGGATACCGGAGATACTGCTGGAAATGAAGGGTCAGAAGATATCACCGTGACCATTGCATCCATGCCTGAGGTAAAACCCACAACTGTAAACGGAAAGGAAAAATACTGGATACGTGTGAGGCTTGTGGGAGGGGATTATGGAAAGGAATATAAAATTACAAGCAGTAACAATGTTGAACCCGGTACTTTCTGCCCGCCAATGTTGAAAAATTTAAAAATCAATTACCTGAAAGGGGATGGAGAGCCGCCCGAATACATCCTTGCAAAAAACAATCTTGCATTCAAAAACTGCGGGGATGAACTAAAAGTTAAAAATAATTTTAAGCCGTTCGAACCCATCCCGAACATCCAGCCCACGCTTTATTTTGGATTCAACAGGGCGCTCAGGGGAGGACCCATCAGCGTATTCATCTCGACTGATGAAAGTATCGAGTACAGCGAAAGCTCAAGACCGAGGCTTCAGTGGCAGTATCTGCAAAATAATAAGGAGTGGGTCAAGCCTGATGTTCTGGATGAGACAAACGGTCTTACAAAGAGCGGAATGGTGCAATTTATCATTCCGGGGGAAATGGCGGGTGAAAAAATGTTCGGTAAAGAAGACCTGTACTGGATAAGAGCAGTGGCTATAGAAAAACCCTTTGAAACAATAAAAAAGGCGCTCAAAGACATTCCTCCGGCATCAAAGGTCCTGGGTTTATATCTTAATTCTGCATGGGCGCTCCAGTCCATGACTGTTACAGACGAAATAATCGGCGGAAGCACAGGTGAGCGCAATCAGGCTTTCCGCCTTATGAACAAGCCGGTGCTAAAGGAAACGATCTGGGTAAATGAGATCAGCACGCTTACGGAGATGGAAAGGAAAGCCCTTAAAAATACCCGTAAATTCGAGGAGAAAAAGGACGATAAAGGCAATGTGACAGAGCTCTGGATAAAATGGGATGAAATCAGCGATTTTCTCGAATCAGAATATAATGACAGACACTACGCCATCGATAGGACAACAGGCGAATTCCACTTCGGCGACGGCGTGCACGGCATGATACCTTCTATAGGCATGAACAATATCAGGGTCACATATTCCACGGGCGGCGGAAAACCCGGAAATCTTGCAGCCCTCAGTATATCGAAACTCCAGAGCACGATAGCTTTTGTCGATAAGGCATACAATCCTGTCGCCTCCGACGGCGGAGCTGATACCGAGGAAGTAGATGCGCTTATAAAAAGAGCGCCTGCTGTGTTGAAACACAGGAAAAGGGCGGTTGCGCTTGAGGATTATCAGAAGCTTGCAAAAGAAGCCTCGAAAAAAGTGGCGAGGGTAAAAGTACTTCCCAACTCCAATGCAAAAGGCGAGCAAAAGGTGGGAACTGTGACAATCGTTATAGTCCCTGAAAGCCCGGATGCTAAACCCGTGCCCACGCCTGAATTAAGGCACATGGTCGAGAGGTACCTGAGAGAGAGATGCTCCAATCTTGCAACCATAAGCGTGATACAGCCTTCTTATATCGTGGTAAAAGTCTCTGCAGTACTGGTAACTAATGATATCGATACAATACCCGTAATAGAGCAGAAAGCAAGTTCAAGAGTAATAGAGTTCTTTCATCCTCTTTACGGGGGAGTAGAAGGGAAAGGATGGGACTTCGGTTCAGTCCCCTGCATCTCTGATATTTTTTCACTGCTTGAAAGCATCGAAAACGTGGACTACGTAAGAAAACTGACGATACAGCTTGATAATGAAGACGGTTCAAAAATAACTGAGATAACAAAATCGTCCGATATCCTGAAACTTCCTGAATACACGCTTCTCTTCAGCGGCGAGCATGACATTTCTGCGCAATGGATAACAAAACGAGAGTGATTAAAATTGGCGCTGCCAAAACAAAATCTTGATGATAAAACATTTGAGCAACTTGTGGATGAGGCGAGGAAACTCATTCCGAGATATACATCTTTGTGGACAGACCATAATTTAAGCGACCCAGGCATTACGTTCGTGGATCTTTTTGCATGGCTCACTGAGATGACTTTATTCCGGATCAACCTGATAAAAGACAGTCACCGCCTTAAATACCTGAAACTTCTGGGATTCACACCAGAGCCGGCTGCGCCTGCAAAAGTAGACCTTACTTTCGAGCCTGAGTACCTGTTCTGCTGGGACAAAATCCCTGGAAGCGATAATTCAAGACTTAAAGAGTTTCTAAAAAAGAATTCCGGCAAAGGCTGGATAACGACAGCAGAAGTTGAAAAAATCGATGGCGGCAGGACCATAAGAGTATTTACTGAACAAAATTCCCTTTTGCTACGACTTAACGATGAAAAAACAAGGGTAAACCTGAGAATGGATGATGGTAATTTCGACAAATTCATCGTGAAGATTGAAAACGGCAGGCTTGAGGTATACGAATCGATCGAAGGGCTGACTTTGAAAAAAGGGACGGGGGTATATACTGAGATATCCGGCAAAAGCATCAATTTCGAGCTCTGTGACGACATCTGGATAGCGCCTGTATTTCTGGAAAAGGTTATCATTTATGAAAAGACAGGCGGTGTTTTTGACAGGACAGGCGCAAATAATCAGGCTGACCTTTTCTATGCACCTTTTGGTCTTAAAGTTCAGACGGATAATACGCTTTATCTCGGATTTAACAAAAAAGCAGAAAAACTCAGTTTTATGTGCTACCTTTATGAAAAAGATCTGGATATCCCGCCTGGCAGACATGGCGAAGAGACGGATTATACTTTCAGGAATGCAGAGTTCGACTGGGAGATTTCCGTGTCATCTGATGAGGGAACTGTGTGGAGAGGCATAGATCCTGAAACAATCGTTGATGAAACCGAAGGTTTTAACAAAAGCGGCAGAGTAATCTTTAATAACCTCCAGGGCTGGGTTGCTTCTACAAATAGTTTATGGAAGGATAAAGAGAACAAACCGTATTTCTGGCTCAGGTGTATTTTAAGGAATTCCAGCTTCCAGTATCCGCCGCGGATAGAAACCATACGGGTCAATACAGTATCCGCAATACACGGGAGAACGTTTAAGAACGACAACATGTGGCTCAGGAACGGCAGCAATGCCAGCAATGGTCTGCCCCACCAGGTTTTCAAATCAGCAAATAAACCCATACTGGACAGGACGATTGTCCTTTCGGCTTCCGGGGAACATGAGGATTATTTATTCAGCTGGGATGAAATTCCAGGGACAGGCGATGTCAGGCTTGTACAATACCTGAAAAACAATTTTTACATTAACTGGGTAGAATATGCTGAAATCCAAAAAACCGGTGACGGTAATACTATAAAAATATTTACAGATAAAAACAGAGTTCTGATCAGGCTTAATTCCAGAAAAAACAGAGCCAGCCTGAAAATCGACAGGGAAAAAGTTTATGAGTTCGCCGTCAAGACGGAAAATGGCAAGCTGAACATTTATAGCGGACTATGGACGCAAGTCGATGACTTTGACGGTTCAGGTCCGGACGATAATCATTTCATCCTCGATAAGGAACGGGGAGAAATAATGTTCGGGGATGGTTTGAATGGAAAGATCCCGCCTGCCTCTTCTAATATCAGGGTCATAAGGTACAGGGCAGGGGGCGGAAGGGAAGGGAATACCAATGCCGGATACGAATGGAAGATTGGGGGCGATAAAAAAATCAGGGATTCCCAATTAAGGATTGTAAATAAAAGAGCTTCAACCGGCGGAAAAGGAGCTGAAACTATGGAAGAAGCGATTGAAAGATGCCTTAAAGACCTGAAAGTCCCCTTCACCGCCGTGACTTCTGATGATTTCGAATACATAGCCAAAAATACTCCCGGCTTACGGGTAGCAAAAGCAAAAGCGATCCCGAATTACCAAAAAGATGAAGGTAATGGAGAAAGCTACAAAGGCTCTGTTACCGTAGCAGTGCTCCCGTACACACTCCTTGAATCATTTGATTCGCCACCAGTGCCCTCACCTGGTTTCATCAATGCAGTCTGCAGGCATTTAGATAAGCACCGTCTCCTGGGAACCGATATTCATATCGAATCTCCTCAATTTGTACGGGTCGATGTCAGCATTACAATAGACCCGGTAAAGGGCTATCCTGAAACTGAACTTATCGGGGCTGTAAAGAAAAACCTCAACCAGTTTCTTCACCCCGTCAGGGGATGGTTTGACGGCGGAGGCTGGCCCATTGGCAGGATTGTATCCCGTTCTGAGGTTTTTGAATTGATTAATAAGGTAGAGGGTGTCAACTGTATTCTCAAACTTACACTATCGGGCAATAATGGCGCAAGTTATGATAATGACGGCAACCTGAAACTGCCGGGAGAGATATCGACAGTCTATCCGGGCAGCATGACCGTGATAATCAACAAAGAGGTCAATAAATGCAGGAAAGGGGATAATTATGGAAGAGTTTAATTTCAAATGCATTAATACGCAAAACCTTTGGCATGACTTTAAAGCTGATATCAAGAATCTATCTATTGAAGAAGGGGAACTCAGGTTAAGTTCCACTCATGTATATGAATCCGAAAAACGGGTTATCGATAATACGGGTCTTGACATGAGTGATATAGCGGTTGATGAATGTGACACTATTTATATCATAAATAAAAAAACTAATGCAATTTTTATTTCTGAAGCAGGCAGTGATACTATCAAAGAGTTAAAAATACTGCCTGTAGCACTGGAATCCCCGTCCGGGATCGGAATAGACCTGGACACGATATACATTGCAGATAAACACAGGCTTATTGCGCTTGCAAGGAGCAACCTCCAGATACGCTGGATGCTTTCTGAAGGTTATGATGGGGCTCCTTTTAACGAACTTATCGACCTTACTGTAGCCGGGGGTATTATTTACGCCATGGAACGGTGCATGGAAAAGGAAGAGGGAATCGAAAAAAGGATTCTGATGGTCAACAGAGCCGGAAATGTCATAAGCCAGCCGATAAGCATGGGAGTACAATCAGAGCCGACAGATATTGCTGTAGATAAGGATGGAGATATCTATGTTCTGGATACCTTTAACGGAAAAGGTGTTGTGAAAATCTTTAGAAAAAGATTTTTATTTAGCTGGGGCAATGTTCCGGGAAACGATAACGATAAATTCCTGGGTTTCCTCAGAGATTATTTCAATATTGATTGGGTGAATAACGCAGAAATCACCAAAACTGATGAAAAGACCCTCCGTATCTTTACCAAGGAAAATTTCATCGAGATTCTGCTTGAGGAATATAAGAAAAGGGCAATACTAAAAATCAGTGATGGTAGAGCTTACAACCTGCAGGTAAATGAGGAGAACTGCAAGCTGAACATATACAAAACCGAAACTACGCCAGAAACAATACATATCGGTTTTTCACCTAAAGGACTTGCAGTGGATGTAAATAAGCAGATATTTGTAGGAGAACCGGCTGATAACGCTGCAAAGGAAAATACAATATATAAAGTCAGCAGAACTGATGCTCCCATCCCGCTGTGGTCGTACGTGGGCACTACAGTAAGGCTGATAACGGATTCGAAAAGCAATCTCTTCATCTTGGATGATGCCGGAAAAATATTAACCTTTTTAAAATATAAAAAAATAAATCTGTTAAACCCTGATGGCCTGTATTCCGGTTATTACATTTCAAAACCGATAAACAGCGGTGATACCAAAACCCGGTGGCACAGGTTCCTTCTGGAAGGAAAATTCGAAGAAGGCACCCAGGTGGAATTTTCATACTATGTTTCAAACAATCATGACGAATATTTGTTTAGCTGGGACGACATCCCAGGAAACGATAACAGGAAACTCATAGAAATTCTAATTCAGAAATTTGGTATCGATTGGGTAAAAACTGCGAAAATCGAAAAAATCGATGACGGTAGGGCAGTCAAAGTATCTGCCGGAAATAATTATCTTTCACTGAAACTTGGCGATGGAAAAACTGAAGTAAATTTAAAAACCGATGATGGCAGGACTGATAAATTCATAGTGAAAATGGAAAATGGTAAGCTGAGCATATACGATGAATCAATAAAGAGACTGCAAGAAAACGAATGGCACAAAGGCTTGCCAGGTGCTTCATCAATTCAGGGAAAAGAAAGACGGGATGCCCTTTTCCAGGAAGATATAGAGGGGCAGTACCTGTGGTTCAAAATTACACTTACAGGCAGTGAAGCATTATCACCGGCATTAAAGTCGCTCACCGTGTTCTTCCCCAGGATGTCGTATCTTGATTATCTCCCTGCGGTTTATCAGGAAGATCCTGTAAGTAAGGAATTTCTTGAGCGTTTCCTCTCCATATTTGAAAGCATTTTCTATGAGATTGATTTCAAAATTGAACATTTGAGCCGGTTCTTTGACGCATACGGGACCCCTCTGGAATTTATATCCTGGCTCGGCTCATGGCTTTCTATATCCGAGGATGAGAATTTCCCCGAAGAAATGAAGAGGCTGTATATCCACAGTGCGATATCGCTGTACAAGAAAAGAGGCACGAGGGAAGGACTGGAAGAGTCTATCGCTCTTTTCTTGTATACAAAAAAATACCCGGACAAAAGTTTTGAGGATATCGCAGCCCATTATAAGCAGGAAAAGCCGTTCATAGTAGAGAACTTCAATATTATACGGATACCTCAGGATAAAAATTGTGAGGAATATCTGGAAATAAAGGATTTGTATTTTCCACCTTATGATGCCAAGACAACAATAAAAAAACCGTATACGTTTAACTGGAATGAAACTCCCGGATATGATAGTGATAAGCTTAAGCAATATCTGAAAAATAAGTTTTCTGTAAACTGGATCGATTTCGCAGAGATCCAAAAAAAAGATGTAAATGGTCCTATTGAGGTATCTTATAAAGATAAATATATTTATCTATCGATTGAACCTGGAAAACCTGAAGTCAGGCTGATATCCGATGAAGGGAAGACGTACAGGTGCGCTGGAGAGCTGGAAAATGGCAGGCTGCGCATATATGAGGAAGAAGAAGCAAGGTTATCGGATGTTCTTTTTGGAAAAGAACCGTTCTGTTTTTGCGTCTTTCTGGGTGATGCGAACCTGAGTGAAGACACCCTGAATACTGTAAAGAGGATTATCGACGAGCAGAAACCTGCACATACATGTTATGGTCTTAAGGTGCTTGAACCGTGGTTCTACCTGGATATGCATACATATCTGGGCATAAATACCAGCCTTACATACCCTGCAACCACTCTTGGCAGGATATCTGTGATAGGCAGGGACACGGTTCTATATGATACAGAGCATGCTGGACAGGTGAGAGTACATTCACGAGTAGGTGTAGACACTAAATTAACTTAAAAAAATGAAATGGGCAAAATAAAAAAGGAGGATATGAATATGTCAGACAGTCAAGAGAACAATGAGAATTGTAAGCTTCGAGCGTACGAGAGGAACAATTATTTTTATGGCAAATTAATGACGGTAAGGGATTTTGAGCTGGAGCAACAGTACTTCAATGATAAACGATGGCTGATAAACAGCCTGTTGTTCGGGAGCGGAACAGTTTGCGGTCTCTATGTTGAGCTGTCGGGGATGAATGTTAATATCTCATCAGGATTAGCTATTGACAGGTGCGGGCGGGAGATAGTTCTGCCTGATAATGTGAATATAACCCTATCTGAGAATGATAAACCCTCGTCGGAGAAGAAGAAAAAAGCAATATACCTATATTATAAAGAGTGCCCAAAAGAGAGAGTCAGGGCACAGACTGCTTCAACCTGTGAAGAAGTATGCGCGAACAACAGGACGGAAGAATCCTATACGTATGACATCAGGGATGTCCAGGCTGGTGAGGAATCCGATGAAGAGCTCTGCGGGATATGGAGCAACCACACAACAAAAAGCTCTGATTACCTGTCCGGAAATGTTCAAATAAGAATTAAGCGCACAGCAAAAAGATTTGTCAGCAGAGGAGATCTGTTTGAAATATTTCTTGAAATAACTAACCTTCAAGACCCCAAGACTAATCCTCAGAGTACATCAGTTTCAATAAAGGACACAGGACCCCTGGGTACTCTCCCGCCAGGATTATCGCTGGTCGATGGGAATAATGATCTGGGAACGATTTCGATTCCACCGGGGTGGACCGTTAAGAGGTTTTATGTGGTAAAAGTTGATACAAGCGCGACCGGAAATTTCACCATAATCGCTAACATAAACGGTACACAAGTCACCGAAACAGCGTCAGTAATTGAATTGAAAAGTCCGCTTGAGATATCTGAGAGCCTCCTGAAGGAGTTAGCTGATTTTTGGACCTTCAAAAATCCATGTTTTGGCGGTAACAATGATACTGGTGTAAAAATTGCGGAACTGAGAGTCGGAACTGATGGGGAAAACCCACTGGTAGTTGATAATACAAAAAGAAAATTTGTTAATAACAATAAATATATGACAAGAATGCTGGAATGCCTCAAGGCTAAGACCGGCACACTCGAAGACCAATCAGTGAGTATCAAGAAAAAAATCGCTCCCAGCAAAATCCTGTTGAGCCCAAGTCTAACAGAAATTGAGGCAAATGGTAATGCTACTTCTGAAATTAAAATTACGGTTCAAGACGACGCCGGGGTGGGATTATCCGGTATTGATGTTAATCTCATAAGTACTCTCGGAACCATTCCGAACCATGTTACAACTGATCAGAATGGGGTAGCCACAGCAAATCTCAAGAGCGGCATAATCCCGGGAGATGCTACGGTTATGGCGACAACTGGAGTAGGAGTAGCGGTTACGCAGGTTACATTTAACCCCACTACAGGGATTGTATACGGTACTATAACGGATAAAACAAATGATACGCCGATCGAAGGAGCAATTGTTGCCATTGGAACCACTACTACTAAGACGGATAGCAAAGGGGCATATGAGCTTCTCAATGTGCCGCACGGAGACCAGGTAATCTGGGCAATCCACACAAAATATAATGAAGCAACGGCGGTAGTTGAGGTTTTCCCAACCCCTCAGCGGAATCTAATGGATATCCCTCTAACACCAATACCCACTACAGGAACGATAAAAGGCAGGGTCACAGATAAGGACGGAAAGGTGATAGAAAAAGGCGCGACGGTAACTGCCGGAGGCATAACCGAAAGAACAGATGAGGATGGAAAATACGAATTATCAAATGTGCCTACAGGTACACATACCGTGACAGCCTCTGCCGAGGGTTACCAGACTGCAAACCGTGCGTCGGTGGAAGTGAAACCTGATGATATTACTTCTGATATAGACTTCAAGTTAGAACCCGCCACAGGAACGATAAGAGGCAGAGTTACAGCCATATCTTTAACAGGAACTGGCGGAAAGCTTGTGTCTGGAAGAGTTGGATTACCGGAGATTACTGGAAGGATGATATTGCCAGATGTATTAACTCCCATACTTGCGGGAACTGGAATAGAAGGTGCAACCGTGAGCGTGGTAGGCACGTCACTGTCTGCACAGACCGATAAATTGGGAAATTATATCATATACAATGTCCCGCTTGGTACGCAGACCGTAACAGCAACCGCACAGGATTATAACGCGGGCACGAAATCAGCGGTCGTGGAAGCAAATCAAACTGTAACTCTGGACTTCCAGCTTACACCGCTGGTGACTGCAGGAACCATTACTGGCAGGGTCACAACTTTAAGAGGACAAACCATATCCACTTGTACAGCAGCAATACCCGCCGTAATAAGGGGTCCAGTAGACACTTCAATCGTAAGACCAGTAGACACTTCAATAATAAGACCAGTAGACACTCCAATCATAAGACCAGTAGACACTTCAATAATAAGACCAGTAGACACTTCAATTGCTCGATCAATTGCAGTACCAATATCATGCATCGCGGGAGCACCTAATGCACCATGTCCGGCAGGAAGTCCAACTAATATACCATGCCTTACAGGAGTACCTGGAACCCCACAGGATGATATCGGAATAGCTGGTGCAACAGTATCTGTTGATGGTACGTCTCTGTCAGCCGTAACCGACGACTCTGGTTATTATACCATTCCTAATGTTCCAGAAGGCGGGTATAATGTAACTGCAAGCGCTCCAAAATATAATACACTCACACAATCAGTAACAGTCGAAGCCGGCAAGATCGCAACTGCGAACTTCCAGCTCACACCTGCTGTTATTACGGGGACTATTTCAGGCAAAGTCACTGTTGCAGGAACCCAATGTATGGCAGGAGAGCCTGGTCTTATATGCCTTTCCAGCGGACCCGATGTACCTGTTAGTCTGAGTGCAATACCAACAGTTCCCATAATCAGAAATGAAACAGCGCTTATATGTCCGGCAGGAGGACCCAGAGCAACAACGCCAGGGGTAGGATTAAAAGGTGCGACCATATCAGTTGCGGGCACATCTCTAACAGCCGTGACCGATGACGCCGGTAATTACACCATCCCCAATGTTCCAGTTAATACATATACCGTGACTGCAAGCGCCGCAGGGTATAATACTGGCACGCAGAGAGCAACCGTTAATGAAAACCAGACGACAGCAGTGAACTTCCAGCTTACGCCGTTACCTACCACAGGAGATATAACCGGCAGGGTAACTGACACAGACGGTACCCCGATAAGCGCCGCTACCGTGAAACTGGTTGAAGAAGATGCATCAGTTATAACAGACGCCAATGGAGACTACAGACACTCCAATGTCAGTGCTGGTGCGCACACGGTGACTGCAAGCGCACCGAGATATAGGGACTACACTCAAAGGGTAACTGTGGCTGCAGATCAGACTGTGACTGCAAACTTCATACTCAGTAAAATGATCTGCCCGGCAGGACAACCGGATACACCATGTACAATGGGCGGAGCAAATAACCCATGCCCTGAGGGACAGCCCAATACACCATGCCCGATGGGAAGAGCTAATAATCCTTGCCCGGCTGGACAGGCGAATACACCTTGCCAGATGGGAGGACCTAATAATCCTTGTCCGGCTGGACAACCGGATACACCATGTACAATGGGCGGAGCAAATAACCCATGCCCTGAGGGACAGCCCAATACACCATGCCCGATGGGAAGAGCTAATAATCCTTGCCCGGCTGGACAAGCGAACACGCCATGCCCGGTGGGAGGACCTAATAACCCATGTATAGCGGGACAGCCATTTACTGCATGTCCGGCAGGAGAGCCGAATACAGACTGTAAAGCAGGAGCACCTAACGTTGATTGTACTGCGGGAAACCCAGATATTTGCAGGGCAGGCCAACCTGATTCCTGTCTGGCAGGGAAGCCAGGGAATACCACTTGCACAGCAGGACAACCTGGTGTACCCCGCTGTATTGGAATACCAAACAGTGAATTAAAAATGGCAAACGTAAAGGCAAAAGAGAATACTCTGTGCCCTGCCGGACGACCGACCATCGCACCCGTTACAGAAGGAGTTGCACCGGAAACGACAGTAAAGGCGCCATGCTCAGCAGGCAGACCCACCATTTCGCCCAAAAATGCCACAAGACCGCAGGTCAAAGCAAAAGGAGGAAAGAAATAGTGAGACCTTTCTTTTTCCTGAAGGTCAGGAAAGGGATTGATTACCAGGTATTCAATCCTGTGGATAACACTGAATACGTGGTAAACTATATCGGGTACAGGATACTGGAACAATGCGACGGTACACGTACGCCTGAGGAGATATCCGATAGCGTGTCAAGAGATTTCGGACTGGCTAAACCTGATGCCGTGGACTATGTCAGCGTGTTTCTCGATGAGATGCACAGGCTGGGGATGATAGCATGGAGGCAGGAAAAATTCGATTATTACAGGAACTGGCGTGCTCCCTCTACTGTGTTCTGGGATATCACAGGCGAATGCAACCTGCGGTGCGTTCACTGCTACAATTTTGAGGGGAAGCAGCATGAGAACGAACTTTCGACCGAAGAAGTCAAGCGTGCACTCGAAGAGATGTCTGCCTTTGGCGTGAAAAGCGTCTCATTCAGCGGCGGAGAACCTTTCATGCGGAAGGACATGCTGGAGATAGTTCACCATGCCTCAGATCTTGGAATCGGTTCCGTGGGTGTTTCAACGAACGGTATACTGGTAGACCGGGATATCGCACGGCAGCTTACGGCAGCTAACCTGAACGTCCAGATAAGCATCGACGGCGATAATGCTGAGATACATGACATGGCGCGGGGTGTGAAAGGTGCATTTGACGGGGCTGTACGCGGGATAAAATTACTGCTGGAAGAAGGCGTCAATGCCTCTGTCTGTACGACCGCCTCGAAATGGAACGTTGAGAGGATCCCGAACATAATCCAGCTTATGCAGGACCTTGGCGTGAAGAATTACCGCGTGCAGGGCGTGGTGCCGATGGGACGCGGGAAAATGAACGCCGGGGATCTCAGGCTTACGCCCGGCAGGATGAAGGAGCTTGTGGAATACCTTGAAAATAAGAAAATAACCGTTTCAAGCTACAATGTTACACTTAAGCCTCCTCCAGCAGACCCCGTGAATTTCTGCGATTCGGGCGTATGCAGCGCTGCCAGTTCCGTATGCTCGATAACACCAGAGGGTAACGTTGTACCATGTACTTATTTCTGGGGTTTAAATGGCGAAAACCTGCGCGACCATACATTCCAGTGGATATGGGAGAACTCTGCAGTTCTAAATTATTTCAGGAGCATACGGCTGAACGATATAAAAGGGCTGTGCCGGGACTGTAAATGGCTTCTGGTCTGCCACGGAGGATGTAAGGCTGAGAACTATTCGAACGGAGACATATTTGAATCCAGCCGCAGTTGCTGGGTTGCAGAGGAGACAAGACAGAAGTTATTCAATCCGGTATCAGGGCAGGGGACTGGAGCGATATCAAAACAAATTACTTCAAGAGAGGAATTGATTACGGTTTAAGTACAGATAATAAGAAATGATATATTACGGCGCTGAACGTAGTATAGATGAGATAAATATGGAGGAGATATCAGATGAGTGAGAAGGTCAGGATAGCAGCCAAAAATCTTGAAGCTAAAAAAGAGACTATACAAACGCAAAAGGGTGGAATCTCTCAGCCAGCAAATTCACCAGCTGACCGCATTTTGTTCCTTCAAAGGACTATTGGCAATAAGGCTGTTCAGAGGCTTGCCAGATCAGGCAGGCTGCAGACTAAACTCAGAATTGGCAGCCCTGGAGATAAATACGAACAGGAAGCTGACCGCATTGCTGAGCAGGTGATGCGTATGCCTGAGCAGGGCGCTCTTATCCAGCGCAAATGCCCGAAGTGCATGAAGGGAAAAGACAGAGGTAAAATATTACGGGCAAAAGGGATACGGAGCGAGGCACCTGAAGCCCCTCCTTCTATAGAATCAGGTATCAACGCATTAAAGGACGGCGGCAAGCCACTACCGCTTTCCACGCGTGATTTCTATAAGCCGCGCTTCGACCATGATTTCAGCCAGGTGCGGATTCATACCGGTCCCCAGGCAGCAATGTTAACGAATGCTTTAGGCGCTTATGCCTTTACTACGGCGAACGATATTTTTTTCAATACAGGCACGTATAATCCAAATACGTCAGAGGGGCAAAAACTGCTCGCCCATGAACTGACGCATACGCTGCAGCAGCAAGGAGCCGCATCTTCAAGTATCCAAAGAAGGTTGGTCATATCGCCAACAGCCGGTATTCCTTTACCAGCAGGCACGGAGGGACCGCCCACGCCGCTGACTTATGCCGTCAGCGGGCTGCTACGTGATACCTGTCCTGATGGCAACTTTCAGGTCGATAGCTCGACCGGTGTCGTCTCATCCGGTCGTGCAACTTTCTGCCAATGGCATCCTCCTCTTTTACCTGACAAGTTAGAAGCAGATGCATCCAGTACGCCTGCCGGATGCCGATGTATATGTGATATTGTCAACAGCGCTCAGACGACTAACATAGATTTCCGTACGGGCGCTCCCGAGACCAGACCTGAGATGCGCGGGGGCAGACCGGTCGGGTTAGCCGGAACAGGTACTGGCAATCCAACCGTTCGAATTGATCCGAGATTTCAGGGGCAATACCTGATCGGTGGGAGATGGGTTGATATACCTTTCCATTTGATATTTTCCCACGAACTTTGCGGACATGCCCTCCCATTGATGGGTGGATCCCATGTTGCTCCAGGTCCAGGTCCCCGGGGTGGCACACCTCCCCATGAAAGGCAGGCTGTAGATGTGGAACGTGCTATTGCAGCAGAACACTCTCCGCCGTTACCCCGCCGCCCTGAGGATTATGCCGGAAGCGCAAGAGAACGACCGTAGGGCTGCTATGTCTTTGCAAAGGGGAATAGAATCGCAGCTAGAAGATCTGAGGCAAGTAATGCCAGATCCGTTTGCCATTGCTTCCGGTCTTGATTCCTTTTTCAAGAGCCCGGTAGCACAGGAACTGATAGCAGAAGGGAAAAAGACGATTTGCCGGATTCTCGCTTTTCTTAAGACCAGCAAAGATCCGTCCCTCACAAGGGTGGCTGTTTTGTTCCTATCGTATTTTGAGCCTTCAGAGTTCTATCAGGAGCTTTTGGCAATACTGCAAAAGGCTGATAGATCCATAGCAGAGGCTTTCGAGACCGGCTTGTGGCTGATCAGGGTACCGGATAAGCAGATTGCTCAGGACATAGTGAAAATCGTTTCATCATCAGGTAATCCAAACCCATTGCTACTGTTACAGAGACCCACAGCAAAGGAGGTCCGCACAGAACTTGCAGGTTTTATAAAACAGCGTCGGATGCCTCTGAGTCTCTATGCTCTCTACTGTTATGGATATGTGCTGGAAAAGGAGGATACTCCGCTCATGATCTCCGTATCAAAGTGGAAAGATATACCCGAGATGTCCGCACTTGCCGGAATTTATTTACTCAGGTTAGGTTCAAGCAAGGGCTACGAAGGAATACAAGCTGGACTCACAGCGCATGATATTAAGCTGCGAACCTTGACATATTTTGAGCTCTCCAAGTACCTGCCGAGAGAAATAATCGAACAGGCAAAGTACGATTCATCAAGACCGGTAGATTCACAGCGCCCTGCAGTTAATACTCTTATCCAGGCTGTTAAAGAGCTTTTTGGAAATAATTCGATCTAGAGTGAGAAAATGAACTCTTAGAGCCTATCCGAAAAATCAATACCATCACTGCATATACACTGATAATCTGGGGTCGATAAAGCTTCTTGCGCCGATTCGGATATGAGAACTTATAAATACACTTAAGAATACATTTAACAGCATGGCACATAAAACACTCACAATATCAGAAGAAGCATATGAAATGCTGGCTGACCTTAAAAAAGAAGGCGAAAGCTTTACTGACCTTATTAAGCGCATCGCTGCACCTCTGAGGAAGAAAAAGCTCAGCGAGTTTGCCGGCATAATGGCAGGTCCAGAATATGATGATTTTAAAAAAGCCGCCCTTGAGATAAGGCATCACTGGGGTGGAAGAAGCACCAGATTGGAAAAAGTGAAAAAGAAGGATAATCTAACCTTCTTTTAAAATTTTAACAGTTAAAACGACGTATTTTCCATGGGGGCAGCCTGTGAGACGTTCTCAGAGATAGGTTCTTAAGAGATCTCATTAGGCTTAATCTCCTACGAGATCTCTTACATCAAGAGTACTGCGATTGGCGCGGTGAGTTTTGTCGCAGGTCTGCTCCACGAGCGTTGGAATCAGTTATTATAATGATTTTATTGTATAATAAAATAAAAATATTAACGAAAGTAGGAGGACTATTATGTTAGACCTTAAGAAAAGTAAAGTGAGATGGGACAAGGATAATTACATCCCAAAAAAGGTATATGGCTTTGAGACTGAGCCCTTTAAAGGAACTACTGAGGAAATTGCCAGGACATTCTTAAGAGAGAATCAGGACACTTTAAAGCTCTCAGACACATTGAACGATCTGAAATACGACAAAACTACCGAAAGTCTCGGCGCCTCAACTGTTCTATTCCAGCAATATTTTGAGGGCACGCCCATACACGGAGCTTGGGTTGCAGTCCATATCGATAAACAGAACAGGGTATTCATGGTGAAGAATGACACTGTGCCTGTTACAAAACTAAATGAAAAAATTGCCAGTGCTAAAATCAGTCCTTTACCAGAAAATGAGATTGACTCGGTTATCGACAGGAAGATAAAAGAATACGGCACCCTGAACACCGATATACAGAAAGAGAGCATGATATATCCCCTCAAGGGCATTCTCAGGTATGTATGGAAGGTAAAGTTCGGCACAAAAGAACCTGCAGGCTCCTGGATCCTCTTCATAGATAAGACCGACGGGCATATCATTGAAGAGCGAAATGTCCTGCGGAAGGCTGATGGCAAAGGTCGGGTTTTCGTTCCGAACCCTGTCGTTACTCTAAACAGGGACGACCTTCTCGATGAAGCAGATAAAGACCAGGATATCTTCAAAAAATCTTACAAGACCGTTATGCTGAAGGATTTAGAACCTGGAGGTTATCTGAAAGGACCGTATGTTGATACGACCGATACACCGAATTCAGCCATGTGTTCGAATCTTGATTTCAGGTGTACACGGGAGGATGACAGGTTTGAAGAGGTAATGGCATATTACCATATCTCTGCCGTGCAGAGTTACATCCAGTCCCTGGGATTCAATAACGATAAAGGCATATTGAACCATCCTATAAAAGTAAATGCACATGGAGGAACTGATGACCAGTCCTATTACAACCCTTCGCCAGGGAAGAAAGATATTACATACGGTGACGGGGGCGTGGATGATGCCGAAGACGCTGAGATTATTATTCATGAATACGGACATGCAATACAGGACGCCATCATTCCGGGTTTCGGTCAGAAGAGCGAGGGGGGTGCAATGGGCGAAGGGTTCGGGGACTACCTTGCGGGCAGTTTTTTCTATAAGTTCAAGAAAAACGAGTCAAGAAAAGTAAAAATAGCAGAGTGGGATGCTAAGGGGTACGAGAGAGGACCGCAGGAATGCTTGAGGCGGCTTGACAGTAATAAGCACTATCCTGAGGATATGCAGGGAGAAGAGCATGATGACGGCGAAATCTGGTCAGCATGTTTGTGGAAAGTAAGAAAACTCCTTGGCGGGAAAAAGGCAGATACCGTTATCCTGGAAAGTCATTTCTATCTGAGCCAGTACTCTGATTTCAGGGACGGTGCGGATGCCATAATCATGGCAGAGAAAAACTTATACGGAGGCAAAAAAACCAAGGGATTGATCAAGATTTTTAAGGATAGGGGAATTTTTTGAAGTGATAAAGAATGAGCGAAGTTGCCAGAATAGCGGATAAAGCGCCTGATGCAAAGCGAGAGAACAGGGCTTCCCCTAAAAAGAAGGAAGTATCTCAAGTTACGAGTTCGCCTGTTGAACGGATACTGTTCCTCCAGAGAACCATCGGCAACAAGGCGGTCGAGAGGCTTATCATGTCAGGGGCTTTGCAGACAAAACTAAGGATCAGCCAATTGGGGGATAAATACGAGCAGGAGGCTGACAGGGTGGCTGAGCAGGTGATGAGGATGCCGCAGCCGCAGGCATTATCCAATGGTGCACTTTATATTCAGAGGGCGTGCCCGAAATGTGAAAATGATGAACTGAAGCGACAACCGATAAAAGAAGAAGACGAAGAAGAAAAGCTGCAAAGAAAACCAATGGAGGAGGACGAAGAGCTTCAAGCGAAGGCAACTTCATGCCGTACATCTGAAGTTAGTCACAATCTTGAATCCCAAATCCAATCCCTTAAAGGAGGCGGCCAACCTTTATCAGAAAACAGCCGCGCCTTTTTTGAGCCGCGTTTCGGTGTTGATTTAAGCAACGTGAGAGTGCATACCGGTAATAACGCCATACAAATGAACCGGGACGTTGGAGCCAAAGCCTTTACCTGCGGCTCTGACATTTACTTTGGCTCTGGTCACAGTCCCACCAATTCAGAACTTACCGCACACGAATTGACCCACGTGGTGCAACAGACAGTTGGCGCACCGCTGCAGATGAAAAGAGTGGATAAGGCATCATCAGCCAGTACAGAAGACAGGTATGAGAAGGAGGTGAATCAGGTTGTTGCAATCGGCGAATCCCCAATTACCTCACCTCAACAACTCGGGTATCGTTCTCCGGCATTACAGATGCGATCTCGATTGCGATCTTCATCGCTGCAGAATTCTCCTAAGCTAGTTATTCAACGCAAAGTGAATACTTGGGGTGGGGAATGGGATACGGATCAGTATGATCTAAGGAGAGATTCTGCTGGTGGAAGAAACTTTCCTCCAAGATTAGGTATAAGAGGGGTAGATATAAAATTAAAATTTACTCCTGGAAATAATGTTGATGCTGAGTTAATTGGGCTTACGCAATCAGTTCAGGCATTTGTGAACAACACAGCTTCTTATACTAATCCTACAAATCGGAGTGAGTCAATTAAATCAACAGATGCCATTAATATTAATACAGGCACAGGCGAAACAGATGAAGGAACCGCAATTGATAGAGCTGCACCATATAACAATCCAATATATGCAGTACAATCGCTACCAAGTACTTCCTTAGCTGACACGAATACGGCAGCAGGGTGGGGCCAAAATGGATGGCATTATAAGGATAATAAAGGGAACATTAAAAGTCAGAATGCAACGCTTATTGACGCACCAAGCCGCTCCAATGCGGCCAAGGATTCAAGGCATATATTTGAAACAACTGCACTGGCTACAAAAGGAGCCCAGGCGGGTACATATTATGGTTCAGTAAGATGGGGATGGCGAACGGATAACAAAGGCAATTTTACTAAAATCCCGCTCTCAAAAGTATCCGATGGCGTGCCTTCCTCCACATTTATAAAAGCAGCTGAAATTTGGAATCCTAGTAAATCTTCTACTGGTGCCGAGAACGTAGATTTGCCCATTGTGGATGTAAAAGTTACAACCGCGCCAATTACCGGAGTGTACCCGGCGGGATTTGTGGGTCCGCCTCTTCAAATTCCATCCGGAACAAGAATCCAAATTCTTCGAAATGCAACGCCACCAAGCACAAATGGTCAAATCAAGGTAGTCGATGGAGCATTCACAGGAAATACCCTGGAAGTTGCCCCTGCGGACATGGCTAATATAAGAGACGAAAGACCATAAATGAGAAACTGTCTTGCACTCACATTTATCATCATTAGTGCAATCTTGTTTGCCGTCATCTTATACTCGTCATATCGTAAGAATAAAGAGGAGAATATTATGCAAAAAGAACCGATTGAAAAAATCGTTGAAGATCTCACTAAGGCAGGGTATTCAGGGTTATTCTTATCCGGTGAGCATAGTTTGGCTGATTCTATTTGGCACGATGGAGAAAATCGTATTTATTTAGAGCAAATTGTGCAAAGCAGCCATTACTCTAATTTGACCCGCCTTTTGGCTTCCGAGGTATTATACACAAAAGTACCTGATTATCCACCCGAAGAATGGACGGGCACCTTGGCTTACCTCTATTCGCAGGCTTTGGCGATTACCGGGGATAAAACAGGGCATTTTCAGATATCGGGAAATCAATGGGGATTTATGTACCATACTGATCAGCTAGGGGTAAAGGACTATGGCACATTAGGCACGCACTTGGTAGAGACGGGGCCGAAAGCGATTCCTTATTTAACAAAGTTGCTGGACAATCAGGAGACTATTTTTTATGAGGGCAGCCAGGATGCTACGCTCGGAAATAGTCTTGCCTACCGGGTCAAAGACGCAGCGGCATACTTTATCAGTCAAATCACTGGTATTCCAGTTAAGTTTTATGAGCAAACAACAGATAGAGATGCCGAAATCGCGCGGCTAAAAGAAGCTCTGAAAAACTGTAAATAGCATGAATAAAAAAGATATGTCTATATCTGCTGATTTCCGGGAGTTAGAGCATCAGATAGAAAAGGGTAATCTTTTTGCTCATACCGTGTTGACTGAACAAATCATGCGGATCAATGAAAGCGAGTCGTATATTTATGGGTTGATAGACTATTTGATTCAAAAAGGAATCATTCAGCCGGATGAACTAAAAACAACAGTTGACTCTGTCCGAAAAGAAATTATTGAAAAAAAAGAATTTGCCACCTTGGGCGTTGCCCTTCGAGTAGATGGCGATGAGGATAAAGAGCAAACCGTGGCTGTGAATTGCGAGGAAAGGTTGCACATCTGTAATGCCGTTTGTTGCCGGCTTCGTTTCGCATTAAGTGTAGAAGAGATTGAAACCGGTCGGATGAAATGGGAGTTAGGTAAACCCTATTACAACCGGCATCATGAACACGGATATTGCCATCAAATGAACTTAGACAAAAAGTGTTGTAACATTTATGAAAATCGTCCCACCGTATGTAGCAAATACAGTTGTGCCAATGATAAACGAATATGGAAAGATTTCGAAAAAATGGAACTTAACCAAGAATGGATTAATACCCAGCTCAATAGAAAAGAACTTGGGTTGGTAGAAGTTTTTATGAATTAAAAGCTTATGCCCAAATCTCCGGACGCCAACACCACCAAAACCCTAGAAGCTGCCTCATTCACGTATGCCCGTATAGAGATGCTGAACTATAATTTTATCCATTTTATAATAATTTTGAATAAAATAAATTCCGGTTAAAATCATGCCCGGAAGAGATGAGATATGCAGGAGATAACAAATGGGTGAAGCAATAAAGGTAGCAGCCAAAGCACCTGTAGCAAATAAAGAGAATAAAGTCCCAAAGACACAAAAACCTGAGTTCTCCCAATCGATGGATTCCCCGATCGAACAGGTTC
>JAPMTX010000030.1 GCA_026552855.1 Candidatus Methanoperedens sp. | reverse complement strand
GAAAATTAAGAAGATCGATTTGACTAATGGGGAAACAATAGTATCGGAACTCACGAAAAAACAAAAAGATATTTTAGACTGTATGGGCTTATGTGCCTAAAAGTATGGGAGGTAAGGTTGTATACATTGGTAGTAAGAAATGAAGGTGGAGTTTCTTCTGGAAGGCTCTCTTTTTCAGCTTCATATTTTTCTGGTGAAGGGTAATACATTTCTGCTTCACAATAAACGATATGAATAGTTCCAGAATATTCCCTTAAACCATAGAGCAATACAACTATTAAAAATTTCGACATGCCTGAAATGTCGATAAAAATATCCTCCGTTGAAAACACTAATTTTCTCAATTCTTGGATAGAATTCGAGAAATCTTCAGGATTAAATCTATCATATACGATAAATTCTAATAATCCTTCTTTTGTAGAATTTATCGCTAATTCTTTGAAATATTCAACTCTATTAGTCGCATCAATTGGTTTGTATTTTATACCTATTATTCTATTAAATTGGACATGGCTCTCAATACATTTCTCCAAAAAAGTAAAACATCTATCCTCGAAGCCTGCAACCCCAATATAGATTGAACTTTCTGGAATGTCTAATGTGTCAAGAGGCAGTATTTTGGGAAGAAAAATGTTTGTTAGAATCTCATTCATTTTCAAGCCTCTTTTGTTTCTCATCCAGTAAGGATTTTCTTATTACCTTCTCTGTAGTAAGCATTTCCTTTGCCTTATCTGGCTGATTTAGTAGTAATAGAAAATCATTTTCTTCTAAGCGGATGGAGTCTCTTGTGCTTGGAGTTAATTTAAAGGTAGGGATTAAAAGTCTTCTAAGATACAATCTATCTGCAACATTCCCTCTTGGACTTTTACCTCTAATGTCCCGGATAAAAATACCATATTTAATGAGATTATCATAAATCTTTTTCGAAATTTCATCAAAATTTTCGAGCGACTCAAGCATTTCTATCCTGCATGCCTGATGTGGAGGATTCACCTTTAAATTCTTTGAATCTTTATTCATCAGATACCAATGAGAAACGTATCCAAAAGCTTCAGCGATTTTTCTGAGTTGTTTGCCATAATCTTCCTCAGGAATAGCTTCAATTTGTTTCAAAAATTCATTCCCTGCTTCTCTGATAGCTTTATCCTGTATATGTGTGGTCTTTAATTTATCGCGTTCTAAATAACCTAATGGTATGTTAATTCCATCAGGATTTGAAAAATTCTCTGGACCAACGTTTTCAAACATTCGCTTTATTAGTTCAAGGATATGAGCCACATCGCCAGAACATAAATCGACAACGATTCCCCACCCATAGTATTGGACTTTTTCTCCGCTCTGTAATCTTCGTGCGAGATCATTATATGAATCGTATGGATTTTTCCCTAATATCAATCTTATATCATAATATTTGGCATCGATATTTTCTGAGTTTTTCAATCTATTATTGATAACATCGACAAGAAAAATACCAACTCTCTCAGACCCTGCATTGAAGAAATAGCTACCCAAATCAACTACAACATATTCCCTATTTTCAACCATCAATTTATTTTTGGAATTTTTTGGATAGAATGTTACAATACTTTCTGTAGAAATTTTAAAGAAATGTTCTGATCCTTCGCTCGGAAATAAAATAAAATCATTCAATGTTTGCTGTATTTGCTCAGATACTGTGGGAAGAGAATAATCATCCAATAAATAGTAGATAGCTTTATCCTTAAAGAGTTTAAAATTTTTTTGTAAACATGAAGAAACCTCCTTGATAAAATCCAATGGCAAGAAATTTGGTTTTGCTACATTGTTTTTTCTTTCAAACCAATCCCGCAAGACTTTTCTTTCACCAACTATAAAAGACATTAAATGTCTTAGGACATTCGACCCAACTGGTGGAGGGTTATATAGACTAAAATGCTTCTTAACAAAAGTTTGTAACTCAATAATTTCAGTATCATTAATTACATATTCAAATTTTTTCGAATCCGATGCAACAAATAATAAATCTAATATTTCATATAATATAGATAAATTAAAATAATGTATAATAGCTCTTCTTTCATCATCTTCCGTTTTGGACTTTAGATAAGGAAAGGCAAAATAGAGATCATAAGAATGATAATATACACCTATGAAATCTTTTGAAATACCCTCTCTATTTCCTACCATTAGCTGGGTTTTCAAACTCAAGTTTCTAAAGATCGTAGTTTTCCCACACCCTCTGGGTCCAGTTAAAATAGTGTTGTTTCTTCTTAATAAATCATCATAACCGGGAAAATTTTGTGAATACAATAATTGGAGCAACTCGAATGAATTTCCCATTTGCTCACATCTGAGATAATCGAAAGGATTACTTAATTTCCTTGGCCTTTCAACTTTATTTAAATTATCTTCATATTGTTCAGAGATAATTTTCAAAACTATTAATAATTCGTGAGGATTTTTTACAAATGTTCCTACTGTTGGGTCTTTTTCTAATAGCTTTTTTTCAATAAATTCTATTAGCTTATCATAGGAAAAACGGTCTCTTCCATCAAGAGTCGCTGGATCGATCAGATATAGCAAATTACGACCTATTCGAGCCAATTCTTTATAGTCATCTTTGGGCTTAAATTTATGATGCGAGCCACCAATTCCGAAATCCGTTAATTTTATGAGGGGTAGATTTGGGTCAACTCCCTCATCGTAATAAATTAGGATATTTCCTTCATGTAGTCATTATGCGATATTTTCCGATGCCTCATTACTCTGAAAGCCTGAAGAATTTGATCTAGAATAACTTTAATGATTTCAATTGTTATTGCATTTGGCTTCTTTTTTATATAATCTCTTAAATTCTCCCCGGGAACATATTCCCAAAGAATACATACATAAGGAACGTTTCCGAAAAACTGTGCTTTATGCATTTTATATTGGGCTATTTGTGGAATCCCATCTAACTTTCCAACTTTTTTAATTTCAATTTCCCAATCGCTATTTAGATTCTTTAAGGGTATTATCTTACATGCAGCAGTAAAATCAATAGATTTATTGTATGCTTTATACACTACGCCTATATTACCTCTGCCTATCTCCTCGACCAAGTCATAATCCTCAAATTTCTCGCCTACAAACTGGTTAATTGATGGTAAATTCTGTCTTGTCAAATGTCTAATTCACCTTTCTCAATACCACTATCCACTCATTTTTTGTACAGGATCCTTCTTTTCTGGCCCTTCTGAAAATAGGGACTTCATCTTGAATGAAATCCTCACAAACAAAGGAACCTATACTACCTGCAATATCCATAACAGTTGATGCTGTGTTAATAGATTTTTTATATTTATTTATATCTCCCAAAACAAATACACAATAGGCGTTCACCTTCAACGCTAGATGTAGATTCTTCATTACATTTTTCATTAAATTTTTAAAATCTTCAATACTCTGTGGACTTTTTGCATCATATTTTTTATAATCCTTTTCACCTAAAAACCATAATCTCAATCTATTATCTCTGGCATAATCTAAAGCATTCATATATGGAGGGCTTGATATTACAGCATCAATGCTCTCTTCTGGTAGATTAAGCTCTTCAGCGTTTTTTTGATAACATGTCCTCCTCAGATTATTATCAAACATAGGGATTCGCCTATACGCCCTTTGTATTTTTTTAATAAGCCTTGATTCTACATCTCTATACGAATACATCTCAGGATACTCTTCTGGAGGGTACTTCTTTATCCTTAAATACGGCACTAAATGGCTTGCAGGATATGATAAAAACCCAGGGCGCTGATGATGTAAAATTCCCAAGAGACATGCCAGTAGAAAATCTTCATTATTTTCCCGCAGTAATTGACTGAGGGAGATTATCTCTTTCAATGTATCTCGGTGATAGAATTTCTTTATCCAATCTGGCACTTCCTCCAAATCAATATCTTTACTTTGTTTTTTAGCCAAAGAAATATAATATTTAGCATTTTTAATCGCTCCATCTAACGAATTGGGAGGAAACATCTTTGCTTTGATTAAAGCGATTGCATAAGGATTAATATCATTTGCAATCACCTGTCTTCCGGCAATTAATGACTCAAGAATTATAGTTCCTGAACCTGCAAATGGATCTAAAACGGTATCCTCTGGCTTAGTATAAGTTGTAATTAGTTTTCTAGCAAAGGTGGACTTAATTTTTCCTATATAAGGAGAAAGCTGATGTAGAGTACTTTCAACAGCCAGACAACTACCTGACCAATCCGCTGGATTCAGCCTTAAATTTTTGCTTATAGTGTCTCCAGCTTCGCTTATTAGTTCCACCATCATCCACTAGTTTGTTTTTATAGTTTAAATATATTATTGAACATTTTTATACTCTTCATGTTTTGTTGGTTAAATTCATCGCCTTCTCAGGCAGCCTTTTCTCTATCACTTCAAGCAGAGCGTCGTAGTCTCCCTCAGCCAGCGAGCGCACGTCCTCCTCGCCGCGCAGTATCAGATCAATAATGTAGGTAAGCTCTTCGTCTGTTAATTTAGCGAACCTGATTGCGAAATCCTCTGGCGAGGATGAGACGCGGTGAGATACGGGGACGAGAATGAACTTGAAATCATGCCCGGGCGCAGGACCGGTCGCGCCCTGAAGCTCAGGCGCCAGCTTTGCGAGGAGCTTCTTGTCCTGTTCAGTTAGCTGTCTCATTATTTTATCCATATTGGGTAATATTATTTAAATGCTCTCTTACTCTTATTCAGGTTTCCGCATCTTATACAGAGAAACCGTTCCGAAAATCGTTGTATATCTGGCAGTTTCTTCTATCTGCTCAAAACCAGCCTGGCGGAACATCTCCGGCAGCAAGCCTTTTATGTTGTCCGAAACCTCCTCGAACCATCTCATGAGAAGGGATACGAGCCACATAACGGCATTATGCGGCTTCCCAAAATCCGCGACATGGAATTCTCCGCCTGGTTTTAGCACACGGAATATCTCTTCGAACGCGCGGATTTTGTCCTCATGTGCGAGATGATGGATAAACAGGCTGGAAACAACCCGGTCAAAATACCCATCGGGGTACGGCAGTTCGACAGCCGACCCTTCATCCAGTTTGATATCAACACCTGCGTCGGCGATCTTTGACCTGGCAATCTCAAGAATCCGGGGATCAATATCAAGCCCCACTACCTCTGCTTCGGGATAAGTTTTCTTTATCATGATGGTCAGTGTAGCTGTCCCGCAGCCGAGGTCGAGTACCCTGTGACCTCTCTCGACACTCATTTGCTCGACCAGGCGGCGCTTGATGGTCAGCTCGCGCATGGTGAGATGCATTATGCTGTCGTAGAGGGGAGTGAGCCAGGCGAATTTGAGGGCGGGGATGAATTTGGGTGAGGGTTTGGGCATGGTTTTGTTCTACCCTACAGATAAGAAAGTATAATCATATCTGGCGCTCCGTTTTTCATATTCTTGCCGGGGAAGCTTGATCAACTTCAAGGCATACCTGTATTGCCTCTTTTATACGTTCCATAGCCTGCTCTACGGTTTTGCCCGTGGATAGCAGCCCTGAATATCAGGAACTTTTGCGATGTACATCCCATCCTCATCCTGCTCGATGAGGACTGTGAAGTTCAGAGAAGTATGTTTCATTCTGACCATGAGATTCTATTTGTGCGGCTGAGATTAAATATGTCCTGGTAGAGGTCTTCTATGTTCATTTTTCACATTTTGTATGCTTTATCATGATGTTCAAGGTCAAGGAAAAGAACCAGTTTCTTCTCTTCAAAAACCCTGTAGGTTAGGACAAATGAACCACCAACATGTACCCTGAGGCGATCCTCGTATTTAAGATGCTTATAATGATATGGATTCTGAATTATCTCGTTAACCTTCTTCCGACAGGCAACCAGGAGAACTTTATCTTTTATTTGCAGCTTTTTAAGCTTACGCTCAAGCGTTTCCGTGAGTTCAAATTCGTACGGCATGGGCGTTCTTACAGTCCAAAATGCTCATCGAATTCTTCTATATTCCTGAAATGAATCCTTTTATCTTCTTTCTCAATTTTATCAAGCTTTTTTACATATTCAGGATTGAGTTTTTTGTGAATATCGCTGTCAATCTCGCTTATTGTAATTTCCATGCTGATTATTTTTTCTTTCAGGAAATTAAGGTCGTTTCTTATTTCGTTCAAAATTTCTGCATCGGACATGAGGTTTCACCTTATAGAGTCTCTTTCTTCCTGGGAATATATAAAGACATTTCTCAAGAATTCTAAATGCTCATCAGGCTCTTTTCTGAGCAGGATGCGGTGGTTTAAGACTTTCATAATCATTCAATGCCGTTTTATCCTGTTAGAATTTGCCATGTAGATACAAGATATTCGCATCGTCTTCTATTTTTTCAAAATCTTTATCCATCGTTACTATCTTTAAGTTCAGTTCTTTGGCAACTTTATACTGATAAGCATCATCAAAATCCAATCCTAATTTTCTTTTTATTTCCACCAAACCTTCATACGACTTTTTTGGCAAAGTTATAATCTCTACATTTGGAATGACATCATTTATGAATTTTTGGAAAATATCTTCTCTATTGTTCCTGAATAAAATCACTCCTATTGAATGCAAAGAAAAATCAGAAATGTAAAGGCTCCCAACATTCGCTTCAAGAAACTTCTTACAGGTGTCTCGTTTCTCTTGGGTTAGCAGAATCTCCAAAAAAATATTCGTATCGATGAGGTACATTACCTCCACTCCAGTGCTTTATGTTGAAGTTCCACCGAGGTGTATTTCTTTTTCAAATTTGAAAGCCCGCCTTCCCAATCAAATTTGAACTTTCCTTTTTTTGCCTTGGCTGCGCCGTGTTTTTGCAGCAAAAACTCTATAAAATCATAAGCTTCTCTTTTTAAATCTTCAGGCAGTTCTTCCAATTTTGATTTGATTACTTGAGCTTCCATGATTTTACCTCTTTACCTGCTTGATAGCGCTATCGATTATATCTTTTTTATCCACTAATTTTCTAACCAATTCTTCAATTTCATTGACAAAACCATTCGTATCGAAAGAATCTCCTTTTGCATAATTTTCAATTTTCACAAATTGCCAAATCAGGTCTTCATCATCAGGTTCTTTCCATTGATTCATGAAACTTTTGGTTAAATTATCTTTTAATTTCTCAGCGAATTTGTTTCTATGTTTCCAAGTCATTGGTACATAAAGACCTACATCGGGATCATCGTCAAACAACATATCAATACCATAAGCCATTTCTATATAAATACAAATATAATCATCCTTAAGAACTTTCCAATTATCCCCAAAATAATAATTTATGCTAATATAACGCTTATTACTATCAAATTCACATTTCCATTCTTGAATAATAGGTAATCTATTATATAATATATTTTGTATAAACTTCAAAAAATTTTTGATATTAACTTCACCCTCATTTTCAACAACTTGATTCACTTCTCTAGCAGTTTTGAGATTTGCCATAACAAGAGCAAAACGGGGCTCAAATTCAAAGGTCTTATCTGTCATAATTATCCTCCAAAATCTAAAATTATATGATCTATAAAATGACGAATTAATACGTCTGAATCGCTTTGGAATTGAAGAGTTTCTAGTAATTCTCGAATAGTTCGATAAGAAACAGGTGTGAAATCATGTGATTCTGGCTGCCATCCTGTAGGACTCAATAAAACTAAAAATACGTTCTCTCCAAGTTTTCCTTTGCATTTATATTTTGTAGCGTATCTTTTGGTTTGATTTTCTTGCTCATCACTGTCAATTTTGTTTTCAATAACTAACCACCAGTTTTTTCCCTCGACTACTATATCAATCGGATATCCACCTTCCCATTTTTCTCTGTGAACTTTTATTGAGAAATTATTAGGTATCTCTTTTTTATTGAAAACTTTATAAAAGAAAGCTCGCAGAAATTTATCTCCTAAACCATGTGCTTCTTCTGGATTAAGTAACCATGCAAGTACATTAGAGTGCACCATCTCAAGCCGCTGGTATCCAAGGATATCAAAAAGATTGAAGTATGTTTTTCGCCACAATCCTTTTTCTTTGGCTTGATTCACTGTCAAAATTAGACGAGTAAATGCCATTCTAAACTCTTCAACTCTTTGATATTTTTCACGTTCATTTATTATGGCAAAATCTTCACGTAATGTAAACAATCCCTTCCTGAAATTATCCAGGTTTACCTTGTTATCCCGAATTGTTTTCATTAAAATATATCAAATCATCTTTTTTTATATAATGTTATCCTTTCCTCTCCCTCGCCGCCTTCAGCACCAACTGCATCTCAGTCCTCGCCACCATATCCCTCACAGCCTCCACCGCATCGATATTCGCTGAAATGCTCGATATCCCAAGCTCGACTAAGCGTTTAGCCACTTTAGGATAGCTCCCCGCCTGCCCGCAGATGCTCGTCTTCACGCCGGCTTTGTTGCACTCGGTAATCACGTGCTCGATGAGCTTCAACACTGCAGGATGCATCTCGCTGTAGAGGTGCGCCACATGCTCATTGTTCCTGTCCACAGCCAGCGTGTACTGAGTCAGGTCGTTGGTGCCGAAGCTCACGAAATCCAGACCTTCAGCTATGAACTGGTCGATTATGAGCGCTGCCGCCGGGATTTCTACCATTATCCCGATGTCTATCTTATCGATGTCCAGCCCGTTTGATCGCATGAATTCCTTTGCACAGCGAAGCTCCGAAGGATGCTGGACAAGCGGAATCATGATGCCCATGTTATTGTAGCCGCGCTTGATCAACTCCTTGAACGCCCTCACCTCAAGCTCGAAATGCTCTGTATCAATAAGGTCGCGCCTGATGCCACGGTATCCAAGCATCGGGTTCGGCTCAATGGGTTCTCCCTCCCCGCCCTCCATCGCCCTGAACTCGTCTGTGGGCGCGTCCAGCGTCCGCACCCACACCGGCTTGGGATAGAACGCGTCCACTACGGTCTGGATGCGCGAAACAAGCTCGTTGACGTATTCGTCAGCCTTCCCTTCCTTTATGTATTGTTTGGGATGCTTCGGGAGACCCAGTATCATGTGCTCGATCCGCAGAAGTCCCACGCCGTCAGCCTGAGTTTCAACTGCCCGCTGGGTGGCTTCGGGGATTGAGACGTTCACCTTTATCTCGGTTGCAGTCACGGGTTTTGATTTCGCGAAAGATAACTGCATCTGGGGCGGCGCGGCTGGAACAGCCGAATCTTTTTTACCCTCAAATACAAGCCCTTTCTCGCCGTCCACAGTTATCATTGTGCCGTCCGCCAGCAATTCGGTTGCCTTCCTTGTTCCCACGACCGCAGGGCAGCCCAGTTCCCGCGAAACGATGGCTGCATGGCACGTAAGCCCTCCCTCATCTGTTACTATAGCAGCGGCGCGCTTCATGGCAGGGACCATATCCGGAGTTGTCATCACCGCCACAAGTATATCGCCTTTCTTGACCTTCCCAAGCTCGGTCACATCAGATACAAGCTTCGCTTCCCCGTAGGCTATTCCGGGCGACGCGCCAAGACCTTCAAGCAATGCTGAAGTTGCGATCTTTTCTTTTACTTCTTTTTTCTTCTTTATGGTGGTTATGGGTCTTGATTGAAGGATGTATATTTCCTTATTCCTGATAGCCCACTCCACGTCCTGGGGAGAGCCGTAGAGGTCCTCGACAACCTCCCCGAACTCGACAAGTTTCAGTATCTCATCATCGTCAAGTACTTTGGCATTTTTCTTTCCGTCAGGCACAGGGATGTCGATGGTCTTACCTGTCTTCGGGTCTTTTGTATGCATGACGTTCTTGGTTGCTACCTTACGCTCAAGTATCTTCTTGGACTGCTTATCCACAGTATAATAATCTGGGGAAACCGCCCCTGAGACTACAGTCTCACCGAGCCCCCATGCGCCTTCAATGATAGTAACAGGCTCGCCAGTTGATGGATGGGATGAGAACATGACGCCAGCCTTCTCAGCATCGACCATCGTCTGGACAACAGCGCACAGGTTCACCTTGTTGTGGTCAAAGCCCTGCTTCACGCGGTAATAGATAGCCCGCGCGCCGTAAAGAGATGCCCAGCATTTCTTGACAGCTTCTATGACATTCTCCTCTCCCCTGATATTGAGGAAGGTATCCTGCTGACCTGCAAAGCTTGCATCAGGCAGGTCCTCTGCTGTGGCGCTTGAACGTACAGCCACGAACGCTTCTTTTCCTTCCCGTTTGCACAGTTCTTTGTATTTTGACCTGATGCTCTTTTCAATATCAGCAGGTATCTCTGCCTCCAGGATGATCTTTTTTGCATTCTTCTCAGCTTGCCTCAGGATTTCCGCATCATCGACGTCCACCTCAAGGGATTTGAAAAGCTCGTCACTGACCCCGTTCTCATCGATGAACCGCCGGAAAGCCTGTGCAGTCACGGCGAACCCTCCCGGAACCGGCAGCTCAGCCCGGATCATCTCGCCAAGGCTTGCACCTTTCCCGCCTACTATCGCTATATCTTCTTTACCGACCTCTTCAAGCCATATAACCGAATCATTTCCCATATCTCTTCTCCTTTAACGATTTTTGAATCTTAACGAGTTTTTTATCGTAACTTTCCAGACCTATTTTCAACATGAAAGGCAGTTTTTCGCGCGAAAAGCCGAATTCTTTGGCAATATTTTCAAGAAGATAGACGTTTATCTCCTTGTGCTGCGCCCTCTCGACCCTGATCGCCTCTATCAAAGCTGCAGCCCGGATAAACGCCCTTATAAAATCGAGGGTAGGGGTAACAGCCCCGTTCTCGATCCGCGAGATGGATTCCCGGCGCAGGTCCATCAGTTCCCCCAGGTCTTCCTGAGACATATCATATCTCATTCTGTATTCCCGTATCACTTCACCCGGATACTGGCTCAGGATAATCTCTCCTGCCGCATCCTTCTCAAAAGAAACAAGCCACTCAGGCGTATACAATAAAGGCTTTGATATTAATTTCAAGCGATCCTCCAAACAGATGTTACATACTATGTCTCATCTATTTGTAAGATGTATAAGGATGGCTTGTTATTTAAATATTTCTTAAAACCCCGGCTAAATAACATGATTTATCATGTCACTTTTTCCCCGAATTCTTTCTATTAGCGAAGATGGCTTTTTTCAATCTTGAATTCTGGTCAAAGAGTTCCATGAATATCTTATTCTTTTTCACTTCCCTGCTGTGTTCATCGATGGCTTCCTCAAGTCCCCGTATCCTCTCTTTGAGATCATCTATCTCGGCATCCTTTTCTCCGAGCTCCTGTTCCAGGTTCTTGATGGTGACCTCGCGCCGGTGTATCGTGAACTCCATCTTCTTCTTCTCGATGGGATGGATCGTGGGTATGATATTCCTGAGTTTTAATTCTATCTTTTTCTCAGGCACAGGCTTGGCTTTGCCCTGCTGCGGGACTTGAAGGGCAGTTTCATCCACCTGCCTTCCTCCCAGTTTCTCTATATAGAGCCTGGATACCCTGTGCTCCTCGGCAGAGAGAGCCCAGGAAGTCCCTCTGTATGGTTTCTCCTGGTTTGCAAGCTCAAGCATCCTGTTGGCGACAGGTATGCCTATCCAGCCGATATCCTTATAGTAATCCAGCAGACCGGGCAGGTTGTTATGACCTACCCTCTCCAGGATGAACCTGAGCCACTGGCGCTGGGTCTCTATTGTTGTATCCGTGAGTCTTTCCAGCATCTACACTGTATGCCAGAATTCCTTCGGCATATCCATAGCCAGCTTTAGAGCACCATCCGCGCCGCCGTAAACCGGGTCATTGACCTTGAAGACCTTGCCTCCGTCTATCAGCTCAAGCTCATGTTCAAGGACGGTGTCAAGGTGCCTTATCTGGCAGCCGCCGCCTGCCAGCCAGATGTTGGAGCGTAATGCATCCTGGAAATCGGGGTCGTAAGTTGAGATAAGCCTGGATATTCCGCCGATTATGTCCGGCATGATGGATTCACATGCTTTCTTCATCTCCTGCGTGATTGTGAGCTTCAGGACAGAAGAATCAACCGGCACGTCCATTATTAGCTCTTCTTCAGCTTCGCCTACGAAGGAATGCTGCTCTTTCCACCGCTTTGCCATCTCAGTTGTAATCCGTACGTTCGTATACTGGTCAGAGATGTACTTGACAAGCTCCTTGTCTATATAGTTCCCTGCCTTGTTGGTGCTGATCTGGTCTTCCGGCTCAGGCAGTGTGCCGTGAACTCTGCACAGATCCGTCGTGCCTGCCCCGATATCCACTACGAGCGAGTGCTCAAGCTGCCCGAGGTTATAAGCCACGCAGAAAGGCTCGCTTGCGACCATTATCCCATCGAAAAATTCCCTTGCCATTTCAGTGATTATTTTTTTGCTCAGCACGCTCGCCTGTGCAGGCACTCCTACGATGGCATACTTCTTGGCGTTACTACAGGCATCAACCGAATGCAGCGCGAAATTAAGCAACCCTTTAGCAGCTTCGATATCCTCCCTCTGGTTCTTCAGTACTCCGTTCTCTATAGGTCTATATATGTTAAGAGCGACCCTGTGGTTGAGCGCTTCCTGCCCGTACAGGTGCTCTTTCTGCAGGAATTTTGAAGCGACTGCGTCCCTTGGACTTCCTACCACGGTCAGAACGCTGTTCTTCTTACCATCGCTTGTCGAGATGGCTGTGTGATTTGTTCCAAGATCTATTCCGATATACAGATTCTTGCCCTCAGTACTCGCTGGTTCAGCAGCGGTTCTGTTACTCTT
Source organism: Candidatus Methanoperedens sp. (assembly GCA_026552855.1). Lineage (GTDB taxonomy): Archaea > Halobacteriota > Methanosarcinia > Methanosarcinales > Methanoperedenaceae > Methanoperedens. The sequence continues at coordinate 10,274 of JAPMTX010000030.1, read as the reverse complement.
GCTTTTTGATACCATACTCATGCCTCATTATTATTATGGTAATCATATTGATAGGGCTCTGCTTAAATATATAGTTTACGTTATGTAAAATCCCAACATCAGATGGGCTTAAGCATAGCGGTTAATTTATATTACCGGTTCATCAAAAAGGGCGCAGCATATCGGACCGTAAGTAAAATTATCCGTAAATCATGATGCTGCTAATTTAATATTAATATGCTTAAATTATTTGACCGCTTCTATTAGGTCACGATCACATTTCCGTGAGGTATGCTGGGATGGATTGTGCACCTGTACTCGAAAGTTCCAGCCTGGTTAAACGTATAGGTGAACGTCTGACCCTGATTGAGCGTGCCTGAATCGAAAGTATCCGATGTCACCGTGTGCGGGGCGCTATCTCTGTTCGTCCATATCACGGTTGTTCCTTTAGAAACCGTTATTGTCCCGGGTACAAAGGTAAAGTCCTTGATATCCACTTGAACAGCTGCTGAAGTGACGGACGGTTGCGTTTGTCCTGGCTGTGCAGGGGTCGGCTGTGCTGTTGTTCCTGGTCCGGTACACCCGCCTATCAGCACCATAACTCCTAACAGACCAATAATAAGCCATGTCTTTCTCATATTTAACCTCCCTGATACAATTATAGGTGGGCTGAGTATATAAATTTGATTGCAGAGTACATATGATTAATCGGATTATATGAAAATCCTGCGGCACTGTAGGATTATCTTCCGAGTGCAGCATGGGCTTTTGCAAGATGCCTCGCAGCCAGAGCACCGATAAGCGAGATCTCACCTGCCAGAATAGCAGCAGCAATTATCTCACCGAGTTTCTTTGCGTTCGTACCCGGCGGATTCCCTGCGCCAGCCGCGCCCAGCATGGCGAGGCACTCCTGCTGCGTGCCTATGCGCGTCCCCCCGCCCACGGTTCCAACAGCCAGAGACGGCAGAGTGACTGAGCAATAAAGCCCCTCCTCAGTAAGTTCCATTGTAGTCATGGCGTTGCTCGCCTCGACAACGTGGGCTGCATCCTGCCCGCAGGCGATGAACATGGCTGCTGCAATGTTCGCTGCATGGGCATTGAACCCCAGAGAACCAGCGCGCGCCGAGCCCAGGAGGTTTTTCCTGTAGTTCACCTCAGCCATTCTCTCAGGCGTGGTATGCAGTTTCTCCTGGATTATCTCCTCTCCCAGAATTACATCGGCAGATACGGTCTTTCCCCTACCCATTATAATATTCATTGCTGCAGGCTTTTTATCCGTACACATATTGCCTGACAGCGCGACGAGTTCCACATCATTCTCTGAAAGGACGAGATCAACTGCTGCATCCGTTGCAATGGTGACCATGTTCATCCCCATAGCATCAGCAGTATCATATGCAAACCGCAAGTAAACGCTCCTCCCTGCCACGAAAGGCTCAACAGAGAGCAGTTTCCCGAACCGCGTGGTCTCCTCAGCCCTCTCCTTCAGGCGCTGGAAATTCTCTTTTACCCACTCTGTAAGCCTTTTTGCTCCTGCCACGTCTTTTGTCTTAAATACCGGGGCGCGGGTCATCTCGTCCCTGAATATCCTGACGTTCGCCCCGCCGCAGGCTGTGATAACAGAGCATCCCCTGTCTGCGCTTGCGACGAGCGCGCCCTCGGTCGTAGCCAGGGGGATATAATAATCACCGCTTGCATAATCGCCGTTGACGCGGAGAGGTCCTGCGACGCCGAGAGGGACATGCACTGCGCCTATCATGTTCTCTATATTGCGCTTTGCTGCGTCCTCAGCATCGAATGAAAAATGGCTTATGTGCCTGAATCCAACTCCTGTCAGTTCAGAGATTGCGGCGCGCCTGTGTTCAACCGCAACACTCGCGTTCTGCGCATCCCCTATCTCATGAAGGTGCACTCTGCCAGCTTTAAGTTTTTCAAGAAGCTCGTTATTCATAAGAGTGCGTTAATTGGTCTTGGTAGTTAAAAAGATACCAGCTTCACAGGTTTATTACAAGCTGCCCTTCCTCGCAGTACTGGAGCATCAGGTCAGCAACTTCATAGGAATGTATCATTTCCACGCCTTCGATAAGCTCCTCTTTCTCAAAGCCGATCATTGAAGAGGCGAGCTCGCAGCATTTGAACCTGATACCCAGTTCGATGCATTCCCTGACGCGCTCATCGTACGGCGGCGTGCCGCTCTTTCCTTTTTTTGCGAGGATGACGCCCATGGGACCCCAGAGTACAACCACAACCTCAAGCCCCTTCTTGCGATAATATTTTGCGAACCTCAGTATCTCCATGGGGCTTGTGCTCTCGTACACCATGTTCTTGAGGAAAAGCAGGACTTTTGTGACTTTCCGCGCTGGCATCAGTATATACTTTGAACAGGAGGTATTTAATCCCTGCTTCTCTGCATCTCCTCAAGCAGTTCCTTCGCCCTGTCAGCCCTGACCTTCCCTTCTTTGACCATTATCCCGGCTATCTTATCTACCATCTCACCTGTGGCGCCAGCCTGGATCGCAACGTTCCGTGAGTGGAGACCCATGTGCCCTCTCTGTATGCCCTCGGTAGCCAGCGCGCGCATGGCTGCAAAATTCTGCGCAAGCCCCAGCGCGGCGAATACCTCGCCCATCTCAGTCGCCGTCTTTACGCCGAGTATTTTTACGGCGGCGCACGCTATCGGGTTTGTCTTCGTAGCGCCGCCCACAAGCCCTATAGCCATAGGCATCTCTATCGTTGCTACAAGGTCGCCGCTGGAGTTCTTCTCGTAGCACGAGAGCGGGCGGTACGCGCCGCTGCGTGAGGCATATACGTGCGCCCCTGCTTCGATGGCTCTGGTATCGTTCCCGGTAGCAAGCACAGCAGCTGTCACGCCGTTCATTATGCCTTTGTTGTGCGTTGCAGCCCGGTACGGGTCTCCTGCCGCGAAGTGATAAGCAGCCAGTATGCCGTCCACAACCTCCTCTCCGCCGATAGCCTCCTTCGTGAACACAGCCTTTGCTCTCATTATGCGCTTGTCCGCAAAATTCGAGATGATCCTGAGGTATACGCGCCCGCCTGTCAGTTCCTCGATATATGGGGCTATGGTTTCTGCCATCGTATTCACTGCATTGGCTCCCATCGCGTCCCGACAATCAACTATCAGGTGCGTGATGACCATTTTCCCGCCCTGCGTATCGATAACCCTTACCTCAACGTCCTTTGCTCCGCCCCCGAATTTTACGAGCACAGGGTCCACTTCGTTCGCGCGCCTGAGTATCTCGTCCTTTTTCTCAAGTATGTTCATCCTTGCGCCGCTTGGGTCTGCGATGCCCACAGCCTGGATCTGACCTATCATGACAGGACCTGTGCTGCTCGTCGTGAACCCGCCGCCGTCGCGCGCCATCTTCGCTGCATTGCTCGCCGCAGCTATGACCGAAGGCTCCTCTATCGCCATCGGAATAAGATAATCCCTGCCGTTTATCAGGAAATTCACAGCCACGCCCATGGGTATCTCCATGACGCCTATGAGGTTCTCCACCATGCGGTCAGCGGCATCAAGGGATAATGCCCCAGCTGCGCTGATGCTTGAAGCCTCTTCTTCAGTGAGACCTGAGAATTCGGATACGACCCTGAGCCTGTCTTTGGGGCTCAGCTTATAGAAACCTGATATCTTGGACGTTTTAGCCATGATACACCCTCAGGAGAGCTTTAGATGGCAGGGTTGTATAAATAGGTTTTCGGGAGGGGGCTTCGAAATGTATATATTGAGTGAGCATTATTAGAGGAAAGCCTCATATGGGCTGGTAGCTTAGACAGGCAGAGCGTCGGACTCTTAATCCGACGGCCGTGGGTTCAAATCCCTCCCAGCCCGCTTATTCTGATATCAATTTTTATCAATATTGGATTAGCGGATAATCTCGCTGGGAATGCTGTTGCTGTCCGAAGCCTTTTAGCCGCAGAACGTAGCACCTGGGTATTTATGAAAATCGCAAAAGATACACTGTCGTTCATACTTGAGGTGAGCAAATCCACAGCGCCGATGGAATTCGCGGGCATGCTCCAGGCTTCCGGGGACGTTATTACCGACGTGGTCATCGTCCCTGGCACGGAATCAAGCGACGAGAGCGCGGTGATGCAGCTCTTCATGCTCCCCAACATACCCACCGTGGGAACGGTGCACAGCCACCCGTCCGGGAACCTTCGCCCTTCAAGCTATGACCTTGAGCTTTTTGACAGGAAAGGGATGTACCATATCATTGTAGGAGCACCCTACGATATATCAAGCTGGAGATGCTACAACAGCAGCGGGGAGCAGATAGAACTTGAAGTCATAGAGTACAGGTTCAAAGAAGAGGAGAACTGGTGATTACTTCTTCTTTCTTGTCTCGATCTCTTTCTTGAGCCAGGGTCCGACGGCATCGCCGTGAATAAGGGCTTTGAGGTCGTCCTTCAGGTTGGTAGGTCTTACCTTGATGAGCCAGCCCTCGCCGTAGGGGTCCTCTGCCAGGAGGTTCAGCTCGTCCTCAATGCTCTCGTTGACCTGGATGACCGTGCCGCTGACAGGCATTAGAAGACCGCCCACCCATTTCGCTGATTCCAGCGAGCCGAACGCTTCTCCGCTCTCGAACTCATCGTCCTCCATCGGAAGGTCTATGAACTCTATGTTGCCCGCGGCTTTTGCGCCAAAAGCGTCAAGACCAACTGTAACTGTGCCGTCATCCTCTACTCTTGCCCATGTGTGATCCTTGGTATAATATAACTCTTCAGGAAGGTAATATCCCTCTATTTCGACCATAATCTTTCCTCCTTTTATTTGCCGGAGAACGTACTAAAAAGGCAATCTATTCATAATAGTATTTAACTTTTTTCGCCGCCTGCGTACCGTTCCCTCTCTTTGGCGATTAATTTCGTATAATATCCCACAGCTTCGCTTACCTTCATCACCGAACTCTCGCTAAACTTGCCCTTTACTTTTATAAGCCATTCGTTATACGGGTTGCTGTTGATAATGTTCGGGTCGTCCCAGAGTTTTTCGTTCACTTCTACGACCTCTGCATCGAAGGGGAGGAATATCTGCGAGACAGCCTTTATGGTCTCATATGCCACCAGGGTATCCCCCCTTCTAACCGATTCGCCGACCTCAGGCAGATCTATATGCACTATCCCTTTGGAAAGTGATTGTCCAAGCTCTGTAATTCCCAGGATGACTTCCCCGCTCTCAGGCTTCAACCAGATATGATTTTTCAGATAATACCTGTCCTCAGGGAACTCAAATTCATACGCCTTCATATTTGGTAACATTTGAGGATAGGTATAAATATCCATCGATACCTGCTTGATAGATACCATGAGCGACTACTGGGACATGCCTGAGCAGGATTACGAACTCTCACTGCTGCAATTCGCCACGAAAGAACTGGCAGAGGTGGGCTATGCTGTCCAGAGCGAAAAGGTGGAGGTGTGCAGCGGCGCAGGCGCCCTTACCCTGACAGCCATCCTGAAGAAAAAAGATATGGCGTTCGGCTTATACATACACGACGGTCCAAAGCAGAGAAAAACAAGAGGTCCTCCTATCATCTGGATGCTGCGCCTCCTGCCTGAGATGAAGACAGCGAATGACCTGCGAAACTTCATACTGGCACACCAGCACGATTTCAGTGTGCTTCTCGCGGCTGAGAACACGGTACTGAAAGACAGGAAAGAGGCAAAACTCAAAAAGATCTACACGCTCCTGTACAATTCAAAGATAAAAGACCTCTACGACAGCGATCTCAGCAGCGCGGCGGATGTGCTCAGGAAAAGGCTGCGCAGCATTACCGAACCTCAAGACTTATTCTGACCTCGCCATCCCCGGAGAACAGTTCATCGCCATACCGCAGAGGCAGTACCTTGATCCTCGGCTCATTAAAGTGCAAACAGAAAGCGGCTCCGGCACATTCTATTTCCTTTTCCCCTTCAGTGATCCCAAGCCCTGCGACCTGCGGGTGGGAAAAACCCTGCTGCTTGACGATGCCAAAAAAACCACTCTCGGTACCTGAGGGAACGTAGCCGTCAAGGAATCCTCCATCGACAGCAAACCCTCTTACCTCACCCGCAGCTTCATAAGGTGCGCAAAGGAGAGCGTATCTCTTATTTATGCATTCGATACTGCATTCAAGCTCAATATCCTTCCGTGCAGGAAGGCGGCTCCATTCAATACCGGGCGAAAGGTGCAGATCGTTCGAGGCGCGCAGGTAGTCGTCAGGTTTCCTCACCTCCACATGCATCACAGGGTCGTTCCAGAAAATGAAATAGCCGTTGTGTATGAATGCCCCTATCTTATCGCCTTTTGAGATATTCTCGCCCCTTTCAACATCAGGTTTTATATGAAGTATCTTAACTACGTGCTCCTTCTGTCGTATAGCTATGACGTACTCCTTTGAATCCCGGTCTTTAAATGGCGTGGGCGCATTAAAGCTCCGGACATCGATCACCTCGCCGTCAACAGGTGAGACCGCGTCGCTCCCGAAATCCCCGTAATAGATATCCACTGCACTGTGCGTCATGTGGGCTGCATAGGGGCTTTTCAGGAATGAGAACCTTGAATTATCGGGCGCAAAAATCTCTATATCACCGTGGCTTGCTATCTTCTTCATGATCATACCCTGTACGAGCAGCACATTTTTGGTACTTCTATGATATCCAGTCCCGCTTCCCTGCTTATTTTATAGGCACTTCTTGAAGGTACTGCTATCCTGTCAATGCCGCTCAGGACTGCATACGTATCAAGTATGGAGCGGTACCTGCCCCCCGGACGCACGCAGCTTAACGACAGGGGTACATCGAACATTCCTCGCGCTTTTGCCATGACTTTAACTATGTCTTCTATTTTTGGAGCCGCAATCCCTTCCATGGCTGTCCCTTCTGTCGGAATAAAAACGACTATCACCACTGCCTCAGGAGCGAATTTCCTGACCATCTCAAGCGCCTTGAACTCCCCTTTCAATTCGCCGTTATGCAGCCCGACGATGATATGCGGGGCAAGAGGTATCCCGGCTGATGAAAGGTTTTTTAGCGACTCCTCATAATCCGCCGCGCCAGCCTCCATGCCGAGTATTTCGTGCACAGTCCCGTCATCCCCGATAACATCAACGAGCGCCATGTCCAGAAACCCAGAGAGCATCCGCGCCTGCGTCTCGTTCACAATGCCTGTATGCGCGCTGATCTTTAGTTTTTTATCCCTTTTGATGTTCTTAATGCTCTCCGCGAACCTGTACGTCGGAACGCTCCCGTCAGGCGCGCTTCCCCCGCTCAGCAGCAGCCCTTTTGCCCCTTTATCCGCTAAATGACAGGCATGGGAGTATAATCTTCCTTCAGAGCCGTCCAGCATATGGCGCAGGTAGTATGCGTTGCAGTGCCTGCATTCAAGGGAGCAGCGCGTCCCTGTCAGGGATACAGGGGTAAAAGGCTCCCTGAAAAAATATATCCTGTTGCCGAAAAGCTCCGTCCGCCGTGCAAAGGCTCTGTGCATTGATGCTCTTGTGCTTGAATCAATCTCAAGTGCATCTATCATGCTTACGGCATGCTGGCGGTCATAGTCCATAATTCGCTAAAGAGGTCTTGCTGTATAAATATCCAGTCCTCACAGAAAGATATTTTAAACCATTCGTTCATCTTGGCTGCCCATGGAACTTCAGGACATACTGCCGCCGCTCATTATCCTTATATTAAGCTTTGTGACAGCCAGTGCCGTCAATTTTATGCTCGAAAGGCTAAGCCAGAGAGCCGCAAAGACCGAGACGAAGCTGGATGACATTATCCTGCATTCCCTCGGAAGACCCCTTTACATGCTTATCCTGGTGGCGGGGATATACTATGCTGTCCACCAGACGCCCTATCTTGTTGACCTGATCAACAAGAATGATGCCAATTACCAGTACAGGAAGTTTATTCTCACGATATTCGGGACATGGATGGTAGCTACGCTTGCCAAAAAGATGGTAAAGGAGTACGGCTACGAATGGGCTTCCAGTACAGAGAGCGCAGTGGACGACAGGCTCGTGGCGCTCGCCGATATGTCGGTGATGTACATCATCTGGTTCATCGGCATCATGATTGCCCTCAAAGTAATAGGGTACGAGATAACACCACTGCTCACGGGCATGGGTATAGCGGGTCTCGCCATCGCGCTGGCTGCCCAGAACGTGCTCACGAACGTGTTCGGAGGCGTGGCTATAACTCTTGACCAGCTGTACAAGGTGGGAGACAGGATCGAATTCGGAGGCGTTTACGGGGATGTCTATGAGATAAAGCCCAGGTATACAAAGGTCAAAACATTGAACAATACAGTCATAACAATCCCCAATTCAAAGGTTATCAACGACAATATAGTGAACTACGCAGTCCCGGATACCACTGTAAGGGTCAAGCTGCCCGTGAGCGTCGCCTACGGCACTGATCCTAAGAAAGTGGATGATATATTGCTCGATATAGCAAACAGGACGCCTCTGGTCCTTCCTGAGCCGAAGCCTCTCGTCCGGTTCACGGAGTACGCAGCCTCCTCGCAGAACTTTGAGCTTCTAGTCTGGGTAAAGCACTACGATGATAGGCATCCGGTGATAGACTGGATATTCAGGGAGATGTTCAAACGGTTCAAAGAAGAAGGTATAGAGATCCCGTTCAGCCAGATGGATATACACATAAAGAAAGATTAAAGATATGCTCTCCAGGAACTCAATTATTTCTGCAGCCTGCGGGTTCGTGCTCTCTATGGGAGCGGTCGTCATCCTGGTTCTCATAACAGGGTCTTTTGCGCCTGTTCTCCCCCCGGCATTGCAGGGGAACCTGCCGCTCTTTGTATTCCTCCTCTCTTTGCTCGTGATAATGCCCCTCGTTTACCTGAGGCTTTGCAGGCTGGACGGCATAAGCAGGATAATGGGCTGGACTTTCATAGGGCTGGGGACTGAATTCCTGGCTTTCCCCGTTTCCCTGCTGTTCATTATCAGGTCAGCATCATCTCCTGGAACTCTCCTCATGTCTCTGGCTATACTTACGTTTTCAGTAATTTTCGGTGTCGCTGCAGGACTGGTCTGTACGGCAATCGGTGTATTCCTGATAAAACGCCGCTAACCTTGTATTTTCCATCCCGTTCAGTCCATCAGTATATATTCCCTGCTGCCGCACCCTATTTTCTCAGCAGCCTCGATGTGTATCCACGGGTCTACGCCCCAGACTGTGTATATCGACCCGCCGTTGGGTTTCATGTGCTCGTTGATCAGATCAATCGTTGCAGAGTCCAGAGCCACGGGGTCGCGCCCTGCAAGTATCCCGATATCCTCAACGAACCTCTCGCCTGAGAAATTAAAGCAGTCGCATCCGGGAGTCAGGTCGTACACCCAGTTGATGTACCCTATCCTTCCTTTCAGTGCCTCTACCGGTCCAAGCGCTGCCTCACCCAGCCTTTTCTGCATTCTTTCGGAAGCCTGCGGGGGCGGGATTATGGCTTCCTGCTGGCATGCATCAGCGCATGACAGCTCACCGCAGCATTTTGAGCGGTCGATATCGGGCGGCGTTATAGCACCCCAGGGGCATACCTCCACGCATTCCCCGCACATTACGCATTTCTCAGGGTCGATGGACGGCTTTGCCACCTCATGCACCTTTATCTTTCCCGCTCTGTCAAGGCACCCCATGCCCAGGTGCTTCACCGCGCCGCCGAAACCTGAGGCTGGATGACCCTTGCCGTGGGATATGACTATCATTGAATCCGCTTCCGCGACCGCAGATGCGACCGTAATGCTGCCGAGCACTTTCCCGTTTATCTGTATCTCCTTCGCGTTGTTCCCCCTGAGCCCGTCCGCGACTATGAACGGGGCGTTCATGCTCGCATGGGTGAAGCCGTTCATGGCTGCAGCTTTTATGAGTTCAGCAGCATTGAGCTTCATCCCTTTGTACAGAGTGGTTGTATCGGTAACAAAAGGTATCCCGCCCGCCTCTATTACAAGGTCCACCACAGTCCTGACGATTACAGGTCTTACGTGCGTGGTGTTCCCGTACTCTCCGGGGTGGATTTTTATCGCTACTATATCTCCCCGCCTCACAGGTGAAATGCGGGGGAATATACTTTTTATCTGTTCGGGCTGGGCGTCCTGCGGTCTTCTGATCTTCGCATCTTTGAATATTATCTCACTCAAGCCTATCACTCTCGTTCTTATTGGAGCCCAATATTTATACTCTTACCTGGTTACATCTCTATCCGTGTGATAACCCCGTGTATCTTATGCGACGGGAGTTTATAGAACTGGACGAACGCAGGCGTAAGTTTTTTGATCGTGGAA
>JAPMTX010000138.1 GCA_026552855.1 Candidatus Methanoperedens sp. | reverse complement strand
AAAAATAATCGTCTATATCGCATCCTTGAGGCTCGATTTTGTAAAGTTGGCAAGTTTCATATCAAAGCTGAGAAGCGAAGGGATGCACCACAGGTATGCCTGCCTGACATCCTCGAGATCTATCTGGTTGTATATTTCCCAGGACTCTACAGACATACTATCCCCACGCAGCCACTTAATGAATTCCTTATCCATGCCTGCACGGTATAACCATGTTGTGAACCAGTGACGGAAGCAATGAGGAGTGAGCTTATCGCAAAGTGCTCCCCTGGGGATATGAAGATTAAGGGGCTCTGCAAGAGATGCTATAAGCTTGTTGGGATAATCCCGCTGTATCTTATTTCCGTTCATGTTGATCAAGAGCCTGGAGGACCTGGTATAGTGGGACCGCCATGAAATATACTTCTCAAGGGCGGCATGGAGTTCCTCATCAATGAAGGCTGACCTCTGAGATCTCTTTGCCTTGGCAGGTATGCGAATGATACCGTGCTTCAGGGAGATATCGCCAATTTTCAAAGCAAGCAGTTCCCCCCGTCTTATGCCGGTCTTTGCAAGGAGCAAGAGGATTACCAGGTCAAGCGGGGTTATAGCTGCCTGGATAAGAAGCCTCATCTCATCGATGGAGATTAGCTGCCGTGTATTCTCCCCGCCCAGGCACGGCCTGATCCTTGCAAGGTATCTTTTTCGGAATGGGAGAATGGGATTATAGGCTATCAGTTTTTCAAAAATAAGGTATTCATAATACGTGCTGAGTGCTGCAAAATAGCCTTTAAGAGTGCTCCCGGATAGTTCCCGGGACCGCAGGCCTTTGAGATATCTTCGAAGTTCATCAAGACCGACCGTTAGAGGATCTGAATAATAATTCAAGAAATCTATCACGCACCCTTTGTATGTCTGTATTGTATGGTCGTCAAGACCTCTTGCCTCACAATCCAAAACAAATTTAGTAATATCCATAAAAAGCTTATCAAGTTTACTTTTGATAGAATATAAGATTATACCACACATAAAATCATAGTGTTCCCCGATGATGCAAGCAGTAAAAAAGCTCTAAAAATCGATATGAGTAAATGGTTTTGTGTCTCCCGATGGTGCAAGCAGTAAAAAACCGTATGCCTAACAGTATCTGCTTGCACTGCTTGCAAATCAAAAAATACATGCAAGCTGAATGCAGAGGCTTGTTTTTAGCGTTTTTTAACGATTTTTTTAATATTTTGAGGGGGGGGGTCTTTTTTCTCAGGACTAGATTTCCCAAAACCCAATTTTAACTTTTTTGTTTATACAGTTGTTCTTTTTAAGCCCCTTGTTACTGCTTGCATGATGTGTATAGCATCAGTAGACGCTAAAATCATTAAAACCGATAAGCTTCGAACTGCTTACATTTTTTAGACTGTTGTTTTAGAATCCAAAAAACCAATATCGGTAAAATACTTGCATCATGCAGTAACCTAACTATAGTCTATGCTATGTGGTTTTTTCGTGCTTGCACTATCGGCTTATGAAATTTAACTTTTAAAACATCTCCGTATATTTATTTCATTCAGCTTGCATTATCTACTGACTTTATTAACGCCTCTAAGTAATTACATTCTAAATATAAGAAATATCTGACAGTCCGGAAACACCCTGATTACTTTCACATTCACTCAAGAAATGCTCTAAAAAAAGGGGGTTCCGTTACGGCATCTTTTTTTATGCAGTGGAAATTAATTTAATATTCCGTAACGGGATTCCACAGGGATACAATTCTATTTTCCTGGAAACAAGCTTCATCAGGCTTGTATCTCCTTTTTTGGCACATTCCAGGCATACATAAAATTCAGGTTTTTTGCTTGCTTTTTTTGTCCGTCTCATATCTATCAGCCTACGGGACCCTGTAACCTTCTTTTATTTTATAAACTTCTTTGTTCTTCTCCATCAGGATCAGAGCATGCTCTACTTGTACAGCATCAAGTCCGGAAACGAAGGCTATTTCTTCTATCTTTGCAGCCTTCTCTTTCTTGCAGATCTCTTTAATTGTATCCCTGATACTCTTCACCATCTCGGCCTGGCTCTTTGTCCTGCCATAGTTATACATGCTGTAGTCGTCGCCCTCACTTAGCGTGGACAGGCCGGCCTTCAGGAGGCTTATGGCATACTTTACATGCTCTTCTGAGATGGTAGGGGCCATCTCCCTTCGTGCAACAGCCCTGGAGATCCTATTCAGGTTATTTCCCTGCCTTGCACCAATTACTGGGTAGTCATGGGATACTTCTCTCAGGGTTAGATAATATTCTTCTATCAGCTTTTGGGCATTCGGAGCAAATCCCGGCACTGGTTTACTCCTGGCATACAGAACATATTTCCTGAATAGCTCCGGGGTAACTAACCTCTCTATATTCTTGCGGTTTATTTTGTGGTCGCTATGCATCTGGTTTATGTTCCTTATCACAATACGGTCCTTCTCTTTATCCGGGATATCCCTGATAACATATATCATATCAAACCGCTGGAAAATGTAGCTCGGGATAGTTGCTGCAATCTGGTCCATAGTATCTTCTTTTCTCAGATGCCCGCCCTTCGGGTTTGCTGTTGCTAAAACAGCGGCCCGTGTATTGAATGGAATATCGTTCTTACCTATCTTGCTTACGCGCTGGACCTGGTCATCCAGGACAGAGACCAGGCACTTTAGATCTTTCTGATCATCCACTTTGTCGATTTCATCAAGGCCTGCAACGCCCTGATCTGCAAGGCTAAAGAAACCAGACCTCACACACCACTCCCCTCCTTCCTGGACAGCCACAGTGCTCAGTCCTCCTTTCGTCATGTTGGTAACCTGCCCGAACTTTCCCTTAGGGGATAAATATACTATGTCCTTCACGATCTGAGATTTTGCTACTCCAGGATCTCCAAAAAGCAATACATGTATGCTGCTTCGTTCCAATACCTCACGCGGATCCAATCCCCAGTTCCAATCTGAGAATAAAGCAAGGCAGCATAGATCCTTCACATCGATCATACCGTAAATATGAGGTGCAATTGATTCCAGTAGCTTTTTTCGCAGTTCAAGCGGGTTCTCAGCCCATTCTTCGAATACTTTTATTTCATCCTCTGTCGCGGGCTCTGTATTGCTATCATCCGCAAATCTGATATTGTTGGCCTCGATAATCCATTCAAAGACATTTGATCTAGTTCCCGATTTGCTAATGGTATTATTTGTTTTAAGAATGCCGCATACCCTGACTACTTTGGCATCCCTGTCCCAGGGAGGGCGGGTCAGGCTTTTCGTAAGATGGACTTTGACTGTTACCTGTCCCTTCAAAGATTCAATAACTATCTCCTGGCCGTCTATGTATTTGCTTTCTGGAGGATCCAGGAGCTTGAAAGGGCCCTTTCTATTACACACATCATTTTCACATTTGTAAGGCTCTATGAATTGCCTGACTCCCTGCGGCACGTAGTTTATATGCTCGCATCTCTGGCATTTGAATGCACCCTCTATCAGTTCTGATTTCGGAAGGCTTTGGAATACTACCCGCCCCTCTACCTGAACGAATTTATTGATATGCTCGGTTTTGATATCTTCTACTTGAAGGAGCTCTCCAGCATTGTATATGCTGACCTCTGGCTTAAAATCCTCTAAAATCGGAAGCTCGATATCCTGGAGAGCTTCATTTAACATAATAAGGGTTTTATCCGGGTCTTCAAATAGATGCTCGGCAGCATATGGAAAGCCTTTATTAAGATTATTATAATCGATCTCTAAAATCGGGATATAATTCCCGACGCACTCAAGCAGGTTATCCCAATAATAGGTTTTAATGAACTTGGAAAAATCCCTTCTGAAAGTCTCACCGGATTTTAAGCTTTTTTTAAGAGATTCATACCTCCAGTGTCCGCTTTTTGAAAACTTGTGTTTTACAGGGTTCTCGGATATTTTCTCAAAAAAATCGGTACGGGTATTTACGGTATCGAATTTTGAACCTGCCTCCCTTTTTTCTATCTTCAATCCCTCAGAGATAATTTCTAATATCTCGGATCGGGTCCACTCGTTTTTATTACTATCACCTAAAAGGGATATTACAACATCTGAGCTATTCAAATTCTGTCCTCCAGGATCCCGGCAAGCTCACCTGCAGCACGGACAGAACAACTCAACATAACGTTTCGCCCCCCCCCCTTTTTTTTTCGCCAACTCTGGTTATTGACGACTCTTTTTGTTGCATCTCTGGTATATCCGCATTTAGGGCACTTGAACCCGCCCTTGCAGCAAATAAGCGTTACGCGGCAGTGGGGACAGCGCATAAGAATCACCCCACAGGGCATTCATCGCTGTGTTCGCAATTGTCGCAGTCTCCATCACCCAGGCACATATCTATTGTTCCTTTTTCTGTCTCCATGGAGACCGCAGATCTGCCAGAGCTCACCCCTGGCTTACGGACAGAATCCTTCAAAGCCTTCTCAGGGTTCTTATACAGGGCATGGCTGCGATTCAGGCCCTCCTCAAGCCCGAATACAAGGCAGTCCTTAAAATGCTTCTGATTAGCCTCGTAATCCTTCTGGGAGATGATTATATGTCCCTCGTATTCATTATACTCAAAAGAATATGGAAGCTTAGGTTCAGGCGGATAGAACTTGCTGTAATCAGGCTCCGTTTTTCCAACCGATTTTAACCCGCTTCCGGTCTCCTCATACCAGTTCGTGTACTCGTAGATCTGCCCGTTCTTATTGCTCCTGCTAGTTTTCTTTTTAAACCTGGCGCGAACGCCGTTGCATTCCGCTTCCCATTCCCGGTGCTTCCATTCAAATTCCCTGTAGAGGCCCGTAAGCACCGGCGCTCCCTGGATAACGATCACCATGTCTTTCACATTCATCACCTCCAGTATGGCGGGTTATTTATCGGGTCATCGATGTACGCCTGTTCCTTGCGTGCTTCTATTACATCCCATATATCCTCATCCGGTTCCCCTCTGCCGTTAGTTATTTCCCAATCACAATTCCAGCAAACTTTAATAGGCTGTCCGCAGTATTCCTGATCCGGTTTATGGGGCTTATCGTCGTGGCATTTCACATGATATACAGGATATAGTTGTTCAACATTAGCGCCACATCGTTCACATTCTGGCATTATCTCACCTCCGCAGGTATTCTGTCTCCCAGGAATGGACCTGCAGAGATCTCCGGAGAGACAGAAACATTTCTGTCCTCCTGGCTGCCAGTGATCCCGGACCGCAGCGGGACAGAATACGCAGATAGACGCATGTTGCCTTTGTAGTTGTAGCCGATGCAGAGTTTATCAGCGCCGAACCACATGGTCAGATCATGCTTTGCACAGAACTCAAGGAGCTTTTTACACTCATTCCAGTCCATGAAAATTATCCTGTACCGGTCTATCCTCTCATATTTCAATGCCACATCCTGGTCGATTGTACAGCAGCTATCCAGCCTCAGCGCATTATTAAGATTATGAGATGCCAGAAAATCGGCAAATATACCGCGCAGTCTTTCGGTATCCATGATATCACTCCCCTACGCCGTGCCAGGTCTTTTCAGCTTCGGGAATTTCGAATACCTTTCTGTCCGGTTTTTGATCAAGCTCGTGAGCTGGCTGCGGGACAGAAACAATGATATCATTTCTATCAAGCTCATCCCCGAGCTCAATAGCGAATACCGGAAGGTCAGGGTCCCAGTCCACTTTTGGATACTTATTTTTAATGGTTTTTTCACTGCCTGGATAGACCTTCCTCACATCTTTCACAAGGAACTCTCTCGTTTCCCCGGTCTCCTTATTTTCAATAACTATGCTCTCAAACTGCCTGAACTCCGTTGTTTTCAGATCAAGCATTCTGAAATATTCAGCATGGCATTTTACATAGAGCTTCATATACAGAACCTCCTGCTGGTATGCACTTTGCAGATATGTCCGAAAATCTCATTGGGGTCGTCCGAATGGAACCCGCAAATCGGGCAGCGGTACTTGTATTTCTTTTTGGATAATTCTTTAATCCATTTGATAAGATTCATATGATCACCGCCGTTACTTCCCCATCAGCATCTACAATCTCAATGCGATCCTCACCACAGTAACCACCACAGCAATGTACCCCATCGAGCTTCTCTTCATTAACGAGATTCCTATCAGTCTCACTTAATCTGAACTCCTTACCACATTCCTGGCATTTGAAAATATATACTCGCCTGGCAATAATCTCCGCAAGCCTTGCCTCCTCATCGAGCGCGTCCTGCTCTCTGCGGTGCTCAGGGCAAAGGTCGTCTTTGTAATCCTTGCTCAAGGCTATTTTGCATTTGCGGCATCGATGGGTAACTCGACTAAAAATGCTCATTCCCCTCCTCCCTTCTCCTCTTTTGCCAGCACAGCAGCGCACGGCCCCTCATCATTAATCCTCTCATATGCGATAACCAATCCCGAATTCGGGATATGCGTAAAATGCAATATCCAGCCTGTCGCATCTTTATGTATCCCGTACCTGTCAATTCTCTCAAAATCCCGGATCACAAAATGCGGCGTGTTGAATTCTGCTGCCAGCGCTTCAAGCACGAGCAGATCCACGTCTATTGCATTATCCAGGTTTAACGGTGCACCATGCACAGGATATGTCAGCCTGAAAGCACGGTCTGTTTCAAAAGTCGATTCATTTGTAGCACCAGCTACGCTGGAATTGTCTATATATTTCATTTTTTCAACCTCGAATTTTCGCTCTTCCCTCTGCAAAGGGAAAAACTACAAACCAACAAGAGGTTATTTTAACTATATAATGCTTCCTATATATTTGTTCGTAGATATACAAACACACTTTTAATACCACTGTCTTTCAAATGATAATTTAACCAATCCAAACGTAAGGAATAACACATCATCATTGTAAAACTGATATGGGATCGGTGCATCCCCTCTACAATTATATAACCCGTTATCTATACAAGGTTCCAGTTCGGACATAATAATTTTATCATCTGATATCCGGTAATTAAAATACATTTTTCCAAAAACGGGGTGTTCCCATATTCCAGTGTTATCATTTTTAAATACAAAAACAGTTTCAATGTTGTCAACTGGAATTGTTGCTTTCCACTTACCAACAAGTTTATGTTGTTTTATAGGCTTTCTAAAGTTAGTTAAATTATACTCGGAACTTTTTGGGATGATATTATCCCAAATATTAAATATCTGCTCTTTTAGGTTCGTCCCTGATAGACGTGCATCTTGGTTAGTGTATGAAGGGTTATATCCAGAAAATAATAATCCAAGTAACATTAAGATTATAATCACCAACATTATCTTAACCGGGTCATGTCTATTAAACAACCTTTTAAAATTATTCCAAAACACGGTGAACGGTTTTTTCTTTTTAGGCTCAGGAAATCTTAAGTTTTTAAGTTGTGGAAAATTCTCATATGGATGACGCTTCCCGGCTCTTTCAGGCTGGTAATTTCTATGCTGATTTGCATTATCTATATCTTTCCAATCCCTTTGTCTATCCCATACACCCATAACAATCACTCTTGAAGCAAAGTTATTTAATATTATACTACTTATTGTACGATTGGGAACCCCTGACCGCTGCTAACGGTTATGCCTTCCAGGTCGTTCAAGTTTCAACCTCGAAGCCTGGATGGCGCAGGGATCCCGCACAGGCGAGGGTCGGCTTATGCTCCGATCGGGATTTGAACCCGAGTCTCTGGCTGTCTTTATTCCAGCGCGGTTGCGCGCTTAAAACTTGAAAGGCCAGAATGATTGGCCTGCTACACTATCGGAGCGCAGTAGGCTTAATAATACAGTTTTGTATTTAATGGTTTGGTATTACCACTTTTATCGATTCTCATGTTCCGGGCATTCGACCGAGCCAGAGCATCAATTATCCATGCACGCCTAACCCGGAATCAGCCCATCCCCCTTGAAAATCTCCCGCGCCTCCTCAAGCGTCAAATCGACAGGCGGTACGATAACATCGCTCGGCTTGATGACCTCATCAGGCAGCTTTTTTCCGTTCCTGCGCACATAATCTACAAGCTTCCTGAATTCTGCCCTGAAGGCTCTCTCGTCTCCCTTCATGACAATCTTGACGATGTTGTTGTCGATCCTGTTCATCTCATCAAGATGCCTGCTATCAAGCTCGTACTGTCCATCTCCCATCAACCGCACTATCATTTTCCCATCTCCTTTTTCAGCGCCTCAAGCTGCTCGTCCACCTTGCCCTTCGATTTTATCTTGGAAAGTTCCCTATCGATATCGTCCTTCGTTCCTCCGGTCACGTCCTCAAGAGTGCCGGCTTCAACGAGCTCGTCTAGAGCAGATGCACGTGCCTTCATCTCCTCGGTCTTGTCCTGCGCGCGCTGCACAGCAAGCCCCACATCGCTCATCTCCTCGCTGATGCCGCTCACCGCTTCCGTGATCTTCACCTGCGCCTCAGCCGCGCCGTACTGCGCCTTGATGGTCTCCTTTGTTGAGCGGAACGATTCTATCTTGGCTGACAGGCTCTTCTCAGTTGCCATGAGCTTTTCCTGCTGTTTTGCGACATCGGCTATCTGCTGCGTCAGGCTTGCAATCTCAGCCTGAGATGCGCTCTTCCTCTCAAGCGCGATTCTTGCAAGGTCCTCCCTTCCGGCTTTAATAGCCTCACGCGCCTGTTCGTCAAGTTTAGCTATGTTCTGCTCAAGTTTCATCTTCTGGAGTTCAAGCCGCTTTTTTGCCGTGGTTACCTCAGCCACGCCGCGCTTTACGTTCTGGAGAAGCTCAAGCTGCTTCTCGTAAGAGTAATCCAGTGTCTCTCTCGGGTCTTCGAATTTACCCAGTATTTTGTTTATCTTTGCTTTTATGATCGTGCTCGTTCTTTCTATAAGCCCCATGATTTTTGCCTCCTTAGTTTTAATTATCTCTCAGTGTTAAATACTTTCTCTACTGAAATCCTTAATCCACGTATGCCAGCCTGGCATACGTGTATACGACGTTAACTGGCGTAACGGTTATGGAGAAAGTATAATAGTAAATGGAATAATCCTGATAGGTACAATGGTGAAGGACTCAATCGGCGTTATATTCGGAAAAACTGAATCCCTGAATTTCATGTTCGCGGTCTCTGACAGTTCTGCGATTAAAAAATCAGATTATATTAAGGTCTGGCATGAATCAGACGGCTGGACGCTGGCGCAGGTCTCCACGATCACCCGCTCAAGTGAAGATTTCTCGATAAAAGAGGCGGTCGATGTTGCCGGAGGCTCATCAAAGGTCGGCGACATGGAGGAGCGGGTCATTGCCCAGGCTGCAGTGATAGGCTCGAGGGATAAGGAAGGGTTACTGCGTATGCCGAAATCCCCGTTCAGTCCAGGGGATAAGGTATTCAGGGCTGATGAGCCGCTTATAAAGCAGACCCTTGGCTTGATGCGCGGGGATGTTTACATCGGTCTGCTTGACGGTCAGAATATCCATGTTCATCTCGATGCCAACAATCTCGTCCAGAAACACTGCAGCATCCTGGCGAAAACAGGAGCCGGGAAATCCTATACCAGCGGCGTGATTCTTGAAGAACTTCTCGATAAGAATGTTCCACTGCTTATTATCGACCCGCACGGGGAGTACGCAACGCTGAGACTCCCGAACGAGGATAAAACATCGTCCTTTGAGCGATACGGGATATCGTCAAAAGGCTACGCCACCCAGGTAACTGTATATACACCTGCAAATAAGGTGCTCAACCCGAATGCGGATATGCTTTTCAGGTTAAACGGAACTAACCTTGGGATAAAGGATTTCATGCAGTTCTTTTCAGAGGACCACTCGCAGAACCAGAACGGCATACTGTTTGAGGCAGTCTCAAAACTCAAGGCTGAGAAGCAGACTTACATGATCGATGATATCATCTTTGAGGTCGGGCAGAACAAGAGCAAGATCAAATGGAACGTTATAAGCAAGCTTGAAGCTCTGCGGGAGACGGGCATATTGTCCGATAAAGCCACGACCGTAGGCGAACTCGTCCAGGAGGGAAGAGCCTCCATAATCGACATGAAGGGCGTAGACCCCAATCTCCAGTCGATGATTGTCGCGAAGCTGTGCAGCGATCTCTTTGAGGCAAGAAAACTCAACACTGTGCCCCCCTGCATGCTCGTGCTTGAGGAGGCGCACAATTTCTGTCCTGAGAAAGGATTCGGCGGCACTGTGAGCAGCGATATCCTGCGCACAATCGCTTCCGAAGGCAGGAAGTTCGGTCTTGGGCTCCTGGTCGTCTCGCAGCGTCCTGCGCGCGTGGACAAGAACATCCTCTCGCAGTGCAACACCCAGATAATTATGAAAGTGACAAACCCCAACGATCTAAAAGCTATCAGCAAAGGGCTTGAGGGTATAAGCGCAGGAGTTGAGGATGATATCAAGAGCCTCTCCCCAGGTGTTGCGATGATAGTGAGCAATTACATCGAGCGCCCGGTGCTTGTGGATATCAGGGTGCGCAAGAGCAGGCACGGCGGAGCCAGCGTTCCGGTCGTGAAGACACCTATTGCCGACGCCAAGCCTGTAGTTGAATACAAAAAAGAGCCTGTTCCTGCCCAGGGTAAAGAACAAACAACACCGGCTTTGCCATCGGATTCTATTATAAGTAAAATCTTCCAGGTTCAGACCACGAAACAATCCAGGGAACGCCCGGAGAAAAAAAAGGAGCCTCCTGAAGAACATCATGAAGAATCTCATGAAGAACAAACTGAAAAACCAGCGCAAAAGAAACAAAAAATAAAACGTGGAGTAAGCCTGATTACTAAAATGTTCGGTTCGAGGAAGAAATGACGACATTAATGGAAAAAGCACACGCCGGCATGGTCACGGATGAGATGAAGCGTGTGGCTGTAAATGAGGGGGTAGATGTAGAGGATGTCAGGAAGCTCCTCGCTGGAGGGTATCTTGTCATCCCGAAGAACATCAACAGCAAGTCGCAGCCCACAGGCATAGGCAAACTGATGCGCACCAAGATCAATGCCAACATGGGGACATCAAGGGATTACGTTGATGTGAATGCTGAGGTCGAGAAGGCTGTTACTGCAGAGAAATATGGGGCGGATACCGTGATGGATCTCTCCACAGGAGGCGACCTTGACATGGTACGCAGGCGCATAATTGAGGCTGTGAGCGTGCCTGTTGGCTCTGTTCCGATATACCAGGCTGCATTTAATGGTATCGAGAAAATGACCTCTGATGATATGTTCAATGCAGTGAGAAAGCACGTGCAGGACGGCATCGATTTCGTTACCATACATGCAGGCGTTACGCATGAATCCTTTAAGCGCCTGAAAAACAGCGACAGGATACTGGATGTCGTGAGCCGCGGAGGGGCGTTCACCATTTCATGGATGGCGCAGAATTACGAGGAGAACCCTTTCTACGCAGAATACGATTACCTGCTTGAGATAGCGCGCGAATACGACCTGACAATAAGCCTTGGGGACGGCATGCGCCCAGGCTGCATCAACGATGCCTCTGACAGGGCAAAATTTGAGGAGTTCATTATTCTTGGCGAGCTTGTGAAGAGAGCCAGGGCTGCGGGCGTACAGACGCTCGTCGAGGGTCCGGGGCATGTCCCAATTGATGAGATAGGGCTTTCCGTATCAGCGATGAAGCATCTTACTGATAATGCGCCGCTCTATCTTCTCGGACCGCTCGTTACAGATATAGCGCCCGGGTACGACCACATCACCGCCGCCATCGGCGGCTCGGTCGCGGGAATGCACGGCGCGGATTTCCTGTGCATGACCACGCCCTCGGAGCATCTCGCTCTTCCCAGCGTGGAGGATATAAAGGAGGGTACGATAGTCACGCGCATAGCAGCCCATGCCGCCGATCTGACGAAGGAGGGTGTGCGCGAGAAAGCGCGCGCTTCCGACCGCGAGATGGCGCTTGCGCGCAGGGACCTGGACTGGAGGAAGCAGTTCGGGCTTGCTATCGATGGCGAGAGGGCAAAAGCGATACATGCTAGAAGTAAGAACGCAGAGACGTGCAGCATGTGCGGGGAGCTGTGCTCGATAAAGATGATGCGGGAAGTGATGGGGAAGAAGTAATGCGGTGTGCTCACAAATAAGCCGTTGATGTATAAGGATTCGCGTTCAGTAATCTGATAAAGTAATGAAGAGCTCACCGCAAAGCGTGCAAAGTTCGCAAAGATTATTGCCGCTCCGCTTTGCGTTCTTTGCGAACTTTGCGGTGATTTGTTTATTCAGTTTAGATGCCTTCTATAATAAATCTCTAAAGCCTACTATTCTTCATAAACATACTCATCTGTTCTATCCCCGCCGTCCCTGCTCCTCTTATCAGCAGACGCCTCAGCTTCTTTCTCATTGTGTCGTGGTCTCTGGTCTCCCAGCAGCTCATCCTCATGCCGCAGCGCGATCCTGGTCATGATATCGATAAGCTCCATCAGTGTCACTTTACTGCGGCGCACCAGGGTGATTTTTGCTTGGATCATGTCCAGGCGCTGCTTTGTTATGTCTGAGACTTTGATCGTGGTAGTCATAGCATACTAGTATACTTTTATTTATAAATATACTTTTCTACTTTTATTCTTCTGAGTTCAACAGTGTCTCTTAATCGTATGACTTATCGTACAATCATATGATGTATCATACGTTAGCCAAGGTGTTTTATCCCAAGGTTATTTTCACAGGGCTTGGGATATTCTTTTAAACAATCCCTCCTTTTAGCACTGAGATGAAAATCCAGGAACTTGACCTTCCAGCCGGAGTTATCCAGTATTATCAGGATACAGGCATCACCGACCTCTACCCCCCACAGGCAGATGCCGTTGCAGCAGGGCTTCTCGAGGGCAAGAACCTAGTCGCAGCCATCCCCACAGCCTCTGGCAAGACGCTGCTTGCTGAATTCGCCATGCTGAAATCGATATTGAACGGTGGAGGGAAAGCGCTCTACATCGTGCCCCTGCGCGCGCTCGCATCCGAGAAGTACGAGCGGTTCAGGAGCTTTGAAGCCATCAAGAAAAGCAGCGGCAGGGGCATAACTACGGGTATTGCGACAGGAGACTACGATTCAAAGGATGATTGGCTCAGGAATTTCGATATCATAGTTGCAACATCAGAGAAAGTGGATTCACTGCTGCGAAACCGCGCCTACTGGATGGATGAAATAACCGTCGTTATCGCGGATGAGGTACATCTCATCGACTCACCCGACCGCGGACCCACGCTTGAGATCGTGCTTGCAAAACTTATGCGCATAAACCCGAAGCTGCAAATCGTAGCGCTCTCAGCCACTATAGGCAATGCGAACGAAATTGCAAAATGGCTTAATGCCGCACTTGTGGTGAGCGACTGGCGACCCATTGAACTGAAAGAGGGCATATTTTTCGGGCGCGCGATAAATTTCCCCGGCAGCCAGAGGGAGATCAAAGAAAAATATAAGGATAGCGCCATATCCCTTGTATGCGACACGCTGCTTGAAGGAGGGCAGTGCCTTGTTTTCGAGAGCAGCCGCAAGAATTCCGAAGGATTTGCCTCGCGCGCTGGGACTGCGATATCCGATCTTCTCTCCCCTGAGGCAAAAGAAAAACTCAAGACCATAGCCTCCGAAATCCGGGAATCAAGCGAGGTGGATGCTGCAAGAAAGCTTGCGCTGTGCATCGAGAACGGAAGCGCGTTCCACCATGCAGGCCTTATCTCTGAGCAGCGAAAGCTCATCGAGGACGGGTTCCGCGCCGGCACCATAAAGGTGATCTCATCAACGCCCACGCTCGCTGCCGGGCTCAACCTCCCTGCACGCCGTGTCATTATCAAAGGCTACCGCAGGTACGATGCCAACTTCGGAATGACTCCCATACCAGTGCTTGAGTACAAGCAGATGGCAGGACGCGCCGGAAGACCGCGCCTTGACCCTTACGGTGAATCAGCCCTTATCGCGAAAACACAGGATGAACTGGAAGAGCTAATGCGCCAGTATGTGCTGGCGGATGTTGAAAGGATATGGTCAAAGCTCGGGAGCGAGAACGCACTGCGCACGCACATCCTTTCAACGATAGCGACCGGTTTTGCGCGCGGCATGGAAGAACTGCTTGAGTTCATGGGTGCGACGTTTTATTCCACACAGCAGGCGCCGTGGAGCCTGAAAGCCGTGATTGAAAAAGTGATCGGTTTCCTGGTCGATAAAAAGATGGTAGTGGAAAAAGAAGGGCTCTTCCCCACGCGGCTGGGCGAGCTTGTATCGCACCTGTATATCGACCCTCTCTCAGCCTCGATGATGATCGAAGGTATGGAGAGAATCGAGGAAAAAGGCATTCAGTTCACCGAATTAACCCTGCTTCACCTTGTTTGCAAGATGCCTGACATGCGACCCCTGTACCTGCGCACGAGCGACTATGAGTGGTTGAGCGACCTTGTGATGGAGCACCATAAGGAGTTCGTTAACATACCAGAGCAGTTCAAGGTGGACTACGAGTGGTTCCTATCAGAAGTAAAGACAGCCTGCGTCATGCTTGACTGGATAAACGAGAAAAAAGAAGAAGAAATAGTCAGGAAATTCGGGATAGGCGAAGGAGATATCCATGCCCTTGCCGAAACAACGCTGTGGCTTGTACATTCGATGGCTGAGATCGGGAAATTCCAGAAAAGGGCGTGTGCTTCAAAAGCGCTGGAACTCGCCCGGCGCGTGGAATACGGAGCCGGTACAGAACTTCTTGACCTTATCCAGATAAGGGGCATAGGGAGAGTACGCGCGCGCAAGCTCTATAATGCAGGCTTCCACGACATGGAGGCGCTGCAGGCAGCAGATCCGGATGAAATTGCAAAGCTCATCGGAACGAAGACCGCCAGGAAAGTTTTAAAGCAGATAGGTACTGATATAGCTATAGAAGAAGAGAGACAGCGCCAACTTGGAGATTTCAGTAAATTTTAATATCTATTTGATAGTGTAAGAGGTGAGGTATATAGGCTTGAATTTCGTGGGTAATATTATATACGGTGGTTACGAGGCTCTGCTCTACAACGAGATAAAGGATAAGCCTGTGCCGTCACACGTTGCCATAATAATGGACGGAAACAGGCGCTTTGCAACAAAGCACGGGCTGGCGAAATACTACGGTCATTTCAAAGGGGCTGATACAACAGAAAAAGTCCTTGACTGGAGCTTTGATATCGGCATCAAGCAGCTCACAGTGTATGCATTCTCGACCGAGAATTTCGCGCGGTCAGAAGAAGAGAGGAACCAGCTTTTCGAGCTGATCGGCATCAAGTTCGACGAGATATGCAGCGACGAACGTACCCACAGGCGCCGCATGAGGGTCAGGGTAATAGGGAATATCAATCATCTTCCGCTCTCCCTGCAGTCGGCTGCAAAGCGCGCCGAAGAAACAACCAAACACTACAACGGCGTATTTCTCAACGTGGCACTTGCTTACGGAGGCAGGCAGGAGCTTGTTGACGCGACCCGCGCCATGGCAGTGAAGATAAAGAACGGAGAGCTTTCCCTGAATGATATCAATGAAGGCACCATATCGAAGAACCTGTACCCGTCAAGCGGATCAGTGCCCTATGTTGACCTGATCATCAGGACAGGTGGTGATGAGCGGATATCCAACTTCCTCCCCTGGCAGGCAAGCGGGAACGAGTGCGCCGCATACTTCTGCGCTCCTTTCTGGCCTGAATTCCGCAAGATCGATTTCCTGCGGGCGATACGCACTTACCAGACACGGGAGCACGAAAGACAGAAAAATACCGTGATGCGCATAGTCAAGCTGTTAAGCTGCTACGGCAAGGTTGAAGTGGAGGACGTTATCCGGCTCTCAAGGAGAATTATTGCGCTCCCCAAGGACGAGGTATTAAGTATACTCTACGAGTTAGCGCGGCACAACGTTGTAATGTACAACATGATAAAATGGTAGCGGTTATATCTCTTCTCCAGGAATAATGGTTGTCAGTTTAACGTGTTTTACTCCCCGCAGCGTCATTATCTTCTCAGTGAGGTTTTTTACATCACTGCCCTCCCCCCTGACAAGCAGCACCTCCATGCATATATCATGGCTTATATGTACGTGAAGGGATGAGCGTATTATCGCGGAGAACTCATGCTCTATATCGAGCAGTGAATTCACAAGCCCTCTCTGGTTGTGGTCGTAAACCATTGAGATCGTTCCTACCCTTTCGCCCTCGACTTCGCTCATCCAGGCATAGTAGCGTATGTATGTGCGGATTGCGTCCCTTATCCCCTCGGAGCGCGAGGAATAACCTCGCTTGGTGATTATCTCATCGAATTTTTCAAGCAGGTTCTCAGGAAGAGAAACGCCGATGCGAGCCAGCTCTTGCTCCATTGATCAATCTCCTTACATTTCAATATAATTTGAGAGTTGATAAATCTTTTCATCTCACCAAAACCTATATGTTTTACCAACACGTAGTAGAATATGGAGAGTAAATCGGGTGATTATTATCCATGCTTATGGCAACATAGGCTGGAGTGATATAGGAAAGCCAAACATGGGTAAAACCGTGTGCGGCATAACTATGGAATGAAAATTCCCTCCCGAGCTCGTATCCTGTTTTAATATTATTTTTACGACTTACCAACAGAATATATATCTTGATCTCTCCAGTAGCCACCTTGGATCTGCCGGAGCCATAAACCAGGTGCAGGAAGCTTAAGTACTTATATTACGCGCATAGATTATCCATTGTAGGGGTGTGAGGCGAAAGTCGGAATTGAGAAGGGGGTGAATTAGTTATGGCGGAGAAGAAGAAAGAAGAAGCATCTGAAGAAGAGAAAGGAAAGGGTTACACCTACGAGTTCTACCACGAAATCGGAAAGAAAGGTGGAGAGGAGAGAAAAAAGGAATTAGGTCACGAGGGCTACAGAGAACTCGGTCACAAAGGTGGAGAAGTGAGGAAAAGCGAGTTAGGTCACGAAGGCTATAGAGAACTCGGGCATAAGGGCGGCGAAACCGTAAAGAAGCGACACGGGCATGAGACCCTTGAGGAAGTTCGGAGAGAGCACGAAGAGGGGAAGCCTTAATTAACAAGGGAAGGCTCACCCCCTCGTTTTTTAGCGTTTTCAAAATACTTATACATGATAAGACAATAATAGCAGCCGTGACTTTCATGGCAGAAAAGCAGACAGACGAAAAAAAAGCAGTGCTCCCTGCAAAATCGGATTTCAGCGAATGGTATAACGAACTTCTTATGGTTGGAGAGATAATGGATGTGCGCTACCCGGTAAAAGGTCTGTACGTCTGGTTCCCATTCGGCTTTGAGGTCCGGAAGCTGACCTATGCCGTAATAAGGGAGCTGCTCGATAAAGATCACAAGGAAGCGCTTTTCCCGCTGCTCATCCCTGAGACGGAGTTCATGAAAGAGGCTGAGCACATCAAGGGCTTTGAGAACGAAGTCTACTGGGTCACCCGCGGAGGCAAGAACGAGCTTGATGTCAAACTTGCTCTTCGCCCTACGAGCGAGACCGCAATTTACCCGATGTATAAGATCTGGGTGCGCTCACATGCCGATCTGCCGATTAAAATTTACCAGATAGTGAACACCTTCAGGTACGAGACAAAACACACGCGTCCGCTCATCCGCCTGCGCGAGATCACTTCGTTCAAGGAAGCGCACACAGTGCATGCCACCTGGGACGAGGCTGCCCTGCAGGTTAAGGAAGCGGTGCGCATCTACCAGGAATTCTACAGGCGGCTTGCAATCCCCACTGTAGTCTCAAAGCGTCCGGACTGGGACAAGTTCCCTGGAGCGGATTACACGATGGCTGTGGATACGCTTATGCCAGATAACAAGACGCTCCAGGTAGGGACGGCGCACCACCTCGCCGACAATTTCGCAAAGACATTCGATATAAAATACGAGGACATAAAAGGAGAGCAGAAATACGCGCACCAGACGTGCTACGGGATATCGGAGCGCAGCATTGCCGCTCTAATATCAGTCCACGGCGATGATAAAGGGCTCGTGTTCCCTCCCGAGGTCGCGCCCGTCCAGGTCGTTATCATTCCAATCCTGTTCGGAAAGAGCGATGAGATAACCCGGGCGTGCCGCGCTGCGGCAGAGAGGCTGAGGGCTGAGGGCATCCGCGGGGCTCTTGACGAGAGCGACGAGCGCCCGGGCGCCAAGTATTATAAATGGGAGATGAAAGGCGTGCCTCTTCGGGTGGAGATAGGACCGCGAGACCTGAAGAACAACGCAGCCACAGTTGTCAGGAGGGACACCGGAGCAAAAGAGAGCGTTCCTCTGGACAATATTGCAGGGGAGATAAAAAATCGGTTCGAGAATATCCGAAGGAGCCTGTTTGAGAGGGCTGAGAGATCAATGAGGGAGAGGATTTTTGGCTGCTCCACACTGGAGGAAGTCAAGGATAAAATCCAGGAGGGGATTGCGCGGATCCCCTGGTGCGGGGAGCGCGAGTGCGGGCTTGTGATGGAAAACGAGGTCGGTGCAGGTATTCTCGGCGTGCCTGAAGGAGAACTCGGCAGGGGAGCGGGGACGTGTCCTGTGTGCGGAAAGGGGACTGAGCTGATGGCAATAATGGCGAAGACATATTAGGATGGAGGCTTGAGTGAAGTAAATGTCACGATTTCCATGCCTAAACCTGCTTACTCTGGAGTTTTATACAATAAAACGTGTTAAAACCAATAATAAATAAAAATAATCTATGTAAAATAATTGCGTACGTATTTCAAAAGCAAAAACCTTTAAATACCACAAAACAGATTATATATTGCTAATTTTCTCATTTTTCAGTAATGAGGTATTTGAGAGGTATTTAAAAATGGATGACATGCAATATAAAGGAACTACCACAGTTGGGTTAGTTTGCGATAAAGGTGTAGTCATGGCTACCGAGAAGAGAGCCACGATGGGGCACTTTATCGCGAGTAAAGATGCTACGAAAATATACCAGATAGACGACCTGGTGGCGATGACGACCGCGGGTTCTGTCGGCGATGCACAGAGACTTGTGAAGTGGATGCAGGTCGAGGCTAAGCTCTACAAGATGCGCAGGGAGGAACCCATGACAGTAAAGGGGATAGTGACCCTGCTCGCCAACATCCTGAGCGGCTCAAGATACTACCCGTACTTTGTGCAGCTGCTTGTTGGCGGAGTAGATAAGAATGGTCCCAGTCTCTATTCGCTTGATGCCATCGGAGGAGTAATCGACGAGAAAAAGGCAGTATCCACGGGGTCGGGTTCTCCAGTCGCATACGGTGTGCTTGAGGATAGGTACACAGACAGGATGCCTATAGACGAGGGGGTCGAGCTGGCTGTGCGCGCCATACATACAGCCATGAAGCGTGACTCTGCATCGGGCGACGGCATACGCGTGGTAAAGATCACGGCTGAGGGATACAAAGAGACAGACGAGAATGAGATTAAAAAGATACGTGAGACCCTTAACTCATAGAACCTTGTTTTTCCCATTTTTCGCATCTGAAGGAGAATAACGATGACCGTTGATGACGTACTGAACGAGCTAAAGCAGAAAATAAGATCCCAACTGCCGCCGGATATAACTATATCCGATGTGGACTTCGAGGGTCCGGAGCTTGTTATTTATACAGAGGAGCCAAGAAAATTCGCAGACAGCGGCGACCTGATAAAATCCCTCGCAAAGGACTTAAGAAAGAGACTGGTAGTAAGACCAGACCCGAAGGTCCTGGCGCAGCCGGAAGAAGCAGTCGCTGCAATCTCAAAGATCGTGCCCCCGGAGTCCGGCATTTCGAATTATTATTTTGATGTGGATACAGGCGAGGTCATAATCGAGGCTGAGAAACCAGGTCTTGTTATAGGCAGGCATGGTGAGACTCTCAGAGAGATAACAAAAGAGGTAGGATGGACCCCGAAGGTAGTCAGAACGCCTCCCATGAAATCCACCACTGTTAATAACATACGCCAGTTCATGCGCGCAAATAAGGATGAGCGCAAGGCGATATTGAAAACGATAGGCAGGAAGATCCACCGCGGTGTATCCTCAAAGGATAAATGGGTAAGGCTTACCACCCTCGGCGCCTGCCGCGAAGTCGGACGCAGCTGCTTCCTGCTATCAACCCCTGAGACCAGAATACTGATCGAGTGCGGCGTCAGCGTGTCAGGTGACGATAACGGGACTCCCTATCTGTATGTGCCAGAGGTGCATCCGATAAACCAGATAGATGCAGTCATTCTTACGCACGCGCACCTTGACCACATAGGGCTCGTGCCCTTACTGTACAAATACGGGTACGAGGGACCGGTTTACTGCACTCCGCCGACGCGCGACCTGATGGCGCTGCTGCAACTTGACTACATCGATGTGGCGGCGCGTGAAGGACGGAAGATACCCTATGAATCAGCCATGATACGCGAAGTCCTGAAGCACACGATAACGCTGAACTACGGTGATGTCACGGACATAGGTCCTGACATGAAACTGACGTTCCACAATGCCGGGCATATACTTGGCTCTTCTATAGCGCACTTCCACGTCGGGGACGGTCTGTACAACATCGCATTCACAGGCGACTTCAAGTACGAAAAGACGCGGCTGTTCGACCCCGCAACAACCGACTTCCCGCGCATAGAGACCATCGTGATGGAAGCGACCTACGGCGGATCAAAGGACGTGCAGCCTGCAAGGAAAGAGGCTGAGCGGCATTTAACCCAGATAGCAAAAGAGACGCTGGACAACAGGGGCAGTCTCCTCATACCGACCTTTGCCGTGGGAAGAAGCCAGGAAGTCATGATCGTGCTTGAGGAAGCCATCCGTAAAGAACTGATCAGTAATGTCCCGGTCTATCTTGACGGGATGATATACGAGGCTACCGCGATACATACCACACATCCGGAGTACCTCAACAACGAGCTTCGGAACCAGATATTCCACAAAGGGATGAATCCCTTCCTTGCGAAATGCTTTGTCCAGGTGGATTCAAAGGAGAAGCGCCAGAAGATCATAGACGACCGCGAGCCCTGCATCGTACTTGCAACCTCAGGCATGCTCAACGGCGGACCTGTGATGGAATACTTAAGGGCGCTCGGACCTGAGGAGAAGAACACCATGGTTTTTGTGGGCTACCAGGCTGAAGGAACGCTCGGACGGCGCATCCAGAAGGGATGGAAAGAGATACCCCTGTACGCGGGAGGGAAGACCGAGATGGTCAAGATGAATATGCATATAGATACGGTTGACGGGTTCTCAGGTCACTCGGACAGGGTTCAGCTCATGGAGTACGTGCGGAGACTGAGACCGCGGGCAGAACATATCCTGACCCAGCACGGGGACGAGAAGAACTGCCTGGACCTGGCAAGCTCGATATACCGGAAGTTCAAGATAGAGACGCGGGCGCCTATGAATCTTGAGACGATAAGGCTGGCGTAGGCTCACCAAATTTCGGTAATGTCCTGATTTTCGCTATCCGATGTCTTTATGTGTCTCTGCTCCTCTGGGTCTCTGTGGCTTCAGAAAAAATTTGCCACAGAGTCGCAGAGAACACAGAGGTTATAATCAGCATTTTTAACTATGTTTATCGTGATAACTTCTCTCTTTGGCTCAATTTTTATGAAATGATCAATCAACAAGTTTAATTAATACAGACCAGAAAAGTATATAGCATATGCTATCAGATGAAAGTAATTGATATACAATGACTACCCAGATAAACATCCGATTGGATGAGCATCTCCTGAAAGAGATAGATGCACTCTCACGCATGCTTCACGTTCCCAGATCTGAGTGGCTGAGGATGAAATTAGCTGAAGCGGTTAAAGAAAGTATTCTGAAATATCGAGAAGCTCTTGCCCTGGAATATACAATGGGACATATCTCTTTTGAAGAATTACATGCTGCTCTGGGTAGCGATGCTGAGGATGTAAGATTAGTTCATGAGATGACACAAAAAGGGAAAAAAGAAATCGATAAAATAAAAATCGAATGATGAGATTTGCCATCGATACATGCTCCCTGATAGCTCTACAATATAGTGGGTATCTGGAAGTTACATTTAAAAATGCAAACCTAATTATAACAAAAAAGATTCTTTCCGAACTTGAAGAGATGGGAAATTTTTCAGATGACGATAGTTCGGCAGCACGCGAGGTTTTAAAATCAGTACAGAAGATGATAATTCTGGAAACTCAGCCAAAATCTACCGGTGAGGAGGAACTGATTGAAGTTGCCCTTCAGAGCAAGTGCGATTTTATCGTTTCTGACGATATCCGTGCAGCTTCAAAACTCTGTACAACCAGTATTCCTGTAATTTTCAGTACCCATTTACTTTACTATCTTTACAGAATGACTATAATATCAAAAGATGAAGGTCTTATTGCGCTTGAGAAAATGAGAAACAAGCGATCCTGGAAAAAGAATCTTATATATATTGTCGGGATACAATTATTCAAATAGACGGGATCTAGACCCGCGCCCCAATAAATCTTGGACGATAAGGCTGGCTTAGCTTTTATCCTGCCCCTTATTTCTCCTGATGTCGTTAAAAAAGTTCATGAGCGAGTACTTCACGCGCTCAGGCGCCACGTCAACCAGCTCAGCGCGCTCCTCCTCCGGGAAAAAACTGAACACGGAATATTTCCCCAGCCGTTTTGCAGAGGAAGGCGAGTAGCGCCCGTCCAGCAGGACCCTGACGCCGTAATCCGTGGGTGAGCGGACGACCCTTCCTAAAGCCTGCCTTACCTTTCTTATTGTGGGTATTTCTACAGCATAATCCCAGCCGTGCCCGAACTCTGCCTCGTACGCCGATTCAATAGCGCGCATCCTGTCGTTCAGAGCCGGGTATCCCACGCCCACGATAACAACCGTTCTCCCTCTTCCGTCCCTGTAGTCCACGCCCTCTGTGAGCGTTCCCCACATGTAGGAGATGAGCACTGCTTTTTTGCCGCTTTCCCCGAGCCTGAAGAACTCATCCCTGATGGATTGCGCCGATACCCCGATCTCGTCAAGGAATACGGGGACATCGCATTTGAGCCTGCCCTTATACTGGACAGCCTCGTTAAAGCTCGGGAAGAATATGAGCACATTCCCATCCGACTGTTCTATTATATCGTTCAGGGCTTTTGTTACGATCTCCTTGGTCTGGGGGTTGTCCCTGTCCTTTGCGAACAGGGGAGGAACAGATACCGCTACAGTGAGCCGCTTCTCCCTGGGGAAGGAGAGACCGTACGTTAACTCGCACGTCTCCCGCGCTATGCCAAGAGTGGTTTTGATTGTCTCAAAAGGAGCAAGCGTAGCTGACATGAGAACCCCTGCATGCACGGAATTGAACAGCGGCGCGGTTACGTTTTTCGGGATACATGTGAACAGCTCAAGGCGCCCGTATATCTCATTGTTCTGGCGCCTGATGCTTAAAATCGGATAGTAGCCTCTGTCGTTTGAGAATTTCATGTAATTTGAAAGGAAGCTTGCAGCAGCCAGGCTGCTGGATATTTTTTTTATCGGGCTTTTCCCCTCATTGAACTGCTGCTCATAGAATTTGTCAATGTTTAACCCTATGCCCCTCATACGTTCTATCGCCTCCTCCGGTTTTTTAATCCCCGCTCTCTCAAGTGCTTTTAAAAGCTTAGCCCTGAACATGTCAATACGTTCTTCCGGGTCTGCTATCCGAAGATCGCGCCAGTCATTGCCCACTCTTTCCCGTTCGCCGAATTTTTTATCGAGCATGTAATCGTACGTGGATTTCAAGGTATCCTGAACGACGCTTAAAAACGTTACAACATCCTCTGAGGGCATTGTATCCTTATTCGCCTCAACCTCATCAAGCGCCCTGTTTATCGTGACCTCAGAAAGCGTCATGGACGAGTGTGAGCGCGCCGCAGCTTCTATGTTATGCGCCTCATCGAAGATAACGATAATGTCCTTCAGGCTCTTATCCATCCACCCCAGCACGTTGGTGCGTATGTCCTCATTAAGGAAATGGTGGTAGTTGCATATAAGAAGGTCCGCCTCTTTCATGTACCTTTTGAGCAATTCATACCCGCAGGCGTTCCTGGAGAATGCCCATTCCGAGACCTCCTCAGGTGTGCGCACGCCTGAAAAAAGCCAGGTGCGAAAATCATCGCTATTGTTCCTCAGGGTCTCAAAGAGCTTGTCGCAGGAGTTCTTTCTCAGTTCGTGCAACTGCCGCTCATATTTATCCGATTCCCTGCTCAACTCCCTCTGAAGTTCTATCAATCCCGGATCTTTAAGTCTCTTTTGTTTATCCTTGACCGACCTTATGTCATTTTTCAAATGCGAAATGTCTTTTTCTTGCTCGATCAGCTTGTAGGTGTTATCCCGGAGCAGGCTGCACGTATCGTAATCCATGTTCGGTCTGGGACACATCAGCATCTTACCCTTGAGGACGATGACCTTAATAGCGTTCAGTTTCTGTATCTCCCGCGCCTCTTCAATGAACTGAGCCATCTGCTGGTGTACGTTGGTGGCTATGACTGCGGTCTTTTTCTCCTGTTTTGCTACGTGAAGTGCAGGCACAAGGGCGCTCAGGGTCTTTCCTGTGCCGCAGGCACCTTCGAAGAGAACGATCTGCCTCTTGACAAGAGCCCCGTGTATAGCTTCCATCGCTTCGGGCTGGTTGGGATAATACGAATTCTTCGGAAAATAGCAGAGGTAATCCTTTTTCATCGAGGGTTATAAGATGCTGGCATAATATAAACCGTGCGATAGGTTCTTAAAATATTAAATAATCCTTATTTTTAACGGCTCCGGTGTGAAACAGATAGCATGGTTTTAGCACCATTGTATATATCAGTGCTATCATATACAAGGCCTGAGGAAAAATGGATTTACTTGAAAAACAGGGAGAAAATATAAAATCTTTGGCAGTGGTTAGGGCGGATGATATATCAAAGGTAAAGACAGCTCTATGTGACCTGGTAAGATATGCCCGTCTGACTTTCGCAGATAAAGCACGAAGGCTTGAACCTGCGTTTGCAGACAATATACTTATCCATGTCATGAAGAGCCCGCTAAGGACCTGCTGCGAAGCTGCATCTATAGTACCGCTTGCAGATGAACCCAGTGCAGCGATCGGCAGGCTACGTAAAATCCATCCGCCGGCTCATGTGATTATAGTGAGTCCGAGACATGAGATATACCATGAACTGGTAAACTATGTGGATATATTGCCAGAAATAGACCTGACCCTGGAACCGAAAGCATATTCTGAACCTGTACCACAGGTGGAAGATTCCAAAGTTATTAATTAATCAATTTTAACTTTTGCGACCTTTCGATTCCCGCGGTTTATAGCATGGGGGATATATTCAGAGTCTACAATGCCTGAAGAGCATAAGCTACAAAAGGTTAATTTTTTTTATTTTTTTATCGAACAAAATCACATACTTTTTAAGCATGAAGGTAATTTAGGAAAACATTAATAAAAAGAGGTATCAGATGACATTAAAGGTAACACTGATAACAGGAAGAACAATCAATCAAGGGGCAAATCTTGAGAACAAGACCTCTTCTGATTATATGGAAGCAACCGCTTACTGTGAATTGAATTCAAAAGCTGCAGGTCTTTTAGGCAAACCCGGCAATGTACGGGTCAGGACAGGATACGGGGACGTAATCGTGAAGCTGAAGGAGAACAACGGCAATCCTGACGACATTGCGTTCATCCCCATGGGTCCCTGGGCTAACGCTGTGGTCGATCCTGATACAAAAGGCTGCGGAATGCCGGGGTTCAAGGGAGTCCCTGCTGAGATAGAAGCTACAAATGACAGGATATTATCAATGAAAGAGTTAATTGCGAGGTATAAGTAATGGCAGTAATAACCGATGCTCTCTGCCCGTTCTGCGGCTGCGTGTGCGATGACATCACTATTGTGACCGAAGGCAACAAAATAACTGACGTAAAACACGCATGTAAGCTGGGCGCGGCAAAAATAATGGGACACCACAGGATAAAAGAACCCATGGTAAGGGACGATAAGAAAGGCGATTTCAAAGAAGTTTCGTACGATGAGGCGATAGATGCGGCGGCAAAGATACTTTCAGGCTCAAAGAGACCGCTCCTGTACGGCTGGGCATCAGCGCTGTGCGAAGTCCATAAGAAGGGAGTACTGCTGGCTGAGGAACTCGGCGGGATAATAGACAATACCGCCTCAGTATGCCATGGTCCTTCAACGCTCGCAGTGCACGAGAAAGGTCTGCCGACCGCTACCCTCGGTCAGGTAAAGAACCGCGCAGATGTCGTGGTGTTCTGGGGCTGCAATCCTGTACAGGCTCATCCGAGGCACATGGGGCGCTACTCAGTCTTTGCAAGGGGTTTCTTCTCTGAGAAGGGGAGAAAGGGACGCAAGATCGCTGTTGTGGATGTGCGCAAGACAGATACAGCCAACATAGCAGATGAATACATACAGGTGCAGCAGGGTAAGGATTACCTGGTCATTTCCGCTCTCAGGGCTATACTTGCAGGACAGGCTGATGTTGTCCCTGCAACCGTTGGCGGCGTTCCGAAAGAACAGCTCGTGAAACTTGTAGACACCCTGAAAGCAGCCAAGTTCGGAGCTATCTTCTTCGGCATGGGACTGACGCAGAGCCAGGGAAGGTATAAGAACATAGATAATGCCATCTCCCTGACAACAGAATTGAACTCGTTCACAAAATTTGTAATAACACCAATGAGAGGACACTACAACGTGACAGGTTTCGGGCAGGTCTGCGCCTGGGAGACGGGCTTTGCCAGTGCAGTTGATTTCTCGCGCGGCGCTCCGTACTATAATCCCGGCGAGACCGCAGCCAATGACCTGCTCTACAGGAAAGAAGCAGATGCTGCATTGATCATCGCGGGCGATGCAGGGGCGCATTTCCCTGCAAATTCAGTGCGCCACCTTGCAAAAATCCCCGTTGTTCAGATAGACCCGTACTGGAATCCCACGACCGAGGTCGCAAACGTGGTGATACCCACAGCCATCTGCGGCATCGAGGTCGAGGGAACGGCTTACAGGATGGACGGCGTATCCCTGCGGTACAGGAAGATGGTAGAACCCACGCATCCCACGGATATGGAGATACTGGAAAGAATAACCGAACGTGTCAGAGAGATAAGGGGTGAGTAAACATGGAGCTTCTGATAAAGAACGGGGCGGTATACGACCCTCTCAATGGAATCAAAGGAGATAAGACCGATATCTCGATCAAAGATGGCAAAATAGTAGCCAGGGTCAGCAACAAAGCGGCAGTGATCGACGCAGGCGGAAGGCTCGTTATGCCAGGCGGCGTTGATGCTCATTCCCATATAGCAGGCGCGAAAGTAAATGTCGGAAGAATAATGCGCCCTGAGGATACGCGGATAGGGATAAGACCCAGGACAAAGATAACAAGACCGTACACCGGCTATACAGTCCCGAACGTCTATGCGATGGGATACCGCTATGCCCAGATGGGCTACACCACGGTCTTTGAGGCTGCACAGGCTATAATGAAGGCGCGCCATACCCATGAGGAGTTAGAGGAGATACCCATAATAGACAAGGGCGCGCTCACGCTCTTCGGGAGCAACTGGCCCACGATGGACTACGTTCGCGAGAAGAACATGGACAAACTGGCGGCATACGTGGCATGGGGTCTGCTTGCATCCCGCGGGTTCGGCGTAAAGGTCGTTAATCCGGGCGGCGGCGAGATGTGGGGTTTCGGAAAGAACGTAACAGGTCTGGACGATGTCGTCCCGAATTTTGAAGTCACACCGAGAGATATCATAGTCTCGCTGATGAAAGTCAATGAGATGCTTGGGCTTCCCCACTCCGTGCACCTTCACTGCAACAATACTGGAAAACCGGGCGACTACAAGACCACGCTTGCAAGCATGGAACTGGCGAAGCAGGTTAAGCCCAGTAAGGACAGGCAGGTGCTGCATGTAACGCATCTCACGTTCAATGCAATGGGCGGAACGAACTGGGGCGATTTTGAATCCAGAGCCGACGAGATCGCCAACTTCCTTAACAATAGCGAGAATGTAACGACCGACATGGGTCAATTGATATTCGGCAGCGCAACAACAATGACCGCCGATGGTCCGCTCCAGTACGCCAACGCGAAGTTAACGCATGGAAGATGGGGCAACGGCGATGTTGAGCTGGAGGACGCATCGGGCGTTGTGCCAATGTATTATGCCAAGCAAGTCTCTGTTTTCTCTATTATGTGGTCGATAGGACTTGAACTGGCTCTCCTCACAAAAGACCCGTATAAAGTTTTACTCACCACGGACCATCCCAATGGTGGACCGTTTGTGAATTACTCTGAGGTCATAGCCCTTCTCATGAGCAACAAGAAGAGGCAGGAAGAGATAAAGACG
The DNA here is from genome assembly GCA_026552855.1 of Candidatus Methanoperedens sp. Classification (GTDB taxonomy): domain Archaea; phylum Halobacteriota; class Methanosarcinia; order Methanosarcinales; family Methanoperedenaceae; genus Methanoperedens. The sequence goes on along the minus strand of JAPMTX010000138.1, from coordinate 30,133 downwards.
CTACACGAGGCTGTCCACAAGAGGACGAAGATCCCCGGAATCGAGCGCGAGCTTGACTTCAATGACATAGCGATAATGACAAGGGCAGGCTCAGCAAAAGTACTGGGGCTGCTTGAAACCAAGGGACACCTTGGGATCGGGGCAGATGCCGATATCGCGATATACGACATCAAACCTGACCAGATCGACCCGTCTGTGGAGCATGCGAAGATAAAGAGCGCATTCTCTTCTGCTGCATACACCATCAAAGGCGGCGAGGTAGTGGTTAAGGATGGACAGGTCGTGGCTACGCCTGCGGGCAGGACGTTCTGGGTGGATGCTTCCGTGCCTGAGCAGCACATGAACGAGATGCTCAAGGACATACGCCTGAAATTCAAGAACTACTACTCCATCAACCTGGCAAATTACATGGTGCAGGATGCATACGTTACACACCCGAACGTTGTAAAAGCCGGTGCCATCCCGGTGGAGGTGAACTGAGATGCAGACAGTAACGATAAAACCAAGAAAAGAGATAAGGATTTCAGTTGAGGCAGAGAACATCTCACCTGACAGGTTCGCCGGAAAAACTGAAAAAGAGATACAGTCCATGGAAGCATGGATGGGGAACCAGAAGACCACTTTAGGAGAGCTTTTCTCAGTTAAAGTGGAAGGTCAAGCGCCAGCCGCGGATACCAAGCTCGTGCTTGAAGGGGATTTCTCGCGCATCAAGAGGATAGGTGAGGGAATGACTGGCGGTCTTATCATGATCAAAGGCAATGTTGACATGCACGTCGGGGCAAAGATGACAGGCGGGAAAATCACAGTAATGGGAAACGCCGACTCCTGGGCAGGCAGGGAGATGAAAGGCGGAGAGCTCATCATCGAAGGGAATGCAGGCTATTATCTCGGCGCAGGATACCGCGGCGAGACGTGCGGCATGCGCGGTGGGAAGATCACAGTCATGGGCAGCGCCCTTGATTATGCGGGAGACCACATGTGCGGGGGCGAGATCACCGTGAAAGGCAACGCAGGACTGCTGCCAGGCTTGAGCAACAACGGAGGCAAGATAGTGATCGGGGGCAATACCAGCATGCCCGGGAGCGAGATGTCAAAAGGCACGATAATCATCAACGGCACAGTTGAAGAGATGATGCCGGTCTTCAAGCCGGAAGGCACCGAAGCCCTGGATGGGGTCACGTACAGGAAATACGTGGGCGATGTAATAGCCAATGGCAAAGGCTTACTTTATGTAAAGTAAGTCCTTGCCGCAGATACATCTAAGGTTTAATCCGTATAATGGTATATATTCGTGATAACCGAATAATACCTGCAGGAATAGGCAAAAAAGTTTTAGCGTCGTAAACAAGTATAATTGATATGATAATGATAACTGCGATCGTAACAATAATGGTCACTGTCATCATTTCTACTGTAGCCAGGTACGTTACATGGCAGCTCTCTATCCTGGGAATCCCGCTTTACAGGTACATAGCCTTTCAAATTATGCTGCTCGCAATCGTACTGGCTATCTTTTACGACCGCAGGAATGGCTACAAAAGATCGATCGAGATACTGGGGTATATAGCGCACAGGCTAAAGAGGCAGAGTCAGGAGGGCAAAATAAACGCAACGATGGCGATGTACCGGGAGCATGCAAGGAAATTCAGGCTCAGAACTATACTGCTGCCGGTTGCGTTTGTATTGTTTGTTGCATATATTTTATCGGCGCAGATGTTCTTTTTTGCCATAGTCACGTCAGGCTCTATGGAGCCGGCATTTAAAAAGGGAGATCTTGTCGTTATGCAGAGCCTATTAGTAAAACCGAAAGTAGGAGATATAATTATTTTCCCCGACCCCAAGGCTGACGCGGTAGTGAGCCGCCCCCTTACAGTAACCCACAGGATCGTAGAGGTCGCAGGAGAAGATATCATAACACAGGGTGATAATAACCCCTATCCCGACCAATGGGTCGTTAAAAGAAAAAGCATACTTGGCGAAGCTATTATATTAAACGAGAGACCGATCGTCCTGAAAGATGTCGGGAAATATTTCCTGCTGGATTTCACATCGCAGCAGTATACCACTGAATTCCTTGCAATCTCAAGGACCATCCAGAACCTCAGGTCGATGGGAATTATGATATTTTTCGTCTGCCTTGTACTGTATATGGTCCTGTCGGTCAGGGATACCAGACCTTCAAGGCATTTTAAGAGGTAGATGATCATCAATGAGTGAGAGATAAAAGTGGCTGAACTAGAAAAAATAATAGAAAAACTGGTCAGTAAGCCCGAATCGTATACACTTCAGAGTGACCCGTTAGATGCCTTTTTCGAAAGTCATAAGATGTACGTCAATCCTTTTGCAGATAAGATCATCGACAACAGGATGTTCATAAACAAAGATGAGGCAGCCTGTGCCAGGATAGTAAGAGCAGCCAGACATAACCAGTCAAGCCTGATAATACTGACAGGTCCAACCGGTTCCGGAAAGAGCGAAAATGCAGATTTTATCGTAAGGAACCTGCCGTCCGATTTCATTTTCTGGTACAACCAGGTATACGGGCAGAGCGCGATGCAGCTTGCAACATCGATAATCGGGGACCTTGATCCGAATTTTATAGCTAAATTAAGCACTGCGGACAGGGAACAGATCCTTGACATATACAACAATGTACTGAAAGCCCTGATAAAGAAGAACAAAAAACTATTCTGTATATTCGACCAGGGAGAGCATTTCTCCAAAGACGGCTTCGAGCTTGTTATTAACTCAACCAATCCCTATTCTGCCGCGAACAGGGCGTTCACAGGATTGATCCTTGCAGTCCCGCGTTTTGAGAAAAGCCTTGAGGACTGGGCAGAGAACTTCGATACCACGCTTAGAAGAGCTCTGATACGCGAATATACCAGACCCTTTACAGTCCCGCAGCGCCTTGAATATATACTGAGAGCCATTGCAGTGGGAAAGAGGATGAGCCATCTTGAACTGATAAAGCAGCGCGATTTTGACCCTTTTGACGAGGAGGCGATCTTATGCCTGATAGAAACAAGTGAGGGTCATCCGAGCACTCTTGGCGGCTTGTGCTACATGGCACTGGAACTGGCGTCTGCTATCTCATCCGATACCATTATAACCGAATCACTGGTAAAAGAAGCATGGGAGAAATTCCCGAATAAAAAAATACATCAAGAAGCAGTAAAATGGTATAACGAAAAAGATCTGTACGAAAAGCAAGAATAAAATAACGGTTGGTCCCGATGGATAAAGAAAACGAGCGCTACTCCAGTACAAGGGTTGATATTTCTTCGCTGTTGAACAGAGAAGGGAAAAAACTGGATTTAGATAATCTCCTCGATCCCGCTGCAACAACCAGGCATGGGCGGGAAAAAGAGGTAAGGCACATCTCACCAGGTGAGTACGTTGTTATAGTAAGCATGGTTCTTGCTTCTTTATGGTTGCTTGTTTCATCGTTCTTTCCCCTTGTGTCTAATGTCGTAACGTCTTTTGAGCCCATCAATTTCCTGATGAACCTGTTCTATTTCACACTGGGTCTTGGTGTTCTGGCTGGCGCCTTCCTCATATTTAAAAAAGAGACGCATCTTGAGCATATAGCTGATGATACCTTTGATGAAGTGATATATAAGCGGCTTGAGCCTGTTTTGCACGATGTCGCAGAAGTTCATGTGGGGCTGGGTGATGTAAATGATAAACTTGAGATGATGAACCTGAATATAGAGAAAATGGGTAAAGCAAGGGAGACCGCCGCCCCAGCCGAAACGGTTGCAATGGCGCAGCTGCCTGTCCAGGCATCCATGTATGTCAAATATATTATATTGATCAACATTACTCTGGCTGTATTTTTATTTATGTTACAGTATCCGCTGGAATATATCCCCTATGCGGTTACGATTATCTTTATAATCTGGTGGGTAGTTATCACGGCTGAGTTTAAACTCTGGGATGTGGAATCCGTGTGGGTATGGGTATTTGTCCCGATACTTATACTGCCAGTATATACCATTATAATGAGTGCCTATCTGCGTGATTACCAGATGTTCGGCTCATTGTTCATCGGGCTTGGTATTTATGTTATCCTGTATTATTCCTGGTGCACCAACCTGGTGAGTGGTGTACTGCCTCTTGACCTTCATATTGTGCTGGCGCAGTTCAAAGAAAAATTGAGCGAAAAAATCCAGGGTGAAGAGACAAAAGCCCAAAAAATGCCGGCTTTTAATTTAAAAACCCAGGTTGCATTTGATTTACGCAAGCTTGCAACCCCGCTATTAATAGGGTCGGTGGCTCTTTTTGCGGTGGCATGGTTCGGCTTCTCGATCCAGCACGGGTATATACCGAATATAACATGGGAGGTTTTAGGCATGGAGAAGTTCACCTGGAAACCGCTGTATTCCTATGCCCTTACAGCAGCAGGCATAGTTCTTCTGGGAGCCGGGCTGGGTCTTACCTTTAAGTTCCGGGGGAGAAACGATTGAAAAAACCCTTTATCCTGTTAATCCTTCTTCTTATTCTCCTGCCTGCTACCTCATCTGCTGAGAAGATAAACGATCTTGACGTAGAATGGGAGAGCTCAGGTACATATACCCTCAGCTGGACATCTCCTTCCGCAAGCAGAGGCGATTATACCATAAAGGCAATCGATTTTGACTGGGACGGTCATGCATCTGTATCTGTAACCCGCAGGGGAGAGACGCAGTATGGAGTATTATCCAGTGACGAGACTACGGTTTTTAATTTTACAAGGAACAGCACTACTTTTCAGGGGCTAAAGATTGAAGCCGATGATATCTCCAGTTACAACAGCGCGTCAGACCCTCCTGTGAATACAGGCACTTTTCCATGCTGCCCTGAGGCTAAAATAAGCGTTTCAGCAGCTAAAGAAGCAGGTCAAAAGAAGCCGGTGTTGGAACTTGTACCATCGATCGACTGGGATGGAAGGTCCGGGTATACATCCAGTATGAATATCCAGATCAAGAATACAGGGGACGCACAGTTCTCTGAGGGCAATATTACAATCAATATAAGTGGCTTGAAGCCGGATGAGCGGGAATTATCAGATAATGCGCTGACGTACAATCCCTTAAAAAGTACTATAACGCGCAGCTGGGACTCCCCTCTCCTGGCAAATAATTCATACAGTATCAACATCTCCCTGAAACCGCCTGTCCCGCCCGACCCGAACAGGTCAGCGTTCATAATCAAAGTAGATGCTTATTTCAGGGATTCGGCAGGAAGGGTATATAATACTGCTTCAACATCAACAGTCTCACTCAATCAGATCATCAATATTGATAAGAAAATAACCTCTGCAACGATCATAGGAGAAAGAGACTTAGATGATGAAACCCATAGAGGTCTTATTGGTCTCGGGAAAATAACCGTTGTGAACATATACGTAACAAATCTTCAGGGCTACGGCATCAGGTCGGTGAATCTTACGGATGAGGTAATTGATGGCTTTCGCCTGGTTGATAATAATACAAAACTACAGTGGGTTTTTGACCTTAATGGAAGTGAGAAAAAAGAATTCAGGTATGAGATGATCGCACAAAGAACGGGCAGTTTTACAGCACCGGCGGCTACCGCGCAATGGACCGGATGGGGGATATCAAAAACAGCCTCATCCAGCAGACCTTCGACCAGGGTATATGGAGCTTTTGTGATGTTATCAAAGAACGCGAACAAGCTCACTTTTAACTTGAACGAGAGTATCAATATATCCATACGGTTGGAGAATACTGGTGATTTTCCGGTAGGAATTAATGTCGCAGATATACTTCCGGCAAATACCTCCCTTGTTTCCGGAAATACCACGTTTAACGGTTATCTGCGCCCGGCTGAATCGGTTTATATAACATACGACATATCCGCACAGGGAACAGGAGAAAGGGAATTGCCCATGCCGTACATCAGTTTCTGGAAAAAAGATTATAGCGCCTCATATAGCTTTGTGCCGGGAAAGAATATTACAGTTACTACAGGATCAAAAGCCCAGCAGGTTGACAATGCAACCGCCTTTCCCACACCCGCGCCCACTGAAGTACCCGAAGTACCAGCCGCGGCTCCCAAAAGCCTGCTTGATATCATAAGTGAGAAGGCTCCGTGGCTTGAGGGTGCCATTCCAATAGTGATGTTATTAGTTACGATTATTTTAATGCTTATGCTTCACGTTCTTAACAGGTAGTTATGAGATTCAAAGCAGAGATTGCTATAGGTCTGGTTGTTCTGGCTGCAGCCGGGTTTATAATCGGCATAATCCTATCCGCATATCCGACAGAAACATCCCGGAGCCCGGGGGAAGAATTGCCACAGGCGACGCCTGAGGCGCAGACCTCGAATTATACAACGCTCATTTACATGGGGCAGAACATCTGCGAGGGCTGCCATCTCTCAGGGAAAAGGGTCGCTCCCCAGGCATACGAGGTAAAGCAGCATATCGGGGGGGGCGCTTATTGTCTGGAATGCCACAAGATAGACCACAACGTCCACCCCATAAACAATAATGTGACCTGCGAACGCTGCCACGGATCGGGCACAACACCCCAGATACCTGAGTTCCGCAACGGTACCATCTCATGCGCAGAGTGCCATGATTATCCCGATCCTTTAAATGCGAGCAATGGCAACCTTGTTGTTATACACCGCCCCAGGAACGTGGACTGCGCAAAGTGCCATGCCGATTCATGCCTGAAATGCCATAATGAGATAAAGAGCAATGAGAAATGGGAGAAAAGGCTCGGTCATTTCGCGGCTCTTTTGAAGAACTTCCAGCAGTGACCTATGCTTAGGTTTATAGTACCGGAGACCGAATAAAGCCCAAGAGATGGAGTTAATCGAAATATTTATATCGTACGGCTTGATAGGGCTTTTTGCCATTGGCATTATCTCATCCATAATCCCGGTCCCGACCGAGATGGCGGTACTCGGTCTTATCGACGTAGGGAAAAACCCGCAGGTAATACTGATAGTACTGGTAACCAGTTCTATTATCGGGGCATTTCTCGGCTATCTTGTGGGGAAATACGAGCTTCGGAAAATAATCCCGTTCCATGATAAGGAAAAAGAGAGACGGATGCAGATGCATTTCCGCAAATACGGAGCGCTGTTCCTTCTGGTCTCACCCTGGATCCCCCTTATAGGCGATCTCGCCCCTGTAGTGGCAGGAATAGAGAATTACGAGACCAGGAAGTTCTTAACAGTTATTTCAATAGCAAAAATAATAAAAAGCATTGCGATAGTTTATTTTATGGTTTATTTCTCATTTAGAATGGCTGACTGGTGGGAAGTGCTTATAAAATACGTGCGAATGTTATTTATATAAACATGAAGATAACTGGAAGCGATGAGGATACTTATAGTATGCATCGACAGGGACAACGACCTCGGGGAAAAGGCAGGAATTCCAAGTCCTGTGGTCGGGAGGACCGCCAACCTGGACGCAGCCGTCAGGCTTGCATCCGCAGACCCTGAAGATTCCGATATTAATACCATCTTTGGCGGAATAAATCTATACGATAGCCTGATAGCCGAAAAGAACGACGTGGAGATAGTTTCGATAGCAGGGGATAAGAAGGTCGGGATTGCGGCTGATAAGAGGATCACAGAACAGTTTGACAGGATACTTGAGGAGTTAAAGCCGGATAGAGCCATCCTTGTCTCTGACGGCGCTGAGGATGAATCAGTTCTGCCCATCATCCAGTCCAGGATAAAAGTGGATGCTGTGCGCAGGGTAATAGTCAAGCAGCATGAGAACCTGGAAAGTACGTACTATATAATCAAAGAGGCTTTTAACGACCCGAAGATTTCGCGCACTTTCTTCATGCCCATCGGTCTTGCATCTATTATCTATGCCATTTCGCTGTATTTTGAGCGCCCCGATATAGCAACCATGGCTATACTTGGAGCCATAGGGGTTTACATGCTCTTCCGTGCCACAGGTCTTGAGGATGCTTTCAGCGATTTCAAGACTTCTCTTTTTGTCTCGCTTCAGGGCGGGAAGATCACTTTTGTCATGTACCTTGCAGCCATAATACTGTCCCTGATTGGTACGGTACAGGGGGGATCTGAGCTCTGGAATTATTACAGCCAGGAGATAATGGCAGGATACCTCATACTGCTGATGGCGTACGTCAATGCCTCTATATGGTGGTATGTCCTTGCCGGCGTATTGATCAGCGCAGGGAAAATAATGGACCTGCGCCTGGCAAAGGAGAGCATCGGACGGCAGTGGGCGCACCCTTTCTTCATCATCGCAGGCGGTATAATGATATGGGGCGGAAGTACCTATATCCTGGTCATAAGCGAGGCACAGGACGGTTTTCCAGTACTTTCCAATGGGAGACAGTTCCTGTTTTCGACCATGCTTGTCGCTATCATAATAGCGACTATCGGGGCGCGGCTTTCCATAAGGTCGCCAAGAGGCGGTGCATCAAAGAATTAACAGGCGTTATGCCTTTCCATAGCCTCGTCAAGCGTGAGTTCCCCCTTCGCCACAGCCCTTGCAAGCTGCCGCGGGATGGTGGAGCGTCCGTTTGAATATTCCCGGCTGTGCTCCTGGATCACCCTCACTTCGCCCTGCGACGGTTCTATGAACTGCTTTCCCACGCTTTTTCCCGGTATCCTCGCGATACTGGTCGCGGCGATTATGTCGGATACGACCTGACCGCACATGCCTTTGCCAAGATGGGGTGTCGTTCCGGTCTCATTGACCATCTCTACCCGCAGTCCCAGGTCAAGTATCTCGTTAATAAGCCTTGAGCGGATAAGCCTGGCTCCGTGCCCTATCCTGACCAGGATCTTTTTGCCATCGTATTCCCTCATGATACGCTCTATCAGAGGGCTTACCTCTCTTACTGATACATGGTAGACCGAGAGTGTTTTATTATCCCCTACCACGGCTATACCCGGATATTTCCCCGGATCGATACCTATTATTATCCTGCTGAAATTGTCTTTAAGGAGGAGGGAACAGGCTTTATCGATCGTAGGTTTAGGTTTATCTGCTATGACCACCCTCTCGCGGTTAAAATTAACAATAGCCGATTCGTTTTCAGTAGTAATGACCACACCCACATGGGCAGGCACTGGCTGGGAAGGGGTCAGGACCAGCAGATCCAGCTTACGGGAACGGGCTTCTTCGATAATGGAATGATATACCGGGAAATCGTCCGTGACTAAAGCTATATGTTTGTTCCTCTAAAGACCTCCATTATGTCGGTTATAGATTGCAATTAAATCATATATTCAAATTTATGGTATATTAATCCTTTTCCACCGACCGCTTCCTGTCGATGAATCCCTGCCCTGGAATAAATCTGCCTCTTCCCCTCTTTGCGGTGATCTCCCCATCCTCAAAAACTACATCCCCTCTTGATATCGTTATCTTGGGGAATACACCTTCCATGCTGCTGTAGGGAGTCCATCCCGCTTTGCTGTGCATCTTCTCCCTGCGTATCTCCCGCATATCGCCCACGACAATCAGGTCGGCATCATATCCCGGCGCGATCAAACCTTTTCTCAGGCTGAAAAGCCCTGCAGGGTTTGCGCTTGTGACCTCGATCAGCCGCTTCAGGGTGATGAGGTTCCTCTTTACAGCCATAAGCATGAGCGGCAGCATGGTCTCCACGCCCGGCACGCCTGCGGGCGCGCTCCATATGTCGGTATTTTTCTCATGTTCAAGGTGCGGGGCATGGTCTGAAGCCACGACATCCACAGTCCCATCGTTCAGACCAGCCCACAGGCTCTGCTGTGCCTGGTAATCGCGCAGGGGCGGGTTCATTTTCCCAAGCGTGCCCAGGCGCTTCCAGTCCCTTATGGTGAGGAAAAGGTGGTGGGGCGCTACCTCGCAGGTAATGTTCCTGTTCTCAGCTTTTGCCTTTCTTATGACCTCAAGGCTCTCGCCAGCGCTGATGTGGCAGAAATGTAGCTTTGCATTCTCATCAAGCTTGATCGCTCTCTCAACAGCTGTTTTCTCAGATAAAACAGGGCGCGCCTTTGAGTAGGATTCGGGTGCAGGTCTGGCTTTTAACATCTTGATTTGCTTTTTTATTATCTCCTCGTCCTCGGCATGGATGCACGCCACTGCGCCGAGGTTCCCGATGATATCAAGTGCTTCTTTCAATACCCGGTCGTTTATGTTCAGCGAGCCCGTGGATTCAGCCATGAATATCTCCCCGAACGCCATTGCGCCGAGTTCCCAGAGTTCCTTCAAATACCTCAGGTTGTTTGTTACTCCGGCGTTGATGCCGTAATCGATTATGGATTTTTTCGCTTCTTTTTTCTTTCTCTTGAAAGAATTGGGATCTATGGTCGGAGGGATGGTGTTGGGATGGTCTATAACCGCAGTCACTCCGCCTGCTGTTGCGGCACAGGAGCCTGTGTACCAGTCCTCTTTCTTCGTCATCCCGGGGTCGCGGAAGTGTACGTGCACGTCTATTGCCCCCGGCAGCACGAGCGCGCCTTTTGCGTCGATCACCCGGTCTACTTCCCCAGTACCGATTATTTTCCCAAGCTTTGAGATTTTACCGCCGTCTGCGGCTATCTCCATTGACTGGAGCGCATCGCCGATAAAAATCCTGGCGTTCTTGATAACGAGGTCTGGCATGGTCTACACTCAGTTATATGCATACATAACTGTTAACATTCAATATAAAACGTGGGAAAGAATCATGTTAAACCACATACGGGGTTTATTTATGATACCTATGTTTATCTATGATACCTGTTCTGCTGCGTTCCTGAACTGAATATTTTTTTAATCTCCAGCAAACCGATAATAAACACCATCACCAGGGCAATGAGTATTAGCCAGGTAAAGCTGATCGGAGCAAGATTAAACCTGTCATTCAAAAAAGGAAGATAGATCCCCATAATAAGGAAGGTGATCGCTGCGACTGCCCAGAGGTTAATGACCTTATTGGAAAATACTCCCAGGGAGAAGATGGGCTCAGTATCAGAGCGGGAGATATAAGCCAGGAAGATATGACCGAAAATCCATGCTGAAAAAGCAAAGGTCTGTGCCTCTCTGAGACTCAGGTTCTGGCTCCTGGCATAAAAGTACACCGAAGTGACGCCAATGAACAGGAATACTCCCTTGGTTAAAAAGTCTTTAATTGCCTGATTATTGAGTATGTCCTCTCTCGGATTGCGGGGCGGTCTGGAATAGATATTTTTTTCTTTTGCCTCAGCTACAAAGCCTGCTGATGCTGCCAGATCCATGAATAACTCAAGCAGGATTATCTGGATGGGAGCAAAAGGCATGGGGATGCCTAAAAGAACAGGCAGGAGGAAGATCAGTATTAAAGCGGTCTTCACAGAGAGGTAATACTTAATTCCCTTTCGCAGGTTATCGAAAAACTTTCTGCCCTCAAAAATACCCTGGGCAATAGTGACATAATTATCATCCGCAACAATGGCTTCTGCTGCTTCCTTGGCTACGTCCGTTCCCCGAAGCCCCATCGCTATGCCGATATCCGCACCCTTAAGAGCCAGCGTGTCGTTAATCCCATCACCGGTCACAGCCACCACTTCCCCGTTCTTTTGCAGTGCTTTGACAATCCTGTATTTATGTTCCGGGGTGGTCCTGGCAAAAACCGAGAAATCCCTCACTATCTTCTGCAGCTCTTCATCTGTTAAGCGATCCAGATCCTCCCCTGTCAGCACCTTATTATCCGGAGTTGAAATACCGACCTGCCTTGCTATAAAAAGAGCCGTCAGAGGATGATCGCCAGTGACCATGATCGTCCTGATGCCAGCCCTTGCAGCCGCAGCTATGGTCTCTCTAACGCCCTCTCGCGGCGGGTCCTCAAAGCTTATAAGTCCCACAAAACTCATGTCCTTCTCGAGGCTGGTAAAATCGAGGTTCGCTTCCTCAGGTGTTAACTTCTTATAAGCAACTGCGATTACTCTTCTGCCTTTTTCCGTTTCTCTGGTCAGCGCATTTTTTACGTCGTCACTTACACCGGAACAGCTTCTAAAAACCTCCTCCGGCGCACCGCTTAAAAACAGTTCATAACCCTGCCCGTTTTTCCTTATAACTGCCTTTGTTTTTCTGGCGTTAACAAAGCTCCTCTGGCGAACAACAGGAGGCAGAGCCGTATCTATTTTCAATTCCAGGGCTTTGTTCCTGATCTCCCGGTCTAACGGGGATAAAGAATAATCGGTTATGGAACCAAGGGCTTTTTCAAGGATTTCCTTCTCTTTGTTCTCAGGGTAAATCGAGACGATCTTCATCCGGTTCTCAGTAATAGTGCCGGTTTTATCCGTAACAATGACCGTGGCGTTGCCCAGGGTTTCGGCAGCCTTGATCCTTTTAACCAGGAATTTATTCTTTGAAAGAGTATAGGCTCCCAGCCCCAGTACCATTGTAATGATTATCGGAAGCTCTTCCGGGATGGTGGCGAACGAAAGGGAAAGACCAGTTAAGATCATCGTTTTTACATCCTGTCCCTGTAAAATCCCTAATACCGGAATGGTAATTGAAAAGAAAAGAGCCACAAAGACCAGTTTGCCGGCAAGGGATTTCATCGCCAGCTGCAGCGGGGTCTTGGGGGGCTTGATTATTCTGGCAGTAGCGGCGATTTTACCAAGCCTGGTATCCTTACCTGTTGCAAAGACCTGCGCCAGCCCTTCGCCTGAGAGTACTACCGTGCCTGCATAAATCTCATCACCGGTGCTTTTATCCTGAGGAAATGATTCGCCGGTCAGGGCTGATTCGTCAAGCTGTATGCCCGTGGATTTCACTATTTTTGCATCTGCTGCAACTTTAGTCCCTGAGGTTAAAACTAAAACATCGCCAGGCACGACATTCTCGGAGTCAATCTCAGTGACCTTCCCATCCCTTAACACTTTTGTTCTGGGCGCAGCGATCTTCTCTAAAGAAGCGATCGCTTTTTTTGCCCGAAATTCGTTATATACTTCAGCCAGAACTAACAGGACGATAACCACAAAGATGGTAACGGCATCTTCAAGCTTTCCCCAGATGCTGTAGAAAAAGCCCACAACTAAAAGGAGAAGGATCATGGGTTCCGTGACCTCGTGCCTGGCAATCCCGAAGAAACTGATTTTAGCACGTTCAAAGATCCGGTTGGGACCGAATTTTAAAAGCCTCTCACGTGCTCCGTCCGAACTTAGCCCGTTATCGGTTGTTTGATTCATTATTAGCTGCCTGAATGGTATTCACCCATGGATTTAATAGTGATCTCCCCTTTCTTCATCGCTTCGATCGCATCAGCAGCAGCAAGCGCAGCCTGTATCGTTGTGATGTAGGGAACGCTGAAATCCACAGCAGCACGCCGTATCTGGAACCCGTCCTTTACTGTCTGCTTGCTCCTGGGAGTGTTTATGATAAGATCAATTTTTTTCTGGTGGATGAGGTCAACGATATGGGGTGAGCCTTCGCTTACCTTGTTCACGATATCCATCTTTATCCCGTTCTTTGAGAGATACGCAGCAGTGCCGCGCGTACCGATCAGATGCAGACCTGCAGCCTGCATTTTCTTCGCCACCCCGACGATGAGCGGCTTATCGTCATCGCGTATGGACATGAACACAGTCCCTGAGAGCGGAAGGGTATTATCAGCACCCCACTCAGCCTTGAAGAACGCTCTCCCGAAATCATAATCTATTCCCATGACCTCGCCTGTGCTTTTCATTTCAGGTCCCAGCACCGGGTCTGCACCCGGCAGCTTATCGAACGGCAGAAGCACTTCCTTGACAGAGACATGCTTTGTTACAGGGTCGCCAGCATAGCCAAGCTCTTCCAGCGTATGCCCTGCCATGACCCTGGCTGCGATCTTTGCCAGCGGAAGCCCGACAGCCTTGCTCACGAAAGGTATCGTCCTGCTTGATCTTGGATTTGCTTCAAGCACATATACCATACCGTTCTTTGTAGCCATCTGGATATTGATCACCCCGACCACGTGCAGCGCAAGCGCTATCTTCCTCACGTAATCGCGGACGGTGGCGAGTATCTCAGGCTTCAGTGACTGCGGCGGGATAACGCAGGCTGAGTCGCCTGAATGTATGCCAGCCTCTTCTATGTGCTCCATTATCGCGCCTATGAGCACTTCTTTCCCGTCGCATATGGCATCCACGTCTATCTCGGTCGCATTATCAAGGAAATCATCGATGAGCACAGGGTGTTCGTTAGAGACCTTCACAGCCTCTTTCAGGTACCTCTCAAGGTCGCGCTCGTCGTACACTATCTCCATCGCGCGCCCGCCGAGCACGTACGAGGGACGGACTAGCACCGGATACCCTATCCGTTTTGCCTCGTTGAACGCCTCGCTGTAATTGGTCGCACATCCTGCCTCGGGCTGGAGTATGCCCAGCGTTTTCATCATGGCGTTGAACCTGCCTCTATCCTCGGCAATGTCCATGTCGTCCGGCGTGGTTCCAAGAATAACAGTATTCAGATCAATCCTGCGGTCAAGCTCCTTTTTAAGGGGTATGGCAAGGTTCACCGAGGTCTGTCCCCCGAACTGCACCATCACGCCAAAAGGACGCTCCCTGTCTATCACGTTCATGACATCCTCAAGCGTCAGGGGCTCAAAGAACAGCTTGTCCGAAGTATCGTAGTCTGTAGAGACTGTCTCAGGGTTGTTGTTGATTATATGCGTCTCTATGCCATCCTCCCGCAGTGCCGTGACCGCATGCACGGTGCAGTAGTCAAATTCGATGCCCTGCCCGATGCGGATGGGACCTGAGCCGATGATCAGAACTTTTTTCTTGCCGGTAGGGGCAGCCTCGCATTGGTCTTCGTACGTGGAGTAATAGTAAGGGGTAGCTGCAGCGAATTCAGCCGCGCACGTATCCACCATCTTGTAAGTTGGGATGATGCCGTTCTCTCTTCTCATGTCGTTTATCTCTTCGCGCGTTTTCCCGCACAGGTATGCTATCCTCTCATCGCTTAACCCCATGCGCTTTGCTTTGCGAAGATTATCCACCGAAAGGCCGCTCTTTATATCATCCTCGATACCTATGATGTTCCGTATCTTCCGGATGAAGAAAGGGTCTATATTCGTGAGCCCGGTAATTTCATCAGGCGGCATGCCGTTTCGCAGTGCCTGGTACATGACGAACAGACGCTCATGCGTGGGATGGCTCAGGATATCCAGTATTTCCTCGCTTTCCCAGTCCCTGAACCCGAAGTACATGTCCACTTCAAGGGAGCGCACAGCTTTCTGCAGTGCCTCTTCTATGGTCCTCCCTATCGCCATCACCTCGCCCGTGCTCTTCATCGCAGTGGTAAGGTGCTTATCCGCTGTCACGAACTTATCGAACGGCCAGCGCGGGATCTTGATAACGGTATAGTCAATGGTGGGTTCAAAAGAAGCAGGGGTTTTCTTGGTGATATCGTTCGTTATCTCATCAAGCGTCATGCCGATGGCTATCTTCGCAGTGACGCGTGCTATTGGATAGCCGGTGGCTTTCGATGCCAGAGCAGAGGAGCGCGAGACCCTGGGATTCACCTCTACGATCCTCACCTCATCGCCGCGCACGGCGAACTGGATGTTGCAGCCGCCTTCTATCCCCAGCGCCCGTATTATCTTTATGGAGGCGCTCCTGAGCTTCTGGTGGTCGGCATCTGACAGCGTCTGCGAGGGCGTCACAACTATGGATTCACCCGTGTGTATGCCCATCGGGTCGATGTTCTCCATGTTGCATATGACGATGCAGGTATCATTCTTGTCGCGCATCACCTCGTACTCGAACTCCTTCCAGCCGATGATGCTTTCCTCTATCAGCACCTGGTGGATGCGGGAACGCTCAAGCCCGCGCTCTGTTATTTCAAGAAGTTCTTCCCGTGAATAGGCGATACCTCCTCCTGAGCCGCCGAGGGTATATGCGGGGCGGATGATGAGCGGAAGACCGAGTTCCTCTATCAGCGCCTCCGCCTCCGCAAGCGTGTTCACAGCTTTTGAACGAGGGACTTTCTCACCGATGCTTATCATTTTCCTCTTGAACAGGTCCCGGTCTTCCGAGTCTTTTATAGCCTGAAGTGGGGTACCAAGAAGCTGTACCCTGAATTTGTCCAGTACCCCCATCTCGGCAAGCTCTGTTGTAATATTAAGACCGGTCTGCCCCCCGAGTCCGGCTATAATGCCGTCTGGCCGCTCTTTCTCTATAATTTGAGCCACTATCTCGGGCTTGAGGGGTTCGATATAGATGGCATCAGCCATGTCCGTATCTGTCATTATGGTGGCGGGATTGCTGTTCACCAGTACAACTTTTATACCCTCCTCGCGCAGGGAGCGGCACGCCTGGCTGCCCGAAAAATCAAACTCAGCCGCCTGACCTATCATGATCGGGCCTGAACCTATCAGCAGGACTTTCTTGATATCGGATCTTTTTGGCATCTTACCTCTAGTCTACCTGTATTTTTAGCCTAAATGTCATGACATGTTATTAATCCTATCCATTATTTTAAATGGGCTTTAATTGATCAATTTTGCAGAAATACATATATACTAAATTACCAATGTTAGGCGCAGAGGTAATAACGTGTTTTTAGTAGGCGAGGCTCTAATAGGCGAAGAACCAGAACTGGCTCATATTGATCTGATCATCGGAGAAAAAACAGGTCCTGTAGGACAGGCTTTTGCGAATGGGTTCACCCAGTTGTCCGTGGGACATACCCCGCTACTCTCTGTCGTCAGACCAAATCTTCTCGCAAAACCAGCCACGCTCATAGTGCCGAAAGTCACTGTCAAGAACATGGCTCAGGTTGCGCAGATATTCGGTCCTGCTCAGACCGCTGTCGCCAGGGCGGTCGCAGATTCGGTGCAGGAAGGTGTCATCCCTGAAGACCAGGTCGAGGACCTGAGTATCGTGGTCAGTGTTTTTATCCATCCGGAAGCAAAAGATTACAATAAGATATACCGCTACAATTACGGCGCCACAAAACTTGCCATAGAGAGGGCTATGCAGGGATTCCCGGATACCAAGACGCTCATGTACGAGAAGGACCGCACCATGCACCCCATAATGGGATTCAAGGTCGTAAGGTTATGGAACCCGCCGTACCTGCAGGTGGCTATAGACATACCTGATATCGATGCGGTCAAGAGTATCATAAAACAGATACCCCAGAGCGATCACCTTATCATTGAGGCAGGCACGCCGCTCATCAAGAGGTACGGCGTGGACGTTGTCCAGGCGATAAGGGAAGTGCGCCCGAACGCCTTTGTAGTGGCTGACTTAAAGACACTGGACACGGGCAACCTCGAGGCGCGCATGGTCGCTGACGCCACCGCAGATGCAGTCGTAATATCCGGACTTGCCCCGGTATCCACTATCGAGAAAGCGATAAAGGAAGCAAAGAAGACCGGCATCTACGCTGTCATAGACATGCTGAACGTCGAAAAACCGCTCGCCGTGCTGAAGGCACTGAGCATCAAGCCCGACGTTGTGGAACTCCACAGGGCTATCGATACCGAGAATAAAGCAGAGCATGCATGGGGAGATATCCCTGCCATGAAGAAGTTATCTGAGAGGATGCTGATAGCCGTTGCAGGCGGTATCCGCGTGGACACGGTCAGGGAAGCGCTCAAGTCGGGCGCAGATATCATTGTGGTAGGGCGTGCCATCACAAAAGCCAAGGATGTGCGCTCCATGACAGAGCAGTTCCTGGAAGAGCTCAGGCAGCCTGAGATTGACCAGTACAGGATAATGACGGACTTTTAAATATAGAAAACTTCATATCTACCTTAGAACCCATACTACCTATCGTCATAACGGTTATTTGGGGGAATACTCAATGGGATCTGGCTCTGGAGATGTGCTTGCCGAATTGAAAAACATAAGTAAAGAGGAAGCTTTTGCTGTAGGCATAGGAGGGCTGCTGATAGGTTCCACAGTCACCCACGGCGAAATGGTCTCAGCTCTATCAGCCGTGGTCATGAGGGCTGTGGAGACAATGCTCACAATATACAGGGATAACATAGCATTCTACTCGGATACCGGCAAACTGATAATCGCCGGTGCCCCGGGCACTACAATAATATACCAGAAAAATCAAGTTAGTGCAGGAATGAGAAAAGAGAGGAGTAGATGGGAAATAATCGAGGATATGCTGTCGGTATTAATAGAAGAAAAAAGAATAAAAAAGACGCGTTTAATGCAGAGAGCCTGCCTTAACTGGAGAGACCTGCAGAGATATTTTGATTTCCTGGTAGAGGAGAACTTTATAGCAGAATGCGCCAATCCCGGGGGCTATGAACTTACAGAGAGAGGAAGGGAATTATTGAAAAGGTTGAGGAACGTGGATGAGATACTGCGCCAGGATTAAAGCTGGGAGAACCTCAATCCCATACATGTTATCCTGAGCCTTCCGTTCTTTTCATCAATGAATGCCTGTTTTTGAAGGAAACTTATTGCTTCGTTTAATTTATCAGACGGCAGGGATAGTCTCTTTTTTAGCTCATCAAGGCTATGCCATTGTGTATCCTGGAGCTGCTCCAATATTCTGTCAAGAGAATTCATTAACATGAATCTGGGTTGCATTCAATGTGTTTCCTCATCATAGGTTGATAGTTTTTACAGGTTATTTTATTTATAACCTATAGTTTTTTCGCTACATACGGGTCGTATATACACTTATTATGTAGCGTCTCTAGGTACTCTTGCGATATACTCATACTTCTCAATGTTTTTTAAGGTAGTAATAATATTAGTTGCTTATACCACAATAACAAAAAGGGAGGATAAGATTGGGCAATAATACGATTCCGGTACTTCCGCACTATATCTCAGGATCGTTGAGAATCCTGGGGATACTGATACTCCTATCTGCCCTGGGAGGATGTATCAGCAGGGAGAACAAGCCTGATGCAGGACTTCCAGCCCAGGAAATCAGCTCAGGTAATCTGATGCTGATGCAGAGTGCCATGACGCAGAATATATCCGCAAACTCCAGCGAACCAAAACCGAACCAGATACGCCTAATCCTCAGACCAAAGGAACTAAACAGGACAGGCAGATTTCCTGTGATGCTGCAGATCGTAAATCCGAAGCTGAATGAGACTGTAATTACGGTGTTCAAGCTCGGCTCAGGAGCGGAATGGTCTAACCAGACCAGTATAACCCATATTGCCAGCAACAACTGGATAAAGAACTTCTCCATAAAGCCAGGGAGGAATGCCAGCTATGTCCAGGTATTCGTTCAGATCTCCGAGAACAATACAGTGGTAAAAAAAGCCTCATGGAATATCACTTTGGGGGTGCCTGCCGAAAGGCAGAGATGACCGGGTTCAAGTCCCGGGGGCACATTTGCCCGGTTAGAAAGAGTCAGCAGTCCCTGTGGCTGTAGAGTCAGTAGTCCCTGCGGCCGCAGAAGCAGTAGTCCCTGCGGCCGCAACCGGGTAAGATACAATAAATAAAAGGAGGAAAAATATATGAAGAAAGTATGGGCAGTGTTACTGCTAATATCAGCAGTAATAGGAACGGCAGTGCCTGGAATGGCAGATCCAAATGCAAAAGTCGATAAGAAATTAGATATAAACGTAGAAGGAACAAACTGGGCATCTAACAGCGTGAGCCAGAGCCAGGATATCCGCGGCGATCAGACCAACAATGCGGTTGTCGCTGTACTGGGCGGCAATGCCAGATCAGACTCAAATGCTGATGCCGATGGGAGTGCTGGGAACAACGGAGAAGCAGAGGTTGGAGACGAAAATGATGATGGCAGTGCAGCCCTTGCAGGCAACCTGCTTTCAGGCAATGCAGTTGCACTCTCTGGTGCAGAGGCTATTGCCGGAGATGCCACAAATAATGGAAATGTAATCCAGGTTAATGCAAATGTTCAGCTCGCCACAGCCGATATCAACAACATACAGGTGTTGAAGCAGAAGATCAGAGTGCATGAGAATATCGAACCTGAAGTAACTGTTGATGATTCCATATTCGATAACACCGTTGGCGACGAGAACAACCTTGAAGTTGAAGAGGAGTAAATCCAGCCATAAGGTTTAGAGGGAGGGGGAACCTTCTTCTACTCCTTTCTATTTAGCTCATGAAACGGTCATTAAGAACCAGGGGGAGCGTATGAAGAAAATAGTAGCGTTTCTGGTTGTTTTCCTGTTGTTTGCTTCTCCAGCGCTTGCGGATATACGTCAGAAAGCAAGCCTGAACGGCGACAATGTTATGGAGATCAACGTAGACCAGAGAGCCTGGAACTACGATGCCGGGGATATAAGGCAGGATATAAGTGTACTTGTGACAGGGAATTACCAGGAGATCAATCAGGATAATGTCGTGCTTGTAGGCGGTTCACCGGTCTCTGATCCCGAATATGCAGGCAATATAAGCAATACGATGAACGGACTTAATATTATCAGGGTTGACCTGAACCAGTATGGGAATAACTCAGGTTCCGGAATTCTTGCTCAGGGTATTAACATTCAGATAAGCGACAATATGCAGAAGATCGACCAGGATATCATAGTGCTCATTGGCGAGGAGTGAATACAATGAAATGGATTTGTCTGCTGGCTATTTGTCTACTGGTATCAGCCGGGATAGCGACAGCGGAAGAGGATCTGAGCTCTGCCCAGCTTGTCCAGTTCGCAGTGAGCAAGATGGGCGGCTCAGACCAGGAGGCAGCGGTCTCTGGCTTTGATAATGCGGATTCCAAACAAATTGGCTACTCATCAGATGGCAGCGTTACCCAGACTATCTCTTACGAGAACATCGGTAACGGGAGTGTTATCCAGTGGGGTGAGTCGGGCGATATGCCCCGCCAGGTGAGGACCCTCAGCCTTGGCAGTGTTGGGGATTCGGGTTTTATATGGCAGTGGAACAAGGGGGATGTGAACCAGACGATGAATATCAGGAACTCAGATAACCTGTACCTGAAGCAGATCATTGGAGGTTTGAGGGTAAGGCTCTTTCCCGACCCTCAGGCTCAAGAGCCGGATATGGGCGAATGGTGGTTCTGCGGTAAGCCGATAAACAATACAGGCGGTTTACCTCTCTGCGCTCAAAAAATAGCCAGGAAAATAATGGACGGGAAAGCTTCTGCGCGGGATTATTATACATTGCAGGTACTGGAGGAGGATAATTATGCATTCCCGCCTGAGAGTCTCACGCCCCACATAGTCCTGACAAAATGGAACATAACTAATACCAATGACAATCTCACGATAAAGTTCCATGCATATAACTACGGGAAAAAGACCTACAATGCAACCCTTATGATGGATCTGACCCCGCAGATCAATATAGTCCGGCTTGATGGAATAGCTGATATCAATGCAGGAAGTAATCAGAACTGGGAGATCAAGGTGTCTGACAGACAGACCACCGAGATTGGAAATTACACTGTACCAAGCCTGAAGGGAGTTGATGGGGAAGCAGTACTGCCTCTTAGCGATATGAAAATAAAGAACCTGCAGATGATGATGGTAAGTGAATAGAGTGGGTGTCAGTAGAGAGACGGGTAATCAGGGCTCCGAGTATATCTCATATGCCTGGAGACCCTGATGCCCATAATCATTCACTTCAAATACGGGGGAATAACCAATGAGCCGTAAGAAGTCCATTATTATATTTTTGATTTTCTCGATATATCTTATCTCAGGTTTAAGAGCTGTTTCCGAGAGCCCGCAGCCTGTTTATAATGTCAGCGGCTACGTCACGGATAATAGCGGTTTCGGGCTGGGTAGCGTTCTTGTGAGAGCTGTCAGCAGTGAGGATATTTCTTCCGAAAATACGACTGAAACAGATGCGAGCGGCTTCTATCTGATAGAAGGTCTCTCAAACCGTACTTATAACTTCAGCTATTCAAGAGCAGGTTTTGATACAGGCTATCTTGAGGTAGTAATCAGCGGTGAAGATAGAAGGGATATGAATATCACGATTTTAGATACCACCCCCCCTGCTTCCGTATTCGGCATACAGATCAATGCAGGCAAATTCTTTATAAACAACTCCTGGATTAATCCTGCTGATACTGATTTCAGTTACGTATGGTTCAGGTACGAAAATGGCAGCAGCCTTGCAAACGCTTATGCGCCTGTTAATTACCTCTACCTGGATCGAGAGCCCCACTATACTCAGAACATAAGCGCCCAGACGGTCGATACTGCAGGTAATATCAACCCGGCGAAGGTATGGTTCAACGCAAGCATACCCAACAGTCCTATCATTATAACCAACACTTCTGACTGGGCAGGAGTAGAGGGGCGAACGGTCTATCTGGATTTTGATTACATTGACGACGATCACGATACAGGGACATTCCAGACGGATGCGGGAAACGGTACATTGGACAGTTCGACAGGCGTATTCATATGGCATAACGCCCTTGCCGGGATGTATCGCTGGGAGTTTAACGTAAGCGACGGGTACGGGAGCACAAGCAGTTTCCAGGCGATAGTAGCTGTAAATGAATCGCTCAGTATGACATCCTATGCGCCTGCGGGTGCAGCAATCACAGACCATGCTGGTACAACAAGGGTATTCGAAGCTGCATTCAACCAGGCTGCAGATGTGAACTGGTATGTGAACGGTTCACTGGTAAAGACCGACCCCGGCACTGCATCTTCCTCGTATACAAATACAAGTTCAGAAGAAGGAATACGGGACGTCACGGTCTCAGCCTCAAACGCCAACGGCTCTGTCTCCAGGACATGGACATGGGTCGTGAACGATTATACACCGGGAACGCCTGCTGATATCAGGAACGGTACTTATAACTTTGGTGTTAACTGGACATGGGAAAAAGGTATACACAGTGATTTTACTGAAGTATTGGTGAACGGCACCCTGAAAGAGAACAGCCAGGATAACTTCTATAATTTCACCGAAGGCATGCCCCACGGCACCTATAGTGTACAGCTCCGCGAATATAACAGCACGCAGGGAGCCTACGGCGGGTGGGCGAACCAGACAACTTCGATACCGAATAACCCGCCGGTCCAGGAGCAGGTAGGGAACAGGGAAGTATATAAGGGTCAGGAACTGACCTTCAGCATAAGTACAGCGGATGCAGATTCGGATACCATAACCTACGGGACCAATGCAACAAAAGGAGATCTGAATACCACTACGGGGATGTACACATGGGTACCCGGGGACGGAGATGCGGGGGAATATATATGGGAATTCAACAGCAGTGACGGCTATGGCGGAATAGCGAGCGAGACGATAGCAGTTACGGTAAAAAATCCGCTTGATATCGACCTGAGGTTCATTGAGCCGTATATAATCAATGACAGCGGGATATGGAACGAGGCGTGGCGAAACGCAAGCACGGGGCATTTGAACAAATATATCGGGATAGACCATATCTTCAGGAATACAGGGAATACCTCGCTTATAATTACGAACATAACAAGGATATACAACAATGCATCCAGGGAACCTGAGGAACTCTACCCTGAGCCTCAGGATAAACCGCCTATGATGCTCACTCTTGCAGAGAATGAATCAAAATCCTGCCCTGATATAGAGAATAAGCCAATCACCCTGTGCAGGATTGGGTTTGAGATCGACCCGGGCGAGGTCAGGAACGGGGTTTTTAACTTAACCCTGCAGCTCTCAGTCAGGGGCTACAACGGCACGAATGGCGTTTTCTATTACACAAACTCAACCAGCATCTCCCTCCCGATGGTTCCGATATACAGAGTAAAGCGGGCGGACGCAGATATAATCCCTGTCAACGAGGGAAAAACTACAACGGTTGTCTATACGCTTGAAGCCAACAGTTCCGTGAACCTGACGGATGTTCGCATCACCGACGATCTTTACACATTGATATCAGGTAATGAAAGCTATTCTATAAAAGAACTTGAAGCCAACAGATCACAGCAGATAAGCTACAGGTATCCTGTTAACACTGGCGTATTATCAGGGTACAGGTGCGAAGGGGGAATCCAGTGCGTTATAAACCTGGCAAACTTCACAGCCTACGACCCTGTTAACGGTGTTTTTTATAACGATACTGATTATGTTGAGGTCTGCGTTAACTGCATCCCCGTCACAGGAAGCGATACCGTGAGAAGCAGCCCAGGCGGGGATAGCTCAGGCGGCGGTGGGGGAGGCATACCTCCGGGCGAGGATTGGAAGAATATAGAGCGCAGGGAAGTAAAGGAGATGGACATACTGGCAAAAGTGGCAAACGTCTACGTCTTCCGTTCTGTGGAGCCGGTCATGGTGGTGACCTTTGAGAGCAGCGTGAGCGAGTACGATGTGCCTGTAGCTGTGGAGGTGCTGAGGAACAGGTCAAAGAGCATTAAAGCCGATGCTCCGGGAAAGCCATATAAGTATTTCAATGTCTTTGCCGGCAGGAGCGGTTTCAGCAGTAAAGTAAGCAACGGGGTTGTAGTAGTCCAGGTCAACAATAGCTGGCTTGAGGAGAACAGCTTTGACCCTGAGAGTGTAAGCCTGTATAAATGGCAGGGAGAATGGGTTAAAAAAGAGACCGAGATCGCAGAGAAAAAATCCAATTATACCTATTACGCAAGCCTTGTCGGGAATTTCAGCAGTTTTGCCATAGCCTGGGATAAAGAACATGTGGAAGCTTATGTACCCGATATCCCTGCACCCAGGAGCGAGAATGCAAAGAATACTACCGATTCATTAGCTTCTCTACCTGATACAGGGGTGCCGGGAAAAAGAAATATCCTGCCTGCGGCTGTCATGCTCCTTTTCGGGCTTGTCGGGATAATCATATATCTTAAGAGTAAACATAGTAAGTGAGCGGGTGGAGAGATGAGAATAATAATTGCACTGATGGTTTTCATGATCCTGATGATAAATGCTGTGGCAGCCGGAGAGAATTCAGGCCGGGCGAAACCTGATGGCATTTTTTACCCCCTGAAGATATGGATGGAAAAGCTCAGCCTGAATTTTATCTTCGACCAGATGGAGGAACTCAACGGTATTATAAAAAAGGATACTGATAATGCAACGGAAAATATGAGAGCCCGTATAAAAGAGAGAGTAGAGAACCATACGAACAGGACAAAGGCATTGAAAAGCCAGGGGAGGATAAGCGTGATCCAGCAGAGCATCATCGAGGCGGGAGGGAGCAGGATAGCGGTCAGTTCCGTTAACGGGAACGTCTCAGTGCATACGGAGGGCGGGAATGCAACTGTTACAAGGGATGGGGACAATGTTACTGTCATCTCTGTGACTAATAATTCCAGGCAGATAGTGATTGTCAGGTCCTCTCAGAATAACTCCCGCTCAAGCCGGGTCTCGGTGCGGTCGGAGGCTTATGCAGGGGATTAGAGAGTATTATAATTAATCTCAAAACTCAGTGATAGTAATTCTCAATCAGTTATTTATCATAGTTTATAGTTGACTGAAATTATTTTAGAATCCTGCCATTTCCCTGAACTCTGTTATGTGCATCTTCTGCCTGGTCGTGGCACATGTTCCCTGTATATGTTTTGAGTTCTTACACTTATTTAAAGAATTAACGGCTAATGAAATACGGAACGGGGGAGTGTATGAGTCTTATAAATAAATACGGTGATGTGAAAAATATCAGCATTGTTATACCGACATTAAACGAGGAATCAAATATCAAAGAAGTCCTTCCGCATATTCCCGATTTTATTGACGAGATAGTGGTCGTGGACGGGAATTCAAAAGACAGGACGCTGGAGGAAATACTGAAATTCAGAAAAGATGCAAAGATAATAATCGAAAAACCTGAGGGAAAAGGCGCGGCAATGAAGACAGGGTTTGAGAATGCAACCGGGGATATTGTTATCATGATGGACGCAGACGGAAGCCACGACCCCAGGGAGATACCGGGGCTCCTGGAGCCTGTCCTTGACGGGTACGATGTCTCAAAAGGCTCGCGCATGCTGCCAGGCGGGGGTTCTGCGGATATTACCCTTTTCAGGAGGTTCGGCAACAAGCTATTCGTGACCATGGTGAACAGGATGTACAAAGCTAACTATACCGATCTCTGCTACGGTTAC
This sequence comes from Candidatus Methanoperedens sp., assembly GCA_026552855.1. Lineage (GTDB taxonomy): Archaea > Halobacteriota > Methanosarcinia > Methanosarcinales > Methanoperedenaceae > Methanoperedens. The sequence continues at coordinate 4,205 of JAPMTX010000138.1, read as the reverse complement.
CGGGCGTTCAAGAAAGAGGCGCTTGAAAGAATGTACTGCCACTCAAAGGGATTTGAGATAGAGACCGAACAATCCATACGCATGAGGAAAGCAGGGCTCCGGGTAAAAGAAGTCTCCTCCTTTGAGGCGCAAAGAAAGAGTGGGAACTCCAACCTTAATTCGCTCAGGGATGGGTTGAGAATACTTAATATCATACTCAGGGAATATTTCAAGCCTTAACATGAGCACAATAGCCATAATCTCAAATATACAAATGCCTGCCGGGGTAATCTCCTCAGGCGGGGCGCTTGCAACCGTTTCCCTCATTATTTCAGCGCTTATCGCCCTTCTTGTCTCAGAGTCTAAATACTGGAATAAATGTACATGCAGCACTCTTGATATCTGCACGTCCCCTCTCCTTTTAACCTTTGCAGCGATTGTAGCTTTCAAAATCATGCTATTATTATAGGCAGTACGCCAAATAATATCACGTTCGCCGTGCCGTGGACTGCCACTATGAGAGGAAGACTTCTTGTCTTCTGGAAGATATAGCCCAGAATGCCACCGAACAAGCCTGCTAAAAGGACCTCGCCTGCGGTTCCATAGCCAGCATGCATTATCCCGAAGAGGCTTGAGCTAAGTAAAAGCCCGTATTTTAGACCGACAGCCCTCTCAAGCCTTGTCTGGAGTATAGACCTGAAGATAAATTCCTCGGAGGCTGCAACGAAGAAGAACATCACTATAACCATAAGAGCCAGGCTTGGGAGCCCGATGCTTTCTATAAGAGGGGCAGGCTTAATGAGGCTGTACTCGATAGTAGCCATCCCCCCTCCTATCAACAGGGCGGCAGGAAGGTAGATATGCAGCCTGCTGAAGTTCACGCCCAGTTCTTTTGCTGAGATCTGCTGGTTTTTGATGACCAGATATATCGGAATGAACATGACCCCGTATACCAGGGGAAACCAGAGAAGGGCGGTCGATGAGAATTGCGGCATTGAGAGACTAACCATCCGCAGCAGAAGCAGCAGCAGCAGGCTCTGGAAAACGCTTTTTACCTCTTCGGAAAGATTGCTGAATATGAGCAGGAGGACCATTATCAGAAGATTGGTCATATGGATGCCCAGACCGAGATCGACCCGGTTATAGTACATCATAAGTTCTCCGGCAGCTATGCCGATGATGGGAATAGATATCTCTTTCCTCATTTTACCTCGTTCACCCGCAGCAATACGATAAGGTGGGCTGATGAAATTCTCTTATACACTAACATCCCTACCTGTTATCTACAGATTAAGATATATAGTTTCTCAGGGAATATTCCTGCCTGCCTTTCCGAAAGCTATAAAAACAAAGATGTTAGAGTAAAAAGAGGTGGATGAAAGGTTAAGTTTAAGAATTATGGGAGAAAGGTGGGCAATTGGAGTGACTTATTTATGGCTGGATTATTTTTGGATATTAATTATCAGGCGGGAAAAAGCTGAGAGAGAACATAGCAATGCACCGTTTCGCATGCTGCATAAGGGCAGCATGATATTTTAGCCTGAAGCCTGGCGGGGTCACATGCGCTTTCTCAGGGAAATATACAGCGATTCGCTTTTTAAGAACTCAGTTTATCTGATGGTGACAAATCTCTTCAACCTCGCTCTTGGGTTTTTTTTCTGGGTCATAGCAGCCAGGTATTATACCCCTTATGAGATCGGGATGACCTCGGCAATATTATCCAGCATGACCCTGATAGCGATGATAAGCTCCCTTGGCTTCCCCACAGCTCTCTTATTCTACCTTCCAAAAGAACCGGAAAATGCCGGCAGGATGATCAATTCCTGTCTGGTTGCAAGTATTGCGGCGTCGCTTATGTTCTCCATCATGTTCGTATCAGGGCTTGATATCTGGGTGCCGTCGCTAAAATCCGTCCTTAGCAGTTCAGGACTGGCTGCTTTTTTCATCTCCGTGACAGTGGCATCGAACGTCTCAATACTGATAAGCAGTACGTTCATAGCGGGAAGAAAATCCTCATTCCATATGACCAAGGAAACGCTCTTTGGTTTTATCAAGATATTCCCGCTTCACGCGTTTGCAGGTTTCGGAGCCGTAGGGATATTTCTTTCCTGGGGCGTGGGGGTAACGCTTGCCGTGATCATGGGTTTTGCCATGCTGTCCAGGGTGTGGAGGGGATATTTTCTTATGCCTGCATTTGATCCTGTGATCAGGAGCATGGCGGGGTTCTCAATGGGCAACTATATTGCAGGTATCCTTTATGCCCTTCCCAGGTTTGCTCTTCCGGTCATGATAGTTGATATGGTCTCTCCTGAGTCAGCCGGGTTCTTTTTTATAGCGATAACTATAGCAAGCCTGCTGTACGGCATCCCGCAGTCGATATCAAGTTCTCTTCTGGCAGAATCCTCAAGCGGCGGGGAACTGTGGACAAAGGCAGGGAAAGCAGTTAAATTCAATGCAGAGCTACTTCTCCCGGGTGTGCTGCTCTTTATCCTTTTCGGAGAGTATATTCTCAACCTGTTTAATCCGAGCTTCGCCAGTAACGCAACGGTCACCCTTATAATCCTTGCAGCCGCAAGCCTGCCAATGTCGCTGAACACCATTTTTATCACGGTGAGAAATGCTCAGAAAAGAGTCAATGCATCCGTAAAAATCAATGCGGCAATAGCTGCGCTTACCCTTATTCTCTCGGTGCCGCTTATGAAAAGCTCCGGGATCGAAGGGGCAGCCGCGGCTTACCTTGCAGCGAATACCATAGCAGCGGTTGCAGTGAGCTTCAAGATCAAGAACCTGTCGGGTTTTGTCTTAAAATCGGTACTGTCAAGGGCAAGTGTTAAGTGATGTCCTCCCTGTTCAACCACGTGTTTATCCCGCTTGTAATCCTGCTTGCATTCTCTGACAGGCTTGGACTGGATCCGAAAAAGGTATTTGCGCTCGTTTTTTTTGCTATACTCCCTGATGCGGATGTGATAATCCAGCCCCACAGGGCTGCTTTTCATAACATATTCGCATTGATTATTCCTCTTCTGCTCTTTATTCTTATAAGTAACAGGAGGGAGACCTCAGGCATAATATGTCTTTACCTTGCATCGCATTTAACACTTGACCTGTTCAACGGCGGTATATCGCTGCTATATCCGCTTTCAAAAGATGTATTCTTCGTCAGCGCGGAACTCCGCTTTGACCTGCAAAGCTTTACGCATATGCTTGAATACGGGGTCAGGGAGACAGTGGCGGTCAATGGCAAAGGAGAGCCCCTTGTATCAAGTGAGAACACGGGCATTGCAGTGCTCTTAACCCTCCTTGGGATAATACTGGCTGTGCTCAGGCGAAAAGAAAAATTTTAAAGTAGAAATACCGTTTCATCCTTATAACTCTGTTATATCCCGGATTCGCACCCTGCGCCCTGACCTATCCCCTCGTCCACCCTGACCTGGATCTTTTTAATGTTATCTGCCCCGTTTGATCTCAGCGCCTTTGCAACCTCTGCAGTAAAGTACTTGCACAGGTCTTCTGCGCTCACCGAGCCTGTGGGGAGGAACACAACGTCCTCAGCCGGCAGCACGTATCGCTTTTTGCTTTCGATAATCTCAATAGATACCTCTTCATCTCTCCCTATCCTGAGTCGCCGGTCTTTTTCTGCTATCAGCACCCTGTGGTCAAGCCTGTCGCATATCCTGTTGATTATCCCTTTGACCATCTCAAAATCTATGATGAACTCCCCCACCTGCTCGCCTTCGAGCCTCACGCTGATAGCATACGTGTGACCGTGCAGGCAGCCGCATTTCGGGTGGTTCGGGATGAAATGGCAGGCTGAGAACCTCAGTTTTGCCATCCAGCCGTCTATCTCGATGAACATGGGATGGCTTAATAACTCCTGCGGGTATAATCCTTTTGTCAGATATCCCTTTTGCATAATTCACTTTCACCGGGCTTGCATTTATTTTATATCCCTTTATATCGTCAATTGATGCATGGAATCCGTAGATTCGCTGTTCAGCGGCAATGACTCACTCTGCATCCTCTGCCGCGGCGCAAAGCTGTTATGCGGCAAGGAGAGATGCCCCGTTCTTGTCAAATTCTATTCAAGCGTTAAGGTCAAGCCGCTTACCGACAGCCTGAACATAGACGGCTCCTCCCCTCCCGGCGTGTTCGTGGGGAGGATAGGATACCCGTACGTATCCGTAGGTCCGCTCATTCCCCCGTCCCACGGCGATACGGCTCTTCTT
>JAPMTX010000029.1 GCA_026552855.1 Candidatus Methanoperedens sp. | reverse complement strand
AATTAAGAAGATCGATTTGACTAATGGGGAAACAATAGTATCGGAACTCACGAAAAAACAAAAAGATATTTTAGACTGTATGGGCTTATGTGCCTAAAAGTATGGGAGGTAAGGTTTTAAGCCGATTGTAGCTGGTTTTTCAGATATTGAAAAACCAGCATCTGCAGCACGATTTTTATAAATCAGTGTGCTCAGCCTTATGTTTTTCAGAAAAGTATATATAGTATAGCGATAAATTTAAAGGTAAGACAACAAATCGTTGTCGGGGTATGAAAAATATGGCGAAGACAAGAAATTTCGTATTACGTGAAAAAAACGGAAAAGAGACTGGAGTATTCACCGGCAACCAGCCGCGGCAGGCTGCACTGAAGGCTGCTAACCGCAGCAAGGGAACAAAATCAAAACCCACAGAGATAAGGCTCAGGGAAAGAGGATCAAAGAAGGTACACATCTATAAAGGATGGAAAGAGGTCGTTCCAGCCCCGAAGAACAAACCGAAGTGGATGCCTGCAATGATCAATAAACCCAATGTAAAGAAAGCAGGCATAGAGAAACTTAAAAAGATCTAATTTATAACTTTTTTTATCCTTATTTTTTAAGCAAATTTTAAGCAAGCTTTATATTCACATATCTCGTTCTATAATCCGGTGAGATGATGAGGATTTCTTCACTATTAGCCGGTTATTTACTCTGGACATGCATTGCAGTTACAGGCATATCGCTAACATTGCTTCTTATACCAGAGTTTCTCAGGACTCTTGGCTGACCGACTGCATCCATAAGAAAACAATAACAAGTGCCAGTACTACGACGAACAATCCCAGCAGACCTGCTTCAGGACCCAGTTCTCCGCCAGTCACGAGCTTATAATCTGATGTTATTTTTAAAATCCCGCCAAAGCCTTCCCTTAGAGAATAAACATGGTACTGGAAGAAGTTCCATGTGAAATGGAACCCTATCGACATCATGAGCCCGTCATAGAGGTAACAGACAGCAAGCAGTATTTCTGCGAACATTATAGTTAACAGCATGATCATAATACTTGTACTGCTGCTGATATCCTGTGCCAGGATAGAGGGTATATGGAGCAGGGAGAAAAAGGAAGAAGATAGAATTACCGCTTTCCATGGGCCATATTTTTTCGCAAGGTCGGGAAGTACGTATCCCCTGAAAGGAAGTTCCTCCCCGATAGCGACTATACCCTGCAGGATTATCCCGGCTATAAGAATGCTCTGAACATCCGGGAGCAGGTCATCGATTCTTAGGAAGCCTGATGCCAGTTCTATCAGAAAGATCATTGTTATCAGAGTAAAACCAAGCAAAGCGCCCCTGGTAAAGTGACGCCCCCAGATAAACGGCTCTCTTTCATATCTTTTATAAACAACAGGCAGGAGGATCAAAACGGTATAAGCGAACAGAGGCACCCAGATAACAGATGCGCTTGAGGCTATAATAATTAGAACTACGATAATATAGAAAATAGCTCTGCCATTTCTTATTAGGGGTTCCAGCATGCTTTTCCTCGGCGATACGGGCTCGCTGGGATTTGAACCCAGGTCATAGGCTCCGGAGGCCCATGTACTATCCGGACTATACTACGAGCCCGCTAAATAGATCATTCCTGATACGACCGCACCTGATATGGTGGCAAACAGGTTGACCCCGTTATTTGAGAGGTAGCCTCTCTGCTGGAGCGTCGCACCGAGTACACTATCGATGTTCGTGCCAATAAATCCTCCTGCTATTATAGCGATTGCAACACTATACTTATCCTGGATGCCGGGTATTAACAGGATAGCAAGGAGCGCTATCACGGAAGCACCGAAAATAGATGCCCCCTCACCCAGGCTTGATACAGCCCCGTCCGTACCTGGCCGTGCTTTTTTGAGCGTGGTGATCATCCTGGGCTCCCCTTTGTAGGTCTGCCCTATCTCACTTGCCAGGGTATCGCCGCATGCAGTGGCGATCGAACCGAGATAAGCAGCCAGGAGAAGCATATCATGTGAAGGGAAAAATATCCTGTATGCCACAGCCAGGGCGAGAGCAGCCAGGGAATTGCTGAAAACGTTCTTGTAGCCCCGTACACCGCCTTTCTTCTCAGCTATACCGTGCGCGAGCTTGTAATTGTATTTGTAACGGGTGAACAGGCTTCCAAGAAAAAAGAATGCCAGGAGAATGAAGAACCAGAAGATGTTGCTCGATATTATTATGACCACACCGAGCAATGTCGCGCTCAGCATGGCAGAGATATCTGCTATGCGCGCGCGGTAAGCAAGGTATCCGAGTATGAAGGCAAAAGCGAGGATCATAATGAGATACTCTGTATCCACGTTGTAGCTGAAGCTGAACGAATAGAAAAGCCACATCGTCATAGCCGAGCCCAGCGGGATGGTGATATTATCCTCGGTCACGGTTACGGATTCAAGGAATGCGCCGGTGATAGCCCCGAGAACAGCCAGGAAAAAGAGCATGCCGTAAGGCACAGGATAAACAGCCTGGTCGGTCCATACCAGTATCCAGACTTCTGTAAGAAAAGCGTAGATACCCCCGGAGACCAGAAATGCAATGCTTGATTTTGCGGAGTATACCTTTATACCGTTATGCAGACTGCTGTTTTTCGCTTTATCGTGTATGTTTATGATATCCGCAACCCCGTCACCGAACGTTGTTATAGCAAAAGCCCCGCCTATTATGAACAGGGGGAACCTGCCAGTTCCCAGTACCAGGCTTATGAATAAGAGGATGGCAATGATAATGAAAAGCTGAGCCAGACCCACGAGTTTCCCTGCTTTGATATCGTAATCCCTGGCAAGTATGCCGAAAACAGGTGAGGCTGGAGTGAGCCTTAAAAAAACCAGCGACATGCCGAGGAACCCCAGCAGCAGATAGGATATATCGAAAAAGGGAAAAAGGAGCGCCAGCAATCCAAGAAAAATATAAATGCCCTGCGTCTTATATTCCTGTACCAGCTTCATCTCACTCAGAATCAATCCTAATAAGCAAATACTTTATCCTTCCATTCCTATAAGGGGTCATGGTACTTTCAAGGATATATGAGTGGAAACTCAAAAATGCAATAAAGAGAGAGGAAGTACCTGAGAACATAGTTCTTGCGCTTGCGGAGAGCGATCTTCTTGCTGATACTGATTTTAATAAACTCAGGTCTTTTGCTGCCTGGTGCAAGGAGACAGGGATAAGCTCAGTTATCATATACATCAGTATAATCGAGGTCAATACAGGGCTCAGTAAAAAGATATGCGGAAAGCTGGCTGAGGAAATTCCGCCGGTGCTTTATGAAATAACCCGGAACATCAATGTGATAACCCGGTGGGACAGGGAAATAAAAAAACACGGGGATGAGGGCATGAAGCTTGAGCTTTCCCTCGGCTACAGCGGGAAATATGAACTGACCCGGGCGATTAAAGACATAATGAAAAAGGTCGAGGAGAAAAGGCTTCTCCCGGAGGACATCAACGAAGAAGTGATTGAATCCCATTTATTGTTCAAATCCGAGCCTGACCTTGTGATCCGCGGCGGGGGCAAGAGATTGATGGATTTCCTCATCTGGCAGGCGGTCTATTCCGAGCTTTACTTTACGGACGTGAACTGGCTTGATTTCAGGAAGGTGGATTTCTTAAGGGCGATACGGGATTTCCAGAAACGGAAGAGAAGGTTCGGGAAGTAGGCGGAAGTTGTGGTTTAAAGATTGTAAAATGCATAACTGCGGATATGTTTAAACTATGTCATTTATAATGACATGGTTTAAATGAAAATATGTCATTAGTAATAGCAAAGTTTAATCAAGCCTCCCGAAATGCTCATACCCCCGTGCCTCCAGTTCCTCAAGCCTGCCACCCCTCTCAATAAATATCCCCTCATCAATGACCTCCCCTATAACCGTTAAAGAACTGGCTTTCCTTGCCGCCCCAAGCTTCTCCGGCGCCACCGTGAACAGCAGCTCAAAATCACCGCCCGAAAATACAGCCGCCTCAAGCAGTTCATCTTTTTTAAGCCCCTTTACATAAGGCACGACAGGCAGTTTGCTTTCGTATATCCTGAAACCCACGCTTCCTGCCCTGCTCATATCGTGAAGCGAGAGCGCCAGCCCGTCGCTTATGTCCATCATGGCAGTAACAGAGCGGGATCCGGCAAGCGCCATGCCCTCAAAAATCCGCGGCACAGGCTCGAACAGGGCTTTTAATACTTCCCGGCTTACCGGTATCTTCCTGTCCAGGGCAAGGAGGGCTGCACCCGCTCCCCCAAGGCTGCCTGTCACGCATACCATGTCCCCCGCTCTTGCCCCGTTCCTGCGTATGAGAAGTTCCCTTTTTACTGTGCCCAGAGCAGTGCCAGCCATCGTAAGCTCATTGTGAGAATCCGTGTCCCCGCCGACAACCCGCGCACCGTAGGCTGTGGCGCACCTGTCCATCCCTCTCACCACATCCTCAACAAACTCAACCTCGGTATCGGGCGGTATGCCCATAGCCATTACGATGCCGAGGGGTCTTGCACCCTTGGAAGCAAGGTCGCTCAGGTTCACAGCCACAGACATCCATCCTATCTGTTCACCCGTCATCTGAGGTGGAAAATCGGTTTTCCTGTGCAGCATATCTGTGGTTATAAGGATATAATCCTCCCCGCCTGCATCAAGGACAGCGCAGTCGTCCTCGCCCGCTCCTGCGACTACGTTATCCGCTCCTGTGAGCAGCCCTGCGATACGGGAAATCAGCGCACGTTCGCCAAGTTCGCTTACTTTCATAGACAGATATTAGCCTCTTCTCTAAAAAGATTTTTCGCTACGCCATGTTTATAAGCAATAAAGAATCAGTAAATATGATGAACACCGTACCGGGAGACGAAGAGCTGCCGCTGACCGAACATATTGAAGAGCTGCGGTCAAGAATGATCATCGTAGCAGTCCCTGTTGCCATTATTGCATTTATAGCGTTCTGGTTCTCAGGCGGACTGCTGGTGATCTGGAAACAGACCGTCCCTGTGCCCATGTCGCTGTATTCGCCCATGGAATCCATCAGTACGAAGCTGACCCTCTCCCTGGTAATTTCCCTTTTTCTCGGCATACCGCTTATAGTATACGAGGCTTTCAAATTCGTAGGGAAGGGACTTTATGCCAATGAGAAACTGTTTTTCATCAAGGTCGTACCACTGTCTTTCATTTTATTTTTTTCAGGGGCGACACTTGCTTATTTTCTGGTCACGCCGCTCGTATTTAAGCAGGCGCTCTTATATTCTGGCGATGTGGCAGTCCCCCAGGTCTCGGTTATACGTGCGTTCTACACCACGATAACGCTGGTCGTCGGTTTCGGGATCGTTTTCCAGTTCCCCCTCCTTATGATAGGCGCAATGAAGATGGGGATCCTGAAGCCCGGATCACTGAAAAGACAGAGGATGATGATATACGGCGCTCTTATTGCACTGGCGTTTTTCGTATCCCCGGGTCCTGAGGCGGTCTCGGAACTGATAGTTGCTGCCGCACTTGTAGTATTATTTGAGTTCAGCCTTATAGTAGCCAGATTCTTTTGAGAAGGCTTGCATAAACTATATATACCATGTTCGCAAATATACGAACTAATAGTGGGCAGATAAACTTTTTTTACACCACCATAATCCCCACCTGCCCACTATCCTCCTTATCACGGTTTAGATTCTCCAGATGAAGTTAAGGTTGCGCTATCACTATCCCGGCACACAGTTAAAAGATGTTTAATGACTGGCAGCGGTAGATTGGTCGGCTTAACTAAAACCGAATGCCTGCTAACGGATTCTCATTTAAACTTATCATTATCATCATCACGATCATAATTTATTTCTCCAATAGAAATAAAGGGGTTTAATAATAAAATTCAAAATAAATAGCAACGAGCCCCTTCATGTGAATGTACATAGAATACAGCCAAGATATTTATAGGATAACCCCCCCTCTAAATAAAGACCGCTATGCAACTCAAATGGCTTGGGCATTCGTGTTTTGAGCTCGCGGAGACAAAGAAGGTGCTGATCGACCCGTATATCTCGCAGAACCCTGTTGCACCGAAGGTAGAAGTAGTTCCGGATATAATCGCCGTAACCCACGGGCATGCAGATCACCTCGGCGATACTGTGGATATCGCAAGAAAATACGGATGCAGGGTGGTATCCATACATGAGGTCTCAAAGTATCTTGAAGCTATGGGCATACAGTGCGAGAAGATGAACAAAGGAGGTACTGTTGCGATAGAAGGGGTGAGGTTCACCATGACAGAAGCAGTCCACTCATCCAGCATCGACGGCGGAAGTGCAGGATGCCCGGCAGGTTTTGTGATAGAGGACAATATAAGCGTGTACCATGCAGGAGATACTGCCCTTTTTGGGGACATGAGGCTTATCGGAGAGCTCTACAGACCTGAAGTAGCCCTCCTGCCTATCGGAGGCAGGTATACAATGGGCATAAGGGAAGCTGCCATAGCGGCGAGCTTGATACGCCCCAGGGTGGTGATACCCATGCACTATAACACTACCCCTGCCATAGAGCAGTCGCCTGAGAAGTTCTCCGAACTTGTCTCATCCCTCTGCCCAAGCGAGGTTGTGATCCTCAAACCCGGGGAGAGCTTCGAATTAAGATAAGCAGTCTGTCGCGGTGACCAGCACAGGGCATGATGTGAGCTGGATGACGTCTTCAGCCACGCTCGAATGCAGGAACCTGTAGATTTTTTTGTATTTGCAGTGCCCCATGACAATGATATCATAGCCGTTGGAGGCTTCTGCAATTGTTCTTGCCACGTCCTCAGGTCTCCTGGCAGTAAGCATGGAGTGTGTGGCTTCTATTCCTTTGCTCCTGCATCTACTAACGAACTCTTCCATCATTTCGCCTGTGAGCTTATCCTCCATCCCCTCGATATTTACGGTAAGGATATGCACTCCGGCATCAAGTTGAGCAGCCAGATCGCAGGCAACATCTATAGCCTTCTCGGACCCTCTCGTTGCCTTGACCGGGACAAGCACTTTTTTGAACATGGTGGTTTTGTAGATTACAATCCAATATATATAACTTCTCTTTTTGTTAATCCCGGTCTATGCATGCTGGTTTTTCCAATAGCAGCATTCTCCGGTACACATAGTTGTATGTCTCTATTTCTTTATTACCAGCATCTCATTTGCGCCCTTCATGAATTCATAACCGACTTTCTTTATTGATATCTGGAACGGCTGAAAATCCGTATCATACATAAGGGGTTCGACAAGAGACGATCTTTTCCCCTTCAGGTTTACTATGGGGAATACGCGGATCTCTTTTGATGTTATCCTGAGAAGCTCAAGCACTGTCCTTCTGTGGAAACTGTAATCAAGGCGGTCCTCGTACAGGAACAAAAAATGCGACACAAGAGAGATAGTGAACTGGTCGTGAGCGAAATCCGCAGCAGGATATTCTACCGGAACATACCTTCTCCTGCCATGCTTTTTAAAATCCTCAATAAATGATTTATATGCTTTTTCCCTCTGCGCTTTAAGGGACTGTATGTCTTTAAAATAATCCCAGACATACAAATCTGCGATATCGGGCAACTGTTTTATTACGGTATCAAGGTCAGAAGCGCATTTCTGCCCGATCTCGGAGGGTGCGCAGGTATATATTTTATCCGAAGCAGTTACATTGTACCCTTTTGCATTTGCTTCGGCGCAGAACGAGCTTACCCCTGAGGCGACGTCCAGGATTGTTTCGTTTTTAAGTACGTCATCCAGGGCGAACATTCTGTAATATTCATCGAAAGTCCGCCCTATCAGAACTATATTCTTTAAATCCAGTTGTTTATCCATAGAACGGCTTACGAGAATATCGCGCCCCTGTCAGCCGATCCGACCTGTTTCTGGTACCGCGCAAGATATCCCTTCGTTACCCTCGGCGCCGGAGGTTTCCATGCTTTTCTTCGTCTCCCAAGTTCGTCCTCAGGGATATTAAGGTTCAACACCCTGCCCGGGATATCTATCTCCACAATATCGCCCTCGCGCACGAGCGCTATGGGTCCACCCTCAGCAGCCTCAGTCGACACATGACCGATGCACGTTCCCCTCGTCCCGCCTGAGAACCTGCCGTCCGTGATGAGCGCGACAGAATCCATAAGCCCCATTCCCGCGATTGCTGCAGTAGGGGAGAGCATCTCGCGCATCCCGGGTCCGCCCTTTGGACCTTCGTACCTGATGACCACACAGTCGCCAGGTTTGATCTTTTTCCCCATAATGGCTTTCATTGCCAGCTCCTCGCTGTCAAATACGCGCGCAGGTCCTGAGAACCTGAGCATCTTCTCGTTCACAGCCGTCTGCTTTATAACAGAGCCCCGGGGAGCCAGGCTTCCGTAAAGTACAGCTATGCCGCCTTCCGCATGCACAGGCGAATCGAGGGTTGCGATGATCTCTTTATTTGCGCGCGGGTTAATGATAGTATAATCATCAAGATTCTCTCTCAGGCTCTTCCCGGTCACGGTCAAAACATCCAGGCTAAGCTTCTCGTACAGCCGCAGCATCATGGCTGGAACGCCTCCCGCACGCTCAAAATCTATAAGGTACCTGTCCCCTCCGGGTCTCAGGTTTATAAGGTGCGGCGTCTCTTTGCTGAGCTCATCAAACCTTGAAAGCGGAAGGCCAAGCCCGAATTCAGAAGCTATGGCAGGCAGATGGAGCGCTGTATTCGTGCTGCCCCCTATTGCCATATCCACGCGGATGGCGTTATCGAGCGATTCCGCAGTAACGATCTGCCGCGCCGTTATTCCTTTCTTTACAAGTTCGATTATCCTCATGCCCGACTGCTTCGCGATCCTTATCTTCCTGGCGTCCACCGCGTGCGCAGTCCCGCATCCGGGCAGGCTCAATCCCAGAGCCTCTGTCACGCAAGCCATCGTATTGGCTGTGAAAAGCCCTGCGCACGAGCCTGCGCCGCAGCAGGAGCAGTCCTCCAGGTTCTTCAATTCCAGGTCGCTGATCTTATTGCTGCCGCGCGCTCCAACAGCTTCAAACAGTGAGATAACGTCCCTGGGCTCATCCCCTACGATGCCGGGCATCATGGGTCCTCCTGTGACAGCGATAGCCGGAATATCAAGCCTCCCTGCAGCCATCAGGTGTCCGGGAACGATCTTATCGCAGGTCGGTATCATGACCATACCGTCGAACTGGTGCGCCTCTACCATGAGTTCGATGCTGTCTGCAATCAATTCCCTGCTCGGGAGCGAGTTCTTCATGCCTGTATGACCCATCGCGATGCCGTCGCAGATCCCGATGGTATTGAACTCGAAAGGCACTCCGCCAGCCATCCTTATGCCGGCTTTTACTGCTTCTGCAAGCTTATCAAGATGGATATGCCCGGGCACTACCTCGTTCCATGAATTTATAACCCCGATGAACGGCAGTTCCATCTCTTCATCCGTCAGCCCGACCGCTTTTAATAAGGACCTGTGCGGGGCGCGCTCAAGCCCTTTCTTGATATTATCGCTTCTCATGGTTGTTCTGCTGAATATACGCCTCCACTGAAAAATGTTTTGATTCATCCCTTCAGCCGGAGGATTACTCCTATTAATAGGAGTATTTTCAAATTAGAATATGTTAGTGTATGCAGGAGAAGGTTAATAGTGCAAAATCCAGGATCGAACGTTCCTGGGAATTCATCCAGTTCGGTCTTGTCAGGATTCTTATAGCTATGGGCGCAGGTTTCATTATCGCCTCGGTACTGAATCCGGCAGGGACAAGACGCCTGATCGGAATGATCCTCTATAATCCCGACCTGCTATCAGAAGCGTTCAAGCTCGGGGAGACCTGGGTACTGCTCGGTTTCGGGCTGGGACTGATAATATTCGGGATACTGCTGTACACCTTCATGTACCTTACAGAGTACCACTTCAGGCTTATCCTGCAAAAGCTGAGAAAGAACCAGATAAAGGAGATATATAGAAGAGGGCACAGCCAGCTTCTGGAACTCCAGTTCATAATCACGACCTCTTTTTTAATAACATTCACTGCATCAAGGGCTATCGTCGTCATATCCGGGGAATCAAAACCATCGCTTGAACTGTGGGTGGGAAACTACCACGTACACCATTTTTTCTTCGGCATCCTGCTTCTATCAATAAGCGGCTGGATAAGCCTCATCGAGGCACAGAAAAAGTATAAGAAACTCTCTGCGCTTCTCTACGGCGGCGGTCTCGGTCTGTTCATGGACGAGTTCGGTCTTTTGCTCACCTGGGGCAATTACTGGGCTACGCAGTCATACATTTTCGGCGTGATTGTCATATTTATTTTCCTTAGCATCATTTTATACGAGCATAACCGGGAAAGAAAGAAATGATTTGAAAACATTTTCAATGATAAACCATTACGATTTTTAGAAAGGCTTATAAAGTTTTTATACAATAATAAACTCTCATGCTCAAAACGAATCAAGAATTCAAAGAGCACAGCTGTGCAAAAAACTTCCTTCTCTCCTCTGTTTTCTGGTTGATTTTGTTCACGACATTCGGTTTTATTGTAGCGGTTAAGTTCTTTGCGCCGGAGTTCCTGGGGCAGACATCAGTCCTGACGTTTGGCAGAGTACGTCCGATGCATGTGAACGGGGTAACGCTTGGCTTTCTCTCAACAGGGCTTATAGGCGCAGCGTATTATATCATACCCAGGCTTTCAGGCACAAAGCTCTACAGTGAAAAACTCGGGAATCTCACCTTTGTATTATGGAATCTTGCCATCGCTTCAGGAACAATCCTTCTTGCTCTCGGATATACACAGGCGAGGGAGTATGCTGAATATATCTGGATAATAGATGTAGCCATAGTAATAACCCTGCTCCTGATAGGGTATAATATTTTCAAGACCATACTGAACAGGACGGAGCGGAAACTGTACGGTTCTACATGGTATATAATGGGAACGTTCCTTACCTTCCCCATTGTATATTTTATCGGCAATGTGATGTGGCGTCCTGATACAGGCTCTCTTCAGGGTGCTGCGGATGCTGTTTTTAACTGGTTCTACGGGCATAATGTCCTTGGTCTCTGGTTCACCACGCTGGGTATCGCAGTATGGTACTACCTCGTGCCTGTCATTATCAAACGCCCGCTTTACAGCCATCTCCTTTCAATGATCGGCTTTTTCTCAATCGTATTCGTCTATACAGGGGTGGGCGGGCATCATCTACTGCAGGCGCCTATCCCCGAGTGGCTCAAGACCGTAGCAGTAGTGAACAGCGGTTTGATGATGATACCGGTCCTCGCTTTTATCACTAATATAGGTCTTACCATGCGCGGAAGCTGGCATCGTTTTGTCGAAAGTGTTCCTCTTCGCTTCATCCTTATCGGCGCGTTTTTCTATTTCATGGTATCTGCACAGGGAACTTTCCAGGCTTTACGCGATACGAATGCGTACCTGCACTTCGGTCAGTGGCCTGTGGGACATGCGCATCTGGCTCTCCTTGGAAGTTTTGGGTTCCTTGTAATGGGAACAGTCTATTTTATTGTTCCAAGAGTGACCGGCAAGAAGATTTATTCCGAACGCCTTGCGAGCTATCATTTCTGGTTTACGATGATAGGCTTTATCCTTTTTTTCTCCTCCATGATTATTATGGGTCTTGTCCAGAACTCGGGCTGGATGCAAAACATCACCGTGGCTACAGTATTGCTTCAACTAAAGCCTTTTTTCATAGTAAGAGCGCTAAGCGGCGGTATAATTATAATAGGTCAGTACATCTTCTTTTACAATATATTGAGGACGCTGCGAACAAATTCGCCCCAGACTCCTTCCGAATCCCGGGAAGCACCGCTCCAGACAGCCAGGACCGAAAAGAAAGTTCAGAAGTACAGGGAAAGTGTTCCTCTTTTCGCAATAGGCGGGCTTGGATTGTTTTTAATGATGGTATTTATCGTAGTTGTTCTTCCCTATCTGCTTATGAATTATGCTCCCACAGCCGCAGCCCATACTTATTCGGAAGACCAGGCGCGGGGCAGGGAGTTATACAAAAGCAACGGCTGTTTATACTGCCATTCGCAATTCGTAAGACCGCAGGACTGGGGAATAGGAAGAATATCGATGTCAGGTGACTATTATTATGACCGCCCGCATCTTCTCGGGACAGAGAGAACAGGTCCTGATCTTGCACAGATAGGCGGGGCAAGACCCCCGCTCTGGGATATAATGCACCACCACAACCCAAGATCTACAAGCCCCGGCTCCATTATGCCAAATTTCTCGTACCTCCCGGAGCAGGACATTCATGACCTGAACGCTTATATTGAGGGGCTGGGCGGAGGTAACCTTGAGGTACAAAATTTCCAGCCTCTGGTACCTGAGCTCTATGCAGGCAGGGAAAATCCTTACATGAACGTAATTCTTGATGCGAACACAAGTGATCAGAACAGGAGCGCATACGCAGACCTGGTAACAGAGGGAAAAATACTTTTTGTCCAGCGGTGCCTGCCCTGCCATGGAGCTTCAGGTATCGGGCAGGGTCCTTATGCGCGCCATGTGAACCAGCATCCTGCTAACCTTAATGATCGGATTTCGAATTTCCCCGGAGATGACTATCATTTCTGGAGGGTGATGGAAGGCGTTCCTGGCACAGCCATGCCACCGTGGCGGCTTTCCCTGACAGAGGATACGGTATGGAAAATAGTCTCTTACGAAAGAACATTTGTTGACGGGGTTGTAAGGGTCGTACCCGGCGATTTCTCAGATAGCGAGGCTGAAGATTTCGCTAAAAAAGGCATAAAATCGCCAGTACTGAAAGATGATATTAATTTTACAACAGGCGGGAAGCTCTATAACCTCTACTGTGCGCAGTGCCATGGCGTGGACGGACAGGGCGACGGTCTGGCTTCGGCGTATATCAAGCCAGAGCCTGCTAATTTTACTGAGACCAGTAATGATTTTACGATGGAAGGGCAGTGGTTCTGGAAGGTAAGCGAAGGGGTGGAGACCACCAACATGCCGCCATGGAAATACGTACTTCCTGAGAACGATCGCTGGAAAGTGATATATTATGTCCAGAAGAATTTTTCAGCACCTGGCGTTTTTGAAGATAAATGGAGGTCGTGAAATGTTAGGAGATCATTTAATGCCGGACGGACAGGTAATGTCAGGTGGCGCATCTGTGGATTACCAGATCATCCTGATTGCAAGTGTGGCGATCCTGTTGATCTTCCCATTATTGCTACTCTGGGGATGGCGGAAAGGACAGTTCAGGGATATAGAAGAAGCCAAGTACAGAATGATGGAGATGGAGGAAGAACATAATGATTGAAGTATCCCAGGCACAGGTCCCTTCACTCCTTCTGCTGCTTGTACTGCTTGTATCGGTAGTTATCGCGATTTATTTTGGCGTAAAAAGCGGGGATAAATATTCGCAGGAAGAAGCTGAACAGGATGCAGTGAGCTTTGCGGGTGTGATTACTGAGGCGGATGGTCCGGTAACAACATTTCTTATTATTTCGTTTATAGTGCTTATCGTATGGGCAGTTGTATACCTCATATCATATTTATGATTTGAAATTTATGTTATTCGAAGCTTTTTTGACCGGAAGTACAAGGGTACTGGTGGAACAAATAATATATGTTCTGATTATAATCGTCATTGCATCCGTTATCGCAAAAGCGGTGACTGCAGCAATTACGCGTTTCGGTGAGCGGACAGGTTTACCGGCGGATATTACCCTCCTGATAAATAAAATCGTCACATATTTTATTGGTTTTATAGGTCTTGTATTGATCATCAATCTGTTTGTCGATATAACCTCTTTTGTAGCCAGCTTCGGGATTGTGGGACTGATTATCGGCATAGGCGCACAGGCAGTCATCTCGAATTTTATCTCGGGCATACTTATCATGCTTGAGAAGCCGTTCACAGCAGGGGATTTCATCGATATCACGGGGTTCCAGGGCACAGTTGAGGACATCAGGCTGCGGAGCACCAGTATCAGGACACCTGACGGGAGGGTTATCGCAGTTCCCAACTCCATATTCACATCAAATGCCGTGACAAATTACTCCAAGACTGGCGAAATACTGGTGAAGATACCGATATCTTTTACAGCCGACGTAGATACAGGAAAGGTCTCTCAGATAATGAGTTCTGCAGCCAAAAGTACGCGGGGCGTCCGTCCGTACCGTATCGAGGTGCTGGTCACAGGGATAATGCAAAGCGGACCATCATGGAACGTAGTAGTGGAGCTCCGGTTCTGGGTAAGCCGGATTATGGACAGGGATACGATCGTCTCCAACGTAACTGGCAGGATCAAAGAGGAGCTGGCAAAAGAGAAGATAATAACAGTTCCATCCCCGAAATAAGATTGGTTCCTGCGCTTTTTATTTAAAACCATTTATCCAGCGTCTGCTGTCCCTGCTCCGAGGCTTCAAGCAGCCGCTCCACAGCCTTTGATACGCGCGCTTCCGAGAAATCATGCTCTTTGCAGAGAAATTCAATTACGTCTGACGGGTTGGGTTTCTTCCACTTAAGCTCATAGTCGGGCGTTACGTCCGGAACGAGGAAAAGGTGCTTTATCTCCATCAGGTGTTTAATGTCAGCGCCAAGCTCAGCCAGTGCCCCTTCTATACGCCCGTGCTTTTTTATGAGTTTAAGTGCTTTCTTCGGACCTATCCCTTTGATGCCGGGGTTGTAATCAGTCCCTACAAGCAGAGCTATATCGATAAGCTGTTCTCTTGTGATCCCGAGCTTGGCAAGCCCGCTCTCAAGCTCTATGAGCTCTGATTTTACATCCACATAGATACCCTTCCCCGGAAGCTTCCTCTTCCCTGTCGCAGCCAGGTTCCTGACAACTACGGGCGCGCCGAACAGAAGGGCGTCGTAGTCCTGGGAACCGACAGCGTATGCATCGCCGTTTGCGACCATGAACGCAGCCTGTGCCTCGCCTTCCGAGGGTGCCTGGATTACCGGGAATCCCATAAGCCCGAGCAGCTTCCTGGCATCCTCGACCATATTCCCCCTGATATGCGACGATGCCTGGGCGTACTTGAACGCCTCCTCATCCCCTGATGATTTAGCCTCTTCCCACTTCGTCATAGCCTCTGTCCTTATGCTCTTTCTCTCCTCCAGGGTAGCGTTCTTAAATTCAGGCGGTACCCCGTCGAAAACGAATACAGGCTTGATACCTGCCTCAACAAGGTTGGTAGTCCTGTACAGGAAGCCTGAGAGGTGCGATGTTATCTCGCCGTGGGAATCAATGAGCGGAGTGCCGTCGCGCTGGCGGATTATGCTCAGGAACTGGTAAAGGGTATTGTATGCATCTATGGATATTACTTTTCCTTTTAGCTCAGACAGCTCGATTTCTTTTCTCTCGAAAAGGTCCCCCAGATCAACCCCCATATCTATACCCCGGATCAGATCTCGCTTCTCAATCTGATATCAATAACAGAATCATCGTCAGCCTCAATGCCTCTCACCGTAAGAAGGTTGCCTTTGCGGTTTATCAGTTCTGCGGCTGAGACCTTGACCTGGTGTTCGTCCGATGACCTGTTGTTCTTGTGGACTATCAGCAGGCTTAATCCTTTTTCGAACTTTTCCATGATGTTGCCGAGCACGCGCTCGAAATCGGAATATATGATAACATCGGATAAGCCGCAATTGGATTTTTTTATCACTCCGATAGGCTTGATTCTTAAGTCCAACTGTATAACCTCGTATATAGTGTCTATTCGACTACCTGATTTATAGCTTTTTCGCAGAGAAGCTATTATATACTGCACAATATAATGTGTAACCATGGATACCCTGGCGATATTATCCCTTCTTATTGTTCTGGTTGTAATTATTGTAATCATCTATTTCTTCTCGACATACAACAGGCTTAACAGCCTGAGGAATGCAGGAGATGCGACGCTTTCCCAGGTAAGGGTGGCGATGAAGAAGCGGCTTGATATGATCGAGCAGCTTGTGGAGTCCGTGAAGAGCTATGCGAAATTCGAGCAGGGTACGCTTGAGAAGATAACTGGCATGAGGGTAAACCTTGGAAAAGCAAGCCCGGGCGACCTCACTAAAATGAATGGGGAGATGAGAGGACTGCTCGGGAACATAATCGCAGTCGCAGAGAACTATCCTGTATTGAAGACCTCAGAGACCGTCACGATGACCATGGGCGCGATCAAGGATATAGAGGATGAGATCGCAAGGCACAGGTATACGTACAACAACATAATCCAGGAATACAACACGATGCTTGATACCATTCCTTCAAAATTTGTGGGGCGCGGGGCAGGAATGAGCAAGAAGGAATATCTTGACTTTTTTGATGAGGAACTGAAAAGACCAGTGGTGAGCTGGGGTTGAGCGAAAGTAAGCAGATCATAGTTCTGTTATTCGTAGTTACCTTGATTGGTATAGTGGGGTTATACCTGACCGGCAATTTGCCGGGCATGGAGGGCGCATGCGGCATAACCGGGTGCGGGGGCGTTTACGTAGAGAACTACAGGGCGGAGCTGTACCTGAACGGGACGCTTGAAGAGAATTTTATTTACGAAATCAAAGAATCCGGTAGATACAGGATGCTGTATCGGAACTGGAAGGTGCCGCTTTCGACCGGGAAACTCAATGAGCCATACGTGGAATTCGTCAGCAGTTCCCCACCGCCTGGAACGATCCCGTACATCAGGGATTTTCAGGGGAGTACTAAAGTTATTTTTAATCACGACATGCAATACACAAATGAGATCTCATACCTGGCAGAATTCAACGAGGCGGGTAGTTATAAGCCTGATAGATTCGAAGCAGGAAACTACGAAATAAGCTATGTTTTTAGAATACACCCCCCTCTGGGATGCGATAACGAATATTGCCACTTAAATCTAAAATTGTCGGATGAGCATCTGCCTTACAAACAATTTGCGTTAGCCATTCACGACCCTGATGGCTTGATTGAGAATGTGTTTCCGCATCCTGTCACGGATATACGAAAAGAAGGCGATACATGGGTTGTGGAGGGCGTAAGTCCAGAAAATACGTTGCTGGAGATTGAGATGCTGCTTAAGCCCTCGATTACGAATGTTATGGATGCATTTCCTCAAAAAGTTGCTGGGGTGAAGGATAAAACGCTTTCTGCGAACTCAGAATACTCCACAAGTTCCGGCATTTTCTCAATTCTGGTTTACATATTGAGAGCAATGGTGCTCCTGTTCCCGGTGATGCTCGCATTAGTTTACTATAAATACGGAAGGGAAAAGTTTTTCACGGTGCCAAAATTCCTGAGTTATGTGCCGAATAAAAGGAAACCCTGGCTTGTGAACCTTGTTTTCAGGAAAGACCCTTTTGATTTTGATGAGAATGGGTTTTATGCAACGCTACTTGATTTACACAGGCGAGGAATAGTGAAACTTGAAAACGGGACGGATAGAAGCGGGGGTCTGAGGATACGGCTTCTAAAAAGTTCCCAGGTAGAGGAGGACAGGTATGAGAAAGAAGTCCTTGATTTTCTCAAGAGTTTTGCTAAAGGCGACGTATTTGATACGGATATACTGGATGCACGGATAAAAGAGTTAAGGGACTCCGCTGCGGTTGGAGGATATGCGGCGCTATCAGGGCTAAACAGCATCCGCCATAGAATGCGAAATCTCATGAAAGCAGCAGACACCAGATCCGCAGGAGAGTTCGTCATGAGCGGCAGGAAGTATGCGGCGGGATTCATAACGCTTTTCTCCCTGCTATTGATTGCAATTCTGGCTCTATATTTATATTACGCGACCATATATCCACAACTGTTATACGGGCTTTTAGCAACCCTGGTTTTAGTGGTCCAGTCCATACCTCCCCTGTTCGTTTCGTCCGCGCTTTTTGGGAAGTGGAAAGAGGGTTACTATAAGGAAAAACTTGAGTGGGATGCGTTCCGTACCTTCCTTTCAGATTTCGCATCAATTAAAAAGTATGCGCCTGAAGATCTGAATATGTGGCAGGAGTGGCTTATTTACGGGACTGCGCTTGGAGTCGGGGATAAGGTCGTAAAGGCTATGGAAAAACTGGATGTACAAATCCCTGAAGTTCATACAGCGACTTATATGCCGGTATATTTCGGACATGCGTATGGCATGACCTCTCCTCCGTCGTCTGGAACGGGCAGCGGAGGATTTGGGGGCGGCGGGTTTGGAGGAGGCGGCGGGTTCGGCGGTGGCGGTGGCGGCGCAAGGTAACTTTATAAACGGTGCGGACAGAGTGAGTCCATTTTGAGCTGAGAGGATAATGGGATTGGATTATTACTTGCTTGAATATGATTTTGTTGAAACGCATAAAATCGTTATCAATTCAACTCCCGAGAAGATATTCAAGGCAGTTAGTGATTTAGACCTCAGTGGATCGAGAGTGATGAGAATTCTTTTTGGGATAAGAGGTCTTTATGCAAGACTGAATCCATGGAGAGAACCAGGGGATTTATCACATCTGGTGCTGACCCTAAAGGAGCTAATAAATGAAACGGGATTTATTTTTTTAGAGGCAATTGATAATCAGGAAATAATACTTGGAGTTGTGGGTAAGTTCTGGCAGCCGTCCGGAGGGATACTTAAAAGTATTGAGGCTGACAAGTTTAAGGATTTCAACAAAACGGGTTATTGCAAAGCATCATGGAATTTTTATATGGAACCGCAACGGAATGGAACAGTCGTAGTATCAACAGAAACAAGGGTTCTATGCCTGGGGTACCGGGCAAAGCTTCCGTTTCTTTTTTACTGGACAATTATCAGACCTTTCAGCGGGTGGACGCGGCTCATAATGCTCAAGGCGGTTAAAGAGAAGGCAGAAGGCTTAGAGGTTTGATGGATAAGTCAGGAAACTAAGTGTTTATTCAACACAGCAGGTTCTGGAGAAAACGAAAGAAGCCAGAATAGATGCAAAGAAATAAAACTGTGCCAACACGAATTGGAACGATCCTACTATCAAATTATTTCGATTGTTAGCCGGAAACGGGTCTACTGATTTTCTATATAATCAATAGATTCTTGGGAGAAAATATATATTATTTAAATGGCAAATATTATTTTGAGGAGGCCAAAATGATTGAAGCACTCTTGGAAATGTTAATGAAAATTCCGCTTCGCGAAGGCATGAACACCACCATAAGGACAGCGATCTTCAGCCTGTGGAACAAGAAACTTATTAATCTCAGAAACGATGGAAAAGATACCGAGATATTTGCCTTAAATAGTAAGAGGATAAATACAAAAACTCATATTGTATTTACAACACTATGTCAACCGAATCCCTAATAAATCTCTCCAAAACACTCAGCAGGAAAAGCAGAATAGACATTTTAGGAGAGCTATGCATGAAGTCCTATCGAAACAGCGAGTTATCTGAAAATCTACATATCGGCAAAGAAAGAGTCTCAGAGGCGCTTGCAGACCTTGTTAATTCCCGCCTGGTTATTCCGTTTGAAAGAGATGCCATTGAAGGCGAAAAACATCCAATATACGGGATATCTCCTTTCGGGAGCGAAATCCTGAACATCGGTGATAAGCTGGATTCCATCAAACCTATAAAGATCACGGATTTCGGGGATGGGATAGGATATATTTTGAAATTTTATCTGGAAGCTGATTTCAAAATAAATCATAATACGAGAGTTATCAGAGAAGGGATCCAGATCAAGATGGACATAGAAAAAAGAACGCCGTGCGAGAAGAAAAATTGTGAAATCACCTGTGAACCTGTAATCAAAAACATAGTAAAACGATTTGGACGTATTGACCAATTTGAAAAAGTAGATCAGACGAATTGCAGTTTCAAAATAAAATTAATTCGCAAATAACTACTCCAACCCTTTATCCTCTGGTTCCTTCGGTTTCTCCAGTTCCAGACTCCATCTGATGTAAGGGATTACCAATTCAAGCCTCTCATCCTCTCCCTGATCCTTAACTCTTTCATCATCCAGCAGAATGCAAACATACTCAAAAAGAGCACCAGGCACGCTCTCACCTGCAATATTCCGGGCTAATTCTTCAACGATTATAGAAACTTCATCGTGGGTCAAGAAACCGTTTCTTTCAATTTCTTTCAACTTAATCTTAATATCCTCCAATATTTCATCATCTAACATTCTGGAAATATTCTCAAAAAAAACACCAGGCATGTTCTTATTTATAATATTCCGGGTTGATACTTCAATCATTCTTGAAACTTCATTATGTGTCAAGAAACCATTTCTTTCAAGTTCAATTAACATACTTGCATTATTTTCGAGTTCAAAAGGCATGCTCAATTTTTTATATTCATAGTTGCCCTTCTGAAGACTTGGAAACTCTAAATTGAGCCTGCTGTCAAAATATCTGTTTGATATTATTTTCATCCTATTAGGTCCCACGATCTTTTCCCACTCATCCATCAATTTGGCATTCATACTTGGGTATTATGTGATAAAAGTAAATAAGAATTGTTATAGAGAAAAAGGGAGAATCCAAAGATGGATTGAGGGTCAAAATCTATGGCAAAAGGGAAGCGTCCAAATCGTTCATAATACATATCGGGTTGTACTAATGTAAAACCAGGTTAAAAAGATTTGTTACACGATTTCCGTAACAAAACCCCATATATTACTTAAAAATCGGAATAAATATCATGAGCTACTAATCGTTATATATAAATAATCTACTGTAAAAATTTCAGTCAAATGCAAGTAAATAAGGGTGATATTGTGGATAAAAGTTCCTGTACAAATGTAAAAAAATACAAAAAACAACAAATCCAGTTGTACATGCGGGGATTGAAATTATGGGCATGAATTTGGAAAATATAAAAATGAGAAACTATAGAGGTATTAAAGAAGATTACCCAAGAGTTTTGTCTGCACTTTCTGCAAAAAGGAGTTCGCTTCAACGGGTTCTGTATTCAGCCACATGAGAGATGAGCATGAATTTGTTCACAAAAGCAAATAGGAGGCGAGTAACAATGGATATATTCGAAGTACTAAACGCTATCTCAAAGAGAAAGAAAGCAATCATGAATAGTGGTACGGACGAGCAAGACGCCTTGATAAAAGCAGAACTTGATGTAGCTAACGATTATCACATATCACTTCTTGACATCAAGAAGTTAATTGAGCCTCAGGCAAAAACATGAACTTCGTGATAGGATGGACCACTAAACCAGTAATAACTGTTGCGATGCAGTAGAAACCCAATTTAATTGACTGCAATCCGCAGGTGCTGTATTTGATATAGAGAGGCTGCTTAAACAATATCCTTATTTTCAGACCCATGTGCTAAAGTTTTTTATATACGCTGGACATAGATACGTAGCAGTGCCTTATGAATTTTAAATGGATGTGATACTATTGTGTGCTTTAGTAAATGGATGAAAGACACTCTCAAAAAGCAAAATGAAAAAATAATAACAAAGAGGGAGCATGACCCCGCATGATTTAAAGGATCTAACTGATAAATTGGAGGCGATAAAGAAAAAGCATGCAGCAGAGAAGGCTCATGAAGCGAAAGATGATGATGGTGCAATGAAAGAAATGGATTTTGAGAATTATATTAAGAGTCTGATAACAAAAACAAATGTAACATGGGATGATATTGCAGGTCTTGATAGTGCCAAGAATACTATCAATGAGTCTAATTTAATTAGTATGATTGAAAATAAACCTGACGCAATAGAGCCATGTAACAGCATTCTACTTTTTGGACCTCCCGGAACTGGTAAGACCCTGCTTGCTGAGGCAACTGCAGGCACTTTGAAAGCTACTTTTTTCAACGCAAAAATAGGAGATTTATTATCAAAATATTACGGTGAGTCTTCAAAGATCATATCCGCTTTATATAATGTCGCTCGAAAAAAGGCCCCATCCATCATTTTCCTGGACGAATTTGATTCTATTGGGAGTATCCGCAATGATAAATCTGAAGCTTCGCGAAGAGTATTATCCACATGGCTTGTTGAAATGCAAGGATTACAGAATAAGAGATCAAGCCAGAATGTTCTCACAATAGCTGCCACTAATACTCCATGGGATCTTGATATTGCAGTGCTCAGCCGGTTCGAGATGAAAATTTACGTCCCTCTGCCTGATGAGCAGGCTGTCATGGAAATGATTAAACTGAATACCCAGAAAAAAGGTGTGGAATTAGACGTGGATATACAGGAGATAGCGCAAACTTGTGTCTCGAAATTATTTTCAGGCCGTGATGTCGCAACTCTTTGCAAGGAAGCTATCAAGAACATGGTGCGAGAACTAAATGACTGGGATAAAATAAGAAACTTACCTCTTGATGATATTAAAAAATACTCGCTTGAAATAAGGCCGCTTACTAAATCAGATTTCAGAAAATCCTTTGCTAAGATAAAAGGCACAGTAAGGATAAGAGATGTAATGGAATATGAAGATTGGGCGAGAAAAAATGGCTCAGATTTTTGTGATGGATATGCTAAGGATGAACGTAGATGCGTAATTAATGAACCCGAAATTTACAGAAAAGCACAGAGCGAAAAAGTATCTGAGAGAAAAGAAGCGGCATATGAAATGGGGAAAAATTTCAAAGCTTTCACTGATAGAGAGCGGGCAACAAATGACCTACTAAAACTTGCAAAAGATGAAAAATGGGAAGTACGAATGGAGGCGGCAAAAGCAATTGGTTCCGCCTTTATTTACCTCACTGATAGAAGGCGCGCAATAAATGACCTACTTGATCTTATAAAGGATGAGGACTGGAAGGTGAGAAGTGTCTTTGCAGAAGCAATTGGTTCCGCCTTTAAGTATTTTACTGATAGAGATCAAGCAACAAATGACCTGCTTAACCTTACTGAGGATAAAAACTGGATGGTGAGAAGTGTTATCGCAGAGGCCATTGGTTCCTCCTTTTTCCACCTTACTAATAAAGACCGGGCAACAGAAGCACTGCTAACCCTGGCAAAGGATGAGAACATCTTTGTGCGGAGGAGTGCAGCTGAAGCCATTGGTTCCTCCTTTTTTCACCTTACTAATAAAGACCGGGTAACAGAGACACTGCTAACCCTGGCAAAGGATAAGGATATCTTTATGCTGTCAACGGCGGTGTAGAATTCCCCAATTCCGGCGGTTTAATTTTCCCCACCACCTTATAAAACTTCCTCTCAACTTTCAAACTTTCTACCAAGAAGTAAACCCTACTTCCGTTGAATT
>JAPMTX010000188.1 GCA_026552855.1 Candidatus Methanoperedens sp. | reverse complement strand
TCAGAAGATTACTCATAAGATGGGAGAAAAAACTTCAGAATTATATAGCACTACTACATTTCGCATGCGCATGGATTACTTACAGGGCAGCTGGACTTTTCGGATAGGCTCTTAATAGATGTGCGTTGAATCTCCTTCAGCTATAAGCTCGCTCACCTCGTCCACGAATTCCTGCATGTATTTATCCAGTTGAGCCTTCCGCTTCTCCCTGGTATCCTTATCTGCAGGATACCTGTCGATAAGCTCTGAGAACTCTTTGTATATTTCCATTGTTTTTTCCATCATGGCTTCTTTTGTCTCGCCCATCTCAGCCATGTGGACTATGTAGCGGCGCAGGCGGATGCATCCCCTGCTTTTCCTGAAACTCTTATCGAAGAAGACTGGTATTCTCCACAGTCCCCTCTCGACCACTCCGCTCTTGGTCGAGGGGAAAAGCCTGATTATCTCAGGATCGATATTTTCTGGCGGCATAATAGTAGTCTTTTAAAAGTGGTGTTCAGGCAGATTGCGCCCATCATACAGAATCAAATTGTTCCTCCAGTAATCTTAAGCCATTGAAATGCTGTGGGAAAACTTCAGATGAAATAGATTTACTTTTTACTAAACCATTCAATATCTCTCCTTGAGTGTGAGTATCAACAGAATTCCATGTTTCCTTAGAATCCTGTGGATCTTCTGATATTCTGGAAAGTTTAAATGCGCCTTTAACCAGATGATCCTCGATTTTATGAGTCTTAGTATGAAAATCGTTCAGACCACTTATAATTAAAATAAAATCGAATGTTCTACTCCCATGCTTGCATTGATATTGCTTAAACCGGTTATTATTATTTACAACATCAAACTGAATATGCTGATCCATTAATTTTTTCTCTGCCTGATTAAAAATTTCATCTAAATCGTCTTCTTCCTGATCCATAATTAAAGCTATTTTATCGATTTTATGCCTAGAGATATATGTAGGGAGTTCGCTTAATGCGTTTAATCTTTTTTTTCCATCTGGCTTTGTAATGCCAACGATTTTATTACCATTTAGATGATGACAAACAATGGGTACTGCTAAATCATCAATATTGCCGTTCCCGAGTACGATAAGCGAGTTAATATCTTCTTTAGCTGTCTCCGCTAATATTTTATATCTGAAATCTTTAGATATGTTATTGCGTAATTTGCTCGTTAACCTTGTTGCAAAATAAGTCTCTAGCGCCTTTAGTTTCATAATATCATAGCGTCTGCCAGTCTTATATCAATTCCCGCAGATAAGAGTTTATCCACTTCTTCTATTGACATTTTTCTCTCTTTCAGTACGCCATCATCCAGCGAAGTTAAGCAGATTACTGCATTTTTATTGAATTCCGAAAGTATTTTCACAGCCTCCAGACTGTGGGTTGAAACCACGACCTGTACACCTTCTTCGATGAGTTCGGAGAACCATTCAGCAATTCTAACGAGCATACGGGGGTTCAAATGGGCTTCAATATCGTCCCAGAGCAGGATTTTTGGCTTTTTAAGTTCGTATAGTATTCTTGAAATAATGTACATCTGCGCTCCAGTTCCGAGATCTCCAAGCCTAATCCTACTACCATCTTCCAAAAATCCGAACAAGGAAAGATTGCTACCCATAAAAGGCTCTATAGTTATGTTTATATAATTTTCATTTACCATACGAGATATATCTTTAGCTACTTCTTTCATTATTCCAGTATTCATTATTGATGCCCAGTTGTTGTTTATATACCGGTAAGCGAATTTTGTAAGCTCGGACGATATTAAGAGAGATTCAGGAGCCAGCAGTTCATTACGAAATTTTACATTTGCAAGTTCACTTCCTTGCATCGCCTCCTCAAGCCTTCCAAACCAACCAATTCCATCTGATGTTATAAATTGTGGAGGAGGAGGAACCTGCAGAGATGAAATATAAAAATTCGATTTATTGGTGGTCGTATATATGCTCCCTTTTTCCTTCACGAACTTTAGATAATTTCCATTATCCCATTCTATTTTTGCTTCTTTTGCGACATACTTGTAAAACAGGAAAATGTAACCTTGACTGTCGAGAGTTTTGTGCATTTCATGTACGAGAGATGCAGCAAAATCTTGAAATTGAGTCACATATGGGACTAAGCGAAAAGGATTCGGCATAAGAAATAACGCTTCAAGTATCGTAGTCTTAGCTGAGTTATTTGAACCAACTAGTATCGTTAAGTCCCCCAATTCAATTTCGCCCTTCTTAACCCCACGAAAATTTTCTAGTTTCAGTCTCTTAACCATTTTATCATCCTGTACGTTCCAAGGTAAGTTCTCCAAGCTCAATTATATCATTAAATCTTTAAAAATATATCTATCAATTAGAATTGCAAAGCATTCTCTGCTAGAATTCTTCAAACAAATCCAGGCTGTGCTCGAAACGGGCAAGGATGCACTTCGGTCTTTTCCTGTCCCTCTCCCGTATCTTGTCCTCCAGGGCTTTATAAGCCACATAGTACTCTGCTTCGCGCGCAGGGTCTCGTTTTGCTTCTTCCCTAAGCTCGTCCGTAATGTCCTGGAGCTGCTTGATGGACATATACTTATAGCGGTCAGCGCTGATAACAACACCTCTACAGTACTTTTTCCGTAGGTTTATATAAAGCTACTACATCGCGAAAATTTGCCGGAACACAGGAATAAAACATCGGGGATAAAGGAGCTAAAAAAGTTAGCTTTAATGGACAGGATAGAATACTTAAACTTACGCCCCTTTATCCACAGTAATACTTTAATTTGCCAACTATAAAAAGGTTTCTGGCAAAGATAGCAATCCAGGACCGTTTAAACGACATTTAAGACGCTATTATGTAATGTGCCCGACATTGTAGATCAATTTACAATCCTGACAGCAGTATTTCGGGTAATCAGGAGGTTATACGAGGAGAATGCCCTGTTCTCCCTGATCAAAGTTCCTGATATCTCGATAATGCCGCCGTACCCGGCATCGAATATCGCTTTATTGTTATCGTTCATATGATAGGCGGGAAGCACAGCGTAGCACGGGACTGAGGTTGTAGCATCGCATACCTTGAACACGAACGTTTTCTCATCGCCCAGGTTGCCCGACATCACGGATACTGCTACGTTGACCCTCTTTCCCACATGCTTCTTGAGGTTAGCAAGCCGCGCGAATTTGCCCTTAGCCCTGTACGCATGTTTTGTTATGCCGTCTCTTCTCAGAATAACGGATGAGAATTTCATATCCGTGTTGATGTACCTGTAGGGTTCCCCGGTTCTTGCTATCTTTTTCATGAAACCCGGCACCTGGATGCTGCCCGGTTCCTCGAAGCTCCAGCAGTTCCCGCCCGTGCATCCGATACCCCAGATGAGAGTGCAGGGGCTGAATATGTTGAATCCCTTTCTGATGAGGGCGTGCTGTGTCACGCGCAGCGCAGTTGAGTTGACAAGGTCAGCAGGTTCGATAATTATGATCGTGGGATTTTTGCTCGCCGATGCGACCCGCTCGACCACATCCGCGCGCTGCTCCGGAGGCATATCCATCTCAGCCAGCACATTGGAGAATACGATAAGGTCATAATCTTCAGGAAGCTTTACGGTCTCAAGAGGCGCACTGACAGGTTCTGCCATGGTGATGTTCGCGTTATCAAGCTTCAGGTCTGAGAGATATGAAGATGCCAGTTCCTTATAGCAGTTGATATTCTCTGCCTCCTGCTCGACCGCACCTATCTTGATGCTCAACTTTACATCGATGTTCTTCTTTGAATAGACTTCAAGCAATTTTCTCAGGAAATCAATGGTGCTAAGGGTTATCGTTCCCGGACCCGCTCCTGCATCAAGTATGCTCATTTTTGTTGTTAGCAGCCCGCTCCTGAGCAGGTCAAGCAGAAGATACTGGTACTGGCAGAAATAAACAGGGAAATGGTACAGGAGGTAAGATATTATCCTTATTCTGGGGTACTGCGATTTGCCTTTCCAGTACTCTTCTTTCTGCTTCACGATGTTCTCGCGTATCAAATCCGCTTTCCTGCCTGTATGCCAGTCCTTCCCGCAGGAGCGCTCGATGTACGATTCAACCAGCTTCTCGACGCGCGCAGGCAGCCGCGGGGTTTTGAACATTCCCTCAAGCTCCCTGATGATAGACTCATCTGCGGGAAGGGGCTGGTTCGCGAGCTTGGTGCATTTGTAGCGTGCGTCGCAAAAAAGGCTCAGGTCGTAGAGATGGGGTTTCAGGGACTCGTAGAGTTCTTTTTCATCGTATTTTCTGCTGAGGTACAGGTTCATCTCGGAGAGGGTGAACTCGGCGCGGGAGGAGGCGAGGTAGCGGGCGAGGGAGAGGATTTCGGGGGTCATGGGTGGGAGTTGGCTGAAAAAGAAAAAGAATCGCAGATAAACGCAGATGAACGCAGATTTATAAAATTTGTTTGCAAAAATTGGGGGTGTGACATCTTTCAAATCAATTTTTAATCATTTCCAAGGGTTTCTTCAATTTTACTTTCAGTCCCGAATATTCTAAATCGAAATTAGGGTTTCCAATTATAGTTTTAAAAGGGTCTTGAATCATAAATGGTTTCTCCTTCGATGACTTTTTTTTGTCGTTTACTCCACCCAAAAAATAAATCCAATATTTTTGCCCAAGTTTTTTCGCTGTTTTCACCTCATTATAGGACCAATCAAAACTTATTAAATTATTGCTTGACCCTTTGGCTTCTATGAACCTATCATATTTCAAACCAAGTGATTTTGCATCGAAAGATAGTATATCATATCCAGCCGAAACATTTAGCTCACTAATTTTTTTTACCAATCTTGATTCTTCTATAGCTCCAATTGATTCTAAACGATTGCGTTCATGCAAAACTATCAAATCTTCTGCAATATCTCCGATTTCTATTTTTTTATCTATCAATTTACGTAATTTTTTCAGTGATAACATTTCAAGTCCTTTTAAACTTGCTATCGCTGAAACATACTCTTGATTTACAAGAATTATGGTCTTATCTTTTTCCAAAATTCTGAGTTGCAGCATTAGGTTTAGGATTTCTCTATTTCCTTCAATTGGAATTCCATCACTCTGAGACCATACAAATGTACCAAGTTCTTCATTTGCGTTGAAAGATATTATAATTTTGTGAATATCTTTAAGAAATTCCTTATTGAGAATAAATTCTTTTGCCACAAGTTTTTTTTTGATTTTCTGTGAACTCGTAATATTTGCCCGGATTTGCATCAAGTAGTGTTTTCCCTAAATGTTCGATTTTCAACTTATTATTCTGATATGTAATTATTTTTAATTCGATACAGAAATCGATAGTATCCTTGTGATTTGGTAAAGAACCCATTAAAACTGTGCTTTTGCATAGGCGGATGATAACAGACTCAGGGACACCGGTGTTTTTACCCCCGGAAAGTTCTGAAATTGCAAGCAGCAACCTATTGATTTCACTTACATTCTGAATCATACTTCGGACCAAGATG
>JAPMTX010000203.1 GCA_026552855.1 Candidatus Methanoperedens sp. | reverse complement strand
CTTGCCATTCCTCACTATCTTCCCCAGGTGAGCGCCAATGTCAGCCATGTCTCCACCTCCAGCGGAAAAAAGGGGGTTGAAGATTATAAAACGCACCGCCGGCCGCCTGCCCGCGCAGCCGCCGTCCGGCTTTCCCGACGGACGGTAGGTTTTTAAAGTTGAACGGGCTAGTTAGCGCATCGCGGACCGAAGGTGAGCTCATGGTAAAAGTAGTCATTGCAAAACAGCTTGCGGGCAAGAAGATAATCACGAACGACGGCGAGGAGCTCGGGAGGCTGATTGACCTCGAGATAACCGAGTCGTCAGGCCGCATCGAGAATCTGCTTCTCGAGCCCAACCTGGACAACCCCACGGCAAGGCGCCTCAACAAGGAGGACGGCCTGCTCGTCGTGCCCTACTCGTCCGTGCTTGCGGCGTCGGACCACATAATCGTGGACAAGAAGACAATCGGCTGATTTTTCCCCTTTCCGTTTTATTTTCCCTTCAGCGCAAGCACTATGCCTTCTCCCATTTCGCGCCAAGCGACTCGAGGATGGCAACAAGCGCGTCCTTCTGTTCCTTCTTTATGCCCTTCCAGTCAATCATGGCGGATTCTATTTTCTCCACGTTCCTCTCCATTGCCTGCCGCACCATTTCTTCATCCACTCCGTCGCGCTCAAGTGAATAGCCCGAGATGATGTGCCCGAATGCCGCGCTTCCCTTCAGTATCCTCGGGGTGAATTTGGGCGCATAGTGGCTGCCCCCGAACCCGACGTGCACTGGGAATTCCTCCCTGCTTTGCACTGCGGCAAGTATCGCTTTTGCGGCAATTTCCCCGGCCACCGGATTCTTCCATTCCGCTTCAGTACTGCCTATCTCCACGAACAGCACCGGCTTGGCAAGTGACGGTCCGTGGTGGTCCACTTCCACCGAAACCTGCCAGCCGGGAAGCGCTGGCGCAAGCTCAGCAAGCTTTTGCGCAGCCGCCTTGAGCTTCGAGGCAAACGCAATGTTCAGCGTGCGGGGCATTCCGCCGAGCGCGGCAGCGCCCCAGTTGCCCGGCGTATGCACGGTGAGCGAGGCGGAGTTGCTCGCGCTTTTGTGCGTGGAGGCGAACACGTAGTACTCGGCGTCGCGCGACGGCACTATCCCCACGATGCTGCCTGGGTACTGCGCCATGCTGCAGCCAGC
>JAPMTX010000028.1 GCA_026552855.1 Candidatus Methanoperedens sp. | reverse complement strand
CTGAAAGCCTCGGCCGTTTGCTCCAACGGATAGCTTCTATCTATGACCGATTTTAGCTTTCCTGCCTCCATAAGCTCTTTCAGGAAAATCAAATTATCCACTCTTGATACTGCCATCCCACCTTTGACTTTCTTGCCGCCTATCATTGAAGTCCATAACATTTGAATAAGCTCCGGCAGCTCAATTAAATTCACAAGATAGACTCCCTTTTTCTTTAGCAAGCTTTTACAGCGTGAAAACGACGTCTTGCCTACCACATCAAAAATAACATCATATGTTTCACCGTTCTTGGTAAAATCCTCTTTCGTGTAATCAATGACCTTATCCGCTCCAGGGATTTTCACCATTTCTAAGTTCGTGGTACTGCATACCCCTGTAACTTCCGCGCCATAGTATTTGGCAAGCTGTACCGCAAAAGTACCTATGCCTCCGGAGGCGCCAATGATAAGAACTTTTTGTCCGGCCTGGATCTTTCCCAGATCCCTGATGAAATATAACGCTGTATGCCCTGCCAAGGGAACAGAGGCGGCTTCCTCCCAGGTCGTGTTGGCCGGTTTTTTCGTCAGCGACCCGTTTTCGGGTATACATATGTACTCGGCATGGGCGCCAAAAGCGGGTTCAGGTGTTCCAAAAACCAGGTCACCTTTTTTAAATCGTTCTACATCTTTGCCCACCGCTTCAATTTCTCCGGCCAGATCAATCCCCAGTATATTTATTCTCGGTATGAAGACACCAAACACGAACAGTCGCGCGGGGAGCAGGAACAATTTAGGGACAAATGTAAAATTACGAGCGTTACAGTCTGAGGTTGTTACTGTTGTCGCATGTATCTTTATCAGTACTTCATTGTCCTTGGGAACAGGTTTTTCTACCTCTTTAAGCCGAAGTTCATCCGGTGGTCCGTATTTTGTGTGTATAATTGCTTTCATAAGTATTCCTTCAATTTCTCTTAGGTTTTGTCATTTTCTTTCGTTTAAATCTGTTTTGGCAGACCCGGAATCGATTGCCGATGGATTGAATCCTTTAACGATCAGCCATACTGCCAAAACCATTTCTTGCAATGCCAATGGAGCTTCCATAAGGAGATAGATCGTCGAGCGTGGATCATGGCCGAACAGAGGTAAAAAACCTGATCCTAAATACAATGTGGCTCCAATAAGACCCCACCCTGATAACCATCGAGGAATGAGTTTTGATCGATATAATATATAATTTAATATCAGAGCACTTAGGCTAAAAACGATAGTTGAAAACACACCTCCCCCCCATTCACGTACTGCTAGTAATAAAGTGCCTAAGGTTTGAAAATAGGAAGTATCTGGAGCTCCTGCTATTACAAATTCCTGACTTAATGTCAATAGTGTCAGTAGGCTGATTGCACCAACAGTAAAGAATACGACCTCAATAGTCCTGAAAACAACGTACCCAAGAGCTAAGGCTTCATTATACTTTTGTAAGATTGGATACAAATAAATTGATATACCAACAATTAGGACAGCCATAGTAAACTCGAAGAGCCCTCCTATCAACACTTGTTTTTCATTCGCTGAAAGATTTGCCAGATAATCTGGAGCATCTAGATTAGGCCCAAAAACAATACTTATTATGCCTGCAACCGTCGCAATAATATATAATACTCCCACAATTATCGCTGTCTTTCTGTTTGTATTCATAATTTTCCTCCTTTTATTTGTTTTTATGTTCGACTGTGATGACGACATTCCCTTTCTTATGTCCTTCATCGACATACCTATGAGCCTCGACCATCTGTTCCAGCGGATAGCATCTATCTATAACCGGTTTTATCTTTCCCGCTTCAACCAACTCTGTGAGTAAAATCAAATCTTCAGTACGTAACTTTGCATGCCCAGATGTGATAACCGAAACGTACTTTCCGTTCGGCCTAAGGGCTATCTTACTTTTTGAATATGAGATTTTACCAACGGCATCAAAGATGATATCAAAAAGCTCGTTGCTCTTTGTAAAATCATCTTTCGTATAATCAATTACCTTATCGGCTCCGAGAGATTTCACCAATTCTAAATTCGTGGTACTGCAAACCCCGGTAACTTCCGCCCCAAAATACTTGGCAAGCTGTACCGCGGAAGTCCCTACCGCCCCGGAAGCTCCATAGATAAGCACTTTTTGTCCGCTCCTGATCTTACCTTTTCTAAGAAAATACAAGCCAGTGAGGCCCCAAAAGGAACAGCGACTGCTTCCTCATAAGTTACATTGGATGGTTTTAATGACATAACACTGTTTTCAGGCAAGCATGTGTACTCGGCATAAGCACCAAATCGCAAATCGGGGGTACGCGCATAAACCTGGTCACCATTTTTAAATCGCCTAACATCTTTACCTACTGTTTCAATTTCTCCCGCCAGCCACAGACCCAGTATGGGTTTTCTCGGTTTTGTAAGACCTAATGCTAATCGCATTAAAATCCTCTTTAAGACAGTAAAACTACTAGGAAAATTAGAACTTCGCATTCTACAGTCACCTGATGATACTGTTGTCGCATATGTTCTTATCAGCACTTCATTGTCCCTGAGAGTGGGTTTTTCCACTTCTTTTAGTTCAAGAACTTCCGGCGGTCCGTATTTTGTGTATACAACTGCTTTCATAAGTATTCCTCCTTCATAAATATTCAAATTTAAATTCATCCACTTTCATATTTTAAAGCTATTGTTCAAACCTCAGCGCATCCACAGGATTCATCTTTGCTGCATTCCTCGCTGGCATAACTCCTGAAAGCACACCCATGATGATCGAAAAAGCAAGCGCGAAGATGATAAGCGATGGAGGGATAGCAGTAGTCATAGCCCCGCCCTGCCCTATCATCTGAGGTCCTATTGCTGTTATTAAAACTGATATCAGAATACCGACAGTTATTCCTATCACTCCCCCCACGACTCCGAATAATCCGGATTCAATAAGAAAAAGCTTCATCACTTCGTTATCAGTAGCCCCCAGGGATTTTAGTAATCCGATTTGTCTTGTGCGCTCCATAACTGACATGAACATAGTATTTGCAATACCCACAGCGCCCACAAGAAGCGAAACAGCTGCAATTGAACCAAGGAATATTGTTATTGCCAGGGTGATGCTGCTTAACTGCTGCTGGATCGATGCAAAAGGAATAACGGTAAAATCCTTTGTCCTTGAATTTACATGGCGGGACATCATAAGCTTCTGATTAATATCGGCTGTCACCTTATCTGCTAAATTCTGGTCTGCAATTTTCACTGTGATGGATGAGAACTGGTTTCTCTCCTTAGGGTCAGTAATAACATCACGAGCCGAATCGGCAGGCATATATACGGCAGTATCAGTTCCGCCGAATCCACCTGACCGGGCAAAAATACCCACGACTTTGAATGTTTTTCCCCCTATCGTTATCGGCCTATTCTGGGTGATCG
This sequence comes from Candidatus Methanoperedens sp., assembly GCA_026552855.1. Classification (GTDB taxonomy): domain Archaea; phylum Halobacteriota; class Methanosarcinia; order Methanosarcinales; family Methanoperedenaceae; genus Methanoperedens. The sequence continues at coordinate 19,959 of JAPMTX010000028.1, read as the reverse complement.
GCTGCAAAAAAAGATCATGAGCCAAAGAATATCCAATCACTACAGAATTTGAGTCCCCGGGCTGGAGATACCTGCCTGATTCAATGTCAGTAGTAATTGTGGAGCGCCATACTGTGGTATCAATCCCACTTATTGAGACAGAGGCCTTTTCATTACCCAATAATATCTCAGACATGCCAGAAACCACCCCACTTACGTAAAGAATACCCGGCACCTGTTTGATTATATTCACATCTTTATCTGTAAGATTCGATGTCGATGGCGCATAGACTGTTATAAGGTCTCCTCCAAGACTTCCAAGGCTCTTTTGTACGCTTGCCTGCATACCCTCACCGATAGAGATTATAGCCACGATCGCAGCTACCCCAATTACGATCCCGACTATAGTAAGCCAGCTTCGCATCTTACTTTTCCTGACGTGGCTTAACGATAACTTGAAAATGTCATACGTTTTCATGGTTAGAACCTATTAGTTTTATTCGAGATTTTTCATGGCCTATTTAGTTTCATTATCCTTTCGACTTTCGAAATAAGGCTGTAATTTTTCCTCGCTGCAAGTATATTACGAGTATAATCACAACAACCAGCAGCCATGTAGTATAATTCGTGCTGCTTTCACTTGCACCGGATTGTGATCCAGCCTGGGATAATTCCACATTAAGGAACTTTGTCATCGTGTGTCTTTGTCCACTTGTGTCAGTATATTGGATATCAAATTCAAGGGTGTTTCCAGTTCCAGCAGTTTTCGTTATCTGGAATATCGCAGATGTGTAATCACCTGGATTTAAATTCCCGATCACAGAAGTACTGCTTCCCGTTACTGAGAAATTCTTCTGACGCGGGAGGCTGACCGTTACAGCGCTTGCGGGGCTTATTCCTACATTGGCTATATTGAGCGAAAAAGTGCCCGAAGTCTCCTGATAACTTGTCTCGAAGTTCGTTGTTCCTGCCACGACCAGCCCGGCAAAATTGTGTGATGAATAATTGTTGAGGCCTGTAATTTTTACAGGAAGATTATATACACCCGGACGCGCCGCGATATCTACGGCCAGGTCGAATGTAATATCTGCTGTTCCGCCTGCCTTCAGGCTACCCAATGTGAATTGAGTTCCTCCTCCAAGGATAGAGAAACCTGAATTTGAGCCTCCAAGGTCTATTTCAGCTACAGCGTTCTGAACCGTGCCTGTACCTGTATTCTTGAATTGCAGAGTCACCTTATTAATGCTCATAGGCGCCACGATGCCAAGAGTTGAATTAATAAGCCCTATCAAGGGCTTTCCTTTAATTGTCAATATCTGGTCCTCAAGTTTTGTCGTTAAATATGTTGATTGAGTTGAGCCGCCAGTGTCCTGTCCCCTGAAGGTAATATGAATATTGAAATAATAATCTCCCTCCACAGCATCAGGATTTACGTATATCCTGAATTTTCCAGTTCTCTGCGCGCCCCAATTATTTATTGTCCCCAGCGAATCCACATCGTTAAGTAAAGTCACGGCATTGGTCGAGGCATTATCTTTGGGTACAAGTTTAACCGATACATCCTCCATGAACGAGCCGAATCCCATGTTCTTTATTGGCACATAGACATAGGTGGTATCCCCTGGAAAAACCGGCGCGCTTTCGGTCACGAGAAAATTCGAAGCTGCAGATGCAGCCTGGGCAAGGAGTAGTGTCGATACCACTCCAAAGATCATATACATCACTTTCATTCGTTTCATGTTCCACCTACTATTTTTCCATCAAGCATTTTTACAATTCTTCCTGCAGATCCTGCAATTTTTGGGTCATGTGTTATCATTACTGTAGTTATTCCCTGACTGTTCAATTGTTTAAAAACATCCATAACTTCGCCTCCTGATTTCGTATCAAGGTTCCCTGTTGGTTCATCTGCAAGGAGGATGGATGGACCGGTCGATAGCGCCCTTGCAACTGCTACTCTTTGTTGCTGCCCGCCGGATAGCTGGGAAGGAAAATGGTTTGCTCGTTCTGATAATCCAACCATGTCAAGAAGTTTTTTGGATGTGTCTTCTACCTCCGGCTCAGGAAATTCATGTATCCTCATAGGCAGCCGGATGTTTTCAAGAGCTGTCAGGGTTGGATACAGGTTAAAAGTCTGGAATATGAATCCGATCTTTTTACCTCTTACCCGCGCCAGTTCGTCACTTTTAAAATCAGAAATATCTTTTCCTTCAAGCAAAACCTTTCCGCTTGTTGGCATGTCCAAACAGCCGATCATATTTAGCATCGTTGATTTGCCGCAGCCGCTTGGCCCTGTTATAGCTACGAATTCACGTGCTTTTACCGAGAAGTCTATTCCTGCTAGGGCAGGCACATCAAACTCGCCCATGCGATAGATCTTCCAGACATCCTGTAGTTCAATTTTATTTTCCATAAATCACTCAAAGAATCGTTTATGTGACCAGCGCGGAGGATATTGATATTCTGTCATCCAGCCGCTATATTCCACTTTGCTTTTTCTCACAACATCCCCCGAATATGCTTAAAATGAGTAGCATCAATACACTTAAACTGACTTTTTTATTCATTTTATTTTACCTCCATTTCATAATCTAATTTTCAGATTGTTCTGGAAGTCCTTTAATCGGACAAACTCGATTTGTAAGTATAACGTCTTAATACTTAAAATTGCCTATTAATAGTCAAGTTGGTGTTAATTATAACTACGTTAGTGAAAATAAATTATATACTTACATTATAATTACACATAGTATAATGATTATAAAAGCATAACTATATTAATTAATACGCACTTATGCGTGAACAGAGAGACAATTAATGTTTCAGATTTACATACTTAGTGCATTAGAAATTGCTTTGTTGATAATATTACCGTTGATAAAATTTTATCAACAAAGTAAATTACCACGTAAACAATATATTATAAATATTGCACTGCTTTATTTAATTTGGTACTTTTCCTATGCTAGTATACATGAATTCTCCCATATGTTTGGTTCTTGGATTATGGGTACAAAGATTTTAGATTATCAATTAATCCCACAGTTTTGGAACGGAGATTTTAAAACAGCTTATGTAAACTCACATTTTGAGAATGGAATTCAAGCTGTGGTTTCGGTAATTATGCCATATTTACGGGATATTGTTTTCTTGATAATTGGCTTCTGGTTATTAATAAGAAAAAGAATTAATAACCATTTTCTAAAAGGACTGATTCTTATATTGTTCATTTTAAGCCCGCTTTTTGATATAATAAATAATTATTCTGGATTTGTTTTTGTATCATTTGGTGATTTCAAAGAATTATCAATAAGAGTTGGTGTCTTGTATGCTAATGTGATTGGATTGCTATTTACCTTAATAGCAACAGTAATTACATTAAGAATTTTTGTGCTTTACAAAAATCACCCTGATTTATCAATCAAAAAATGAAATGAAGACTGCACGCAATACCATGTTTTTCAGGATCCATAGAACTTGAAACGGGCTGAGGTGGAATCTCAAAAGCAGAAATAACAAAAATGCAAAAGTTAAATGGCAATTTACGACTGAAAATGCAAGGATAAAGTTAACCAGACTTTATCCGACTTTTGAGAGTGACGTGACAGTAGTTACTATGTAAATGAAATGCAGGAACCCTGCCATTCTTGCGATCTTTTTGTTTGTATTCATTTTTTATCTCCTTTGAATAGGGAATAGCCCGACAGGCCAATGCCCACAACATATAAAGCGCTCAGAACAACATTCACTTGCCAGCGTACGTTTCCGAGGGGTGCGGAGGCGATAAAGGCCAATATCTCGACGAAGCCAATCGTGACCAGCAACACCCAAAATGCCCATTTTTGACCTTTGCTTAGACTTAATCGGATAACGAACCAAACCAGTACTGAGAGGGCAACCGCGTAAGAGTTATACAGGATTGTCAAACAATTGAGAGCCGAAATGACTCTGGCGTCAAGTCTAGCGATTTCAGATTTTTCAAACACCATTCCCAGAAGCGGTGAGTTTCCAATGTGAAAGACAACAATGGTCAGTATCAAGGAAGAGATAAGAAAATTGAGGCCACTCCATAAGGAAAGAAATCTCGAACCTGCTTTTAGCATTTTGTTTGTCATTTTAATTTCTCTTAATATATTAAATTTTATTGTTGTGTCCCACGGTTATCACTACATTTCCCTTTTTGTGGCCTTTGTCCACATATCGATGAGCTTTGACAATCTGTTCCAGAGGATACGTTCTATCAATGACCAGTTTTATCTTCCCCGCCTCAATAAGATCTTTGATCAAAATTAAAGATTCAATACGTATCTTTGGTGTTCCATCATCTACTGATATGTATTTCCCGTTCGGAGTTAGTGCTTTTTTGCATTGAAGTTTTGAGCTATATCTTTTTCCAACGGCATCAAAAATAAAATCATAAGATTCCCCACTATTCGTAAAATCCTCTTTTGTGTAATCAATTACCTTATCGGCTCCCAGAGATTTCACTAATTCTAAATTTGTGGTACTGCATACCCCGGTTACTTCCGCCCCAAAGTACTTGGCAAGCTGCACCGCAAAAGTACCTATACCTCCGGAAGCTCCATAGATAAGAACTTTTTGTCCGTTCTGGATATTTCCTTTTCTGGGAAAATACAATGCTAAAGTTCCCCTGGAAGGAACAGCAGCGGCTTCCTCATAGGTCACATTGGATGGTTTTAATGCCATAATACAGTCAGCAGGCATACACAATCCGTCTTCAGGCAGACAAGTGTACTCGGCATAAGCACCAAAACGCTTGCCGGTAAATGCAAAAACCTGGTTACCTTTCTTAAATCGTTTTACATCTTTGCCTATTGCTTCAATTTCTCCGGCTAACTCAAATCCCAGTATGGGTTTTCTTGGTCTTCTGAAACCAACGAATATTCGCAGGGGGATCCATAGCAAGATATTTACTTTGCCACTTCGAACTATACAGTCCGAGACTGTTACTGCTGCTGCATGAATTTTTACCAGCACTTCATTATCCTTCGGAGTAGGTTTTTCCACTTCTTTTAGTTCAAGAACTTCCGGCGGTCCGTATTTTGTGTATACAACTGCTTTCATAAGTATTCCTCCAATTTTATATGGTTTTGTTGTTATGTAGTCTATTTTTTCTTTGCTACAATGAAATATTCTGGTGAACTTTGATGCAAACATTCAGTTTCAACAATTTCAAAATTTCCATTAGCTATTGAATCTTCTAATTCAGAGATTTTAAATGATCTTATATTTGGAATTAATCCAATTTTACTTACAAGTGATAATAGAATGCTTAGAAATGTCTTCTCTCCCATACAAGGTGTTGTAGAAATAATCAATCCTCCCGGTTTCAATAATTCATTCATCCTCTTCATAACCTTCGGCGTGTCTTCTAATAAATGCAGAATATAAAAAACTAAGATCACATCAAATGAGCCTCTCTTATATCTCTCATCAAATATTGTTGAATTTGCGTATTCAATATTTTTAATTTTGCGCCCATCTGCTTTTCTTTTTGCAATCTCGATCATTTTAAACGATATATCAATAGCATGAATCTCTTTCACATTGTCAGCAATTTCATTGGATATTAGTCCAGTCCCACATCCGTAATCTAAAACAACATCACTAATTTTGAGATACTTTTTAGTTTTTTCAATAATCTTAATGTAAGTCAGTTCATCTTTTTTTTCTTCCCGATCATAATAATTCGCCATCTTGTCCCAAAACTTTTCTGCTTTATCCATCTATCTATCTCCCTGCCGGATGTTTATGCCTTTGAACAGAAGCCATGAGCCAAGTATAAGTTCTGTAAGAATGCTCGGCAGCAGGCAAATGATTTGAATCGGCAGGATTACGTAATCAGGTGCAAGGATCGTTATCAGGGCATAAATGAAAACGAGCGCATATGAAATAATTCCAAATCCTGCCAACATCCCTGGAACGTATCTCGACTTGAATATTAAATATGAAAATATCATTAGATTCAGCCCGTGAAATAGCATGCCAATGGCGCTTGCATCAAAAGATGTGTTGATAAATGATCCGACGAGGGCTTGTATCTGTTCCGGTCCAAATACTGTTAAAGAGGCTCGCTGGTTTAAAATCAGCAAAGCGATAAAATGGCCCAGTGCAATAACGGCCACCAGGATTGCCTCCGTCATCTTCAAGAAAACCGCAAGCAAAGCAAGATTCTTGTTTACCGATTTGAGGATTATATAAAGAGCCAGGGCAAATACTATCGCAGCGGCAGATCTGATGAGGTCGGTGATAATACTGATACGAAACAGTGATTCATTGGCGATAATGCTATCGGCTGCAGCTATGGCATTTCCTTCTACAATGAATCTGGAGGACACAAAAGTCCAGGTAATTGTTGAGAACAAAAAAGTGAATAGGAAGAGTAATCCTGCGATTCTTGCAATCCTGCTTAGTGATGCGTCTGCGTTATTGTTTGTCATTTCAATTCCTCCCGATCAGTTATTTTTTGATTATCGTGCTTTTTTAATTTTTTTGTTATTATGTTATATAGTTATTATTACTTTTCCTCTGGCGTGTTCTTCTTCAATATACCTGAGAGCTTCAGCGGTCTCGCTCAACGGATAACGCCTATCTATGACAGGTTTTACTTTGCCTGCTTCACAAACTACGATGGACTATAGATTTCAATCACCTTATTGGAGCATGAGAACTAGTGTGGATGCAGTCGCATCCCGTTTTCGAAAAATGGGGCATCAGCGTGGGTGCATAAGGCTTCCTATCGTTTTTTGTTTTTTTGGCTTTTTGCGATTCTATTGGTTTTTGGCTCAGAATCTCCTATCCTCTGAAATGCTCAAATAAAATCCAACGATAGCGGCAATGTAGAATATAAACCATCCACTAGCGAAGATTAACTGAAGATAATTAAATCCCGGAATTACAAATTCAATGCCTGTTATAATTTGATACCAAAATTTTATGTTACCTGGGAATAAAAATAAGAAGCCAATTAAAATTACCAATATCAGATAAAATGTGACACTTTCCTTGAACTTGCTTCTGATGATGCCGAAGGATTTTTTTGTTCCATCAATAAATGTTTTGTTTTCCAGCACTATTATGACAGGCGCCAGGAAAAAGATGAATCCAAGGATAAAACCAAAAAGAGACAAAAATACAAAAAATATCCTGATAACGGGTTCAGGCATCAATATTAAATTGAACGTAGCGAGAGCAGAAACGCGAGAAATGAGAAAATCGAGAACAGAAAACAGGAATTGATATGCAAAAAGTGGTACAAAGTATCTAATAATCATATCTTTCTTAAAGCTAATTCTTTGCTGTTTCGTCAGGTATTCCTTTACTGCAAGTATGATAAGTGGTATAATGCCAACCCAGAATAATAAATAGAAAATGTTACGAGATATTCCACTCACAACTACTTCATAAAGTAGCTGATTTGAATCATTACCTGTGTAAGAATACGAACCATTTGTGAAATATCTAAATATATAAAAACCCAAAACAATAACAAAAAGTCTCCATTCAAAAATCAAAAACCTGAAACTATTTTTTATAATACTTATCAAATTTATTTTTTGGATTTCTAACATTGAACTGGGCAAATAAGAATAATACTATATAACTCCTTCTCAGAAATCAAATCTCAGGAACTCCCTGATCAAAAAAAATTCAAAACCAACACAGAAATAGGGTCAAGTAAGCAACAAGACGCCAAGCAGAAAGTTATGATAACAACAAGGGGATAACAATGGCAAAAGGCAAGTTATGGATCATTCTATTAATTGCTGCAATCCTTCTGGCGGCATCTGTCGTCGTGTATATGAAGAAAACACAGCCACTGGAGGATTTGACCCAGCGATATGAAATATAACAAGGCTCACTCGTTCTGGGGACAATATCGGTACTGTTTGGAGTCCTGATGGCTCAAAGTTGGCATTTGGGTGACTCCGAATTTAATAGATGCCCGAAGCGATATATACCTGTTAGATGTGCCTGCCAATATAAAGGAGGGAACATCATGAGGTCGCTACGGTATACCCCGTACAAATGTTACAAGGCATGTGGCTATCGTTTTCTTTATTTCTCTCTATTATATTCATACCTATCTTGCTCACGAATATACTTTCCCACAACATCCCATCCCTGCCCCACAGACCCATGGAAACAGCCAGGCGCCCAGAGATGATCTCCACACCATTCCTGAAGGTGGGGAAATTCTTTCCTTATTTTTCCGTAGTTCCCTTGCCCAGGAATATAAAGTAGCAAAAAGAATATAACAAAGGTTACACAAATGTAACCGGGAAACACGATGAAAGTCTACGAGCTATTTACGGAACTGTCTTCAGAAAACAGGCTTGGTATACTCCAAACCCTGGATGAAAAACCGATGGCATTCACCAACCTGATCAAAGAAGTTGACATGAACTCGACAGAAGCATCAAGACAACTATCAAGATTAACAGAAGCCCGGCTAATTGAGAAAAAAGGGGACGGTAAATATTATAATACACTCTTTGGAAAACTGGTCATTTCTACCATATCAGATTTGAACTTTATATCTGAGAAGTCAGAATTCTTCCTGAAACATGACACTGCATATATCCCGCTCGATCTTCTAAGGCAAATAGACGCTCTTTCTTCAGGAGAGATAGTGACAGGTGTCTATAATATTTTAAATACCCATGAAAAATTGGGCGATGGTATAAAGAGCTACATGTGGTACATGTCCGATGATTTTCCCAGACATCATCTGCCCTATATCGAAAAGAAATTGGAAGATGGATTGGAAATAAGAGTAATACTTCCAAAAGACCTATGCTCCACTTCGATGCTTAGCGAAAAAAACAGGAAAAAGATAGAGATCAAAGTATTAGATGAGAGCAAAATATCTGTAATCGTAAGCGATAACTTTTCCATGCTCGAATTACCCGGACAGGATGGAAAGATCGATCAAAATACTGCCATCTTCGGATATGATGACAAATTCAGAGAGTGGTGCAAAAAGCTCTTCCAGTACTACTGGGAGAAAACCAAACTTTGTTCTCTATAATTGATATAAAAATTCATGCTGATGCGGGTGGTACCAAACAAATTGGATGTTAAAATAAACAGCAAAGTTTAGTAATTTGTTATAAACAAAATGGTGTTACTCCAATTTGTCTTACATTATAGAAGTTTGAGCAAATTTCGTTACACTCCCAAAAGCTATCCATATTACCATTTCAAGAGGATTACATACCCCAATCATTTACGCCTGATTTCCGGTTTGAAGAGGTTGTTCTGGCTATCAATCGCCACATAAGAGCAGTGCGAAAGTATTTCCCTGTACCCCAAAAAAATTTAAAACGATTTATCATTAAAAATAACTATGCGCCTTAGCGAAAACCTGTTCAAAAAGCGAATGATTTATGTAGTTGCTCTCATATGTGAGGAATGCAAAACGAACCTTATTATCATTTCGCACTTAGAGGAATCCCAATGACACGAGCTGAAATTTTATCTGAGATTAAGCAGGCAGAAGAAGAGGCGAAATCTCAGGTCGCCCAGGCGAACGAGATAAAGAACCGGAAGATCTCCGAGGCCCATGTGCAGGCAAGAGAGAATATAAAAAGGGCAGAGGAAGAAGCCCGGAAGTATGCAGAATCTGCAATAAGCGAAGCAAGAAAGAGCATCAGGGAAGAGAGAGAGAAAATAGTAAAAAAGGGCCTTGCAGAAGCTGAAGAGATCAAGAACAAATCAAAAAAGAACGTCCCGAAAGCCACAAAATTCATTTTAACTGAGTTTGAGAGGGCAGCAGATGCTTAAACCTACAAAAATGACAAGGGTCGTGATAGCAGGCACGAAAGACTTGATGGAGACGACCATTTCCACGCTCCACAGGCTGAACGTACTGCATATAACCGACTATACGGAAGAATCAGGAGATTTCAGGATGGGAAAACCGCTAAAACCCGCCTCTAAGTTCTCCGAGTATCTCCTTTCCTTGAGGGCGATATCGAACCAGCTCGGGATAATCCAAAAAGAACCCTCATCAAAGCAAGGTTTAAAAGAACTGCCTTCGCAGGTCGATGAGAAAATAACAACATTACAAAAAGAGGTCTCGTCCCGCACTGATGAACTGAGAGCCATTGAATTCAAGATCAAGGAAAAAGAAGACCTCATATCCTCAGTTAAACCGTTCTTCGGTCTCCCGCTGGCACTGGATGAATACCACGGATATGAGACTGTAAAGGTTTACGTGGGGTATATTGATACTGATATTGAGCCAGGGATATACAAAATAACTAATAACTACGAGTTATTCACAGGGGAACACGAAAAGAGAAAAATATTTGCGCTCTTTATTCCTAAAGTTTTTGAGGGTGAGGTACAGAAACTCCTCCAGGAGGAGCGCTCGTACGTAGAGATAAAAGTGCCTGAGTTAAAAGGCAACCCGCCGATCATACTCGACGGGCTCACAAAAGAAGTTACAGCGCTTCGCGAGAGGCACGCTGCCATAAAATCCGAGCTTGATGCCATCAAGAAAGAATATTCTGATTTCATAATGGCGGCTGATGAGTACCTTTCCATAGAGACCCAGAAGGCTGAGGTCCCACTGCGCTTTGCCACAAGCCCGAATGCGTTCATAATCGATGGCTGGGTGCCGTCAAGGAAATATCCTGAGATCGAATCCAGACTGCTTGAAAATACAGGCGGACTGGTGCATCTTGCCAGGATAAACGAGAAAGCGGACGATGAGGATATACCCATCGAACTTGAGAACCCAGGACTTGCAAAACCCTTTGAACTCTTAATCGATACTTTTGCAACGCCAAAGTACAAGGAGATCGATCCTGCCGCTGTGGTATTCATTACCTTCCCACTGTTCTATGCCATTATGCTCGGTGATGTCGGGTACGGCATCATAGTGGCTATCATGGCGGTCGTAATCAAAAACAAGTTCAAGACCGGAGGACTCAATGCACTGGCAATGATACTTCTCCTCTCGGCAGTACTCTCGGTGATATTAGGTTTTGTTTACGGGGAATTTTTCGGTTTCCCTGTATTCAATGTCGAGGTCAAGGGAGAGCTTGAGCACGGCATCCTCGGTATTGCCGGGCCCACTATTGCAGGGCTTCACCTGCCGATTCACAGGTTTGAATCCGTACAGATGCTGCTACTGATAACATTATTCATAGGGATAGCCCATATTTTCCTAGGTCTTATAATTGGGTTCCGGAACATTGCAATAGAGCATGATACAAAGCATGCTCTCTTTGCGAAAGGGAGCTGGATGATGATATTAATCGGCGGCGTTGCTGTCATAGCTAAATTGATGCCTGCCATGATGTCTAAATCGCCAATACCATTGAGCGACCCTATTCTTGCCGGAGGGTTAGGGCTCGGTATAATTGGAATCCTCCTTCTGATAAAAGGAGAAGGATTTATATCTATTCTGGAATTACCCACTCTGCTAAGTAATGTCCTTTCATACTCAAGGATACTTGCAATAGGCTTATCTTCGGCAGGAATAGCCCTCGCAGTGAATACACTTGCCATGAACCTTTTCATCAAGCCAAATGGAGTACTGCTGGGCAATGGGATTCTCCTTGCCCTTGTAGGTGTAGTAGTTTTGTTCATCGGGCATCTTATCAATCTTTTATTGGGAATTCTGGGCCCGGGTATCCATTCACTGAGACTTCAGTACGTAGAATTCTTCACTAAATTTTATGAGGGGGGAGGTAAGAAATACGCCCCCTTTGGTTACAATAGAAAATATACGGAGGAATAATAAAAATGGTTGATCCAACACAAGCTGGAATGGTTGCACTTGGTGCAGGAATAGCAGTAGGATTAGCAGGAATTGGCGCAGGCATGGGCGAACAGGCTATCGGTGCAGCAGCCGTTGGTGCAATGGCTGAGGATGAGAAGTTCTTCGGTAAAGGTCTGTTAATGACTGTTATCCCGGAATCCATCGCAATCTTCGGTCTTGTCGTAGCACTGATATTGCTGTTCGTATTCTGAGGTAAAGTGAAAAAATATGGGACTTGATGCGATAGTTCAGGAGATTAGAGCAAAAGGCAAAGCAGAGGCTGATAGGATCAGCGGAGAGACGTACCAGGAAGTTTCAAAGATCCTTGCAGACAGCGAATCACAGGCAGCAAAAATAAAAGCTGCAAAGCAGGAAGCTGTCAGGAAAGAGATCGAGAGGCTGAGGCAGCAGGAGCTGTCAAGCGCACACCTGGAAGTAAAAAGAGCGATGCTGAACGCACGCAAGGAACTTCTCGACGAAGTATACGAGAAGTCAAAAGAATCTATCCAGAAACTCCCGGCTGATAAGAACCAGAAGCTTCTCGGCTCGCTCATCAAAAAGAACGAAAATAGCAATACCAAGATATACTCCAGAGCAAAGGATGCGCCTGCGGTCAAAAAGCTCACAAAGCTGGGCTATGCAGGTGAGATTGATTGCCTCGGAGGCGTTATAATAGAGAACGAGGACGGGACTGAATACCTTGACCTCAGGTACGATACGATTTTAAAAAATGTCAGTGAGAGATCATTAAAACAGGTCTCAGATATCTTATTTGGGTGAAAAAAGACATGGGTGTTTCAAGCAGTGTTAAATACGCTTATATCGTAGCTCGTGTCCGAGCTATGAAAGGCAAGCTCATCCCGAAGGACATGTACCCAAAATTCCTCAATATGGAGATACCCGAGATAACACGCTTCATCGGTGAATCCGAGTATAAAAGGGACGTGGACGAACTTGGGAAAAAATATACCGGGACTGACCTTATCGAGCATGCCCTGAACCAGAACCTCGCTCTGACGTACCGCAAGCTGATAGAGGTATCGCAGAACGAAGCCAATTTCCTCATCACAGAGTACCTTCGCTTCTGGGATATCTGGAACATAAAGACGATCCTGAGAGGAAAATTCTCAGGCGCAAGCGAGGAGGAGATACTCGAAGATATCGTTTCTGGAGGTCAGTTGAGGTACAGGGACCTGTCAGAGATCGCCAGGATCGGTACGGTTGAGGGTGTGATTGCCGCTTTTGCCAGGACCCCTTATTATCCTGCACTTGAAGGGTACAAGGGAAACCTTGCTGATATCGAGAACGCTCTTGATAAAATGTACTACTCCAATATAATCAAAGCTGCAGTTTCCACCGGTAATAAATTATTCTTAAAATTCCTGAGGACAGAGATAGATCTTAAGAACCTGAAGATGCTTTTCAGGATGAAGCGCGCAGGCATGGAGCGCGACGACATAATCAAGCTTCTCATCCCGGCAGGCATGGAGCTTAAAGAGGCAGACCTGAACCGGCTGGCTTCCCTCTCATTCTCAGAATTCGTCCGCGCCCTTGAGGAGTACTCCTACTGGGATGCGATATCCGATATCAGCGGCGAATTGACATCCCTTATGAACATCGAGACGCGCCTTGATAAATACGGGGTTGTATACGCTTCTCAGATTTCGTACTACTATCCGCTCTCGGTTCTGCCCATCCTCGATTACATACTGAGCAAAAAGATAGAGGTTGACAACATTAGAATAATCGTACGCGGCAAGGAAACCGCCCTCTCAGAGGATATAATTAAGGCTCACCTGGTGATGTAGATGGAGATCGCAGTTGTAGGACACAATGATTTTGTACTGGGGTTCAGGCTTGCTGGTATTCGAAAGACTTATGATGCCACACCTGATAATATAGAATCAAAAATCCAGAATGTGTTGAACGATAAAACGGTCGGAATTCTTTTGATTCATAACGACGATTTGAAGAAACTGTCGCCGCATATGCAGAGTATTCTCGATGATTCTGTTGAGCCCACAGTGATAGCCATCGGCGGAAAGGGCGAGAGCACGAACCTGAGAGAGAAGATAAAACAGGCTGTGGGTGTCGATCTCTGGAAATAACATACTAATAAGAAGGTGTCTTGGAAAATGAAAACAGAAGGTAAGATTTATAGAATATCAGGACCGGTTGTCATAATCAGCGGTTTGAATACCAGAATGTACGATGTGGTCAAAGTCGGCAATGAAGGATTGATGGGCGAAGTGATAGGTATTGAGGGGGACAAATCCACAGTACAGGTATACGAAGAGACCTCAGGTATAAGACCAGGCGAGCCTGTGGAGAACACGGGTATGCCGCTGTCGGTTGAACTTGGACCCGGACTGCTTGAGAGCATATACGACGGGATCCAGCGCCCGCTCCCAGTCCTGAAAGAAACGATGGGCGACTTCATCAAACGCGGCGTGTTTGCGAACGGTCTTTCTCGTGAAAAAGAATGGGATTTCGTTCCAACAGTGAAGAAGGGAGGCAAAGTAAACGGCGGAGATATAATAGGAACTGTTCAGGAGACGCAGAATATCCAGCACAGGATAATGGTCCCTCCCAAGGTTTCTGGCACAGTAAATGAAATAAAAGCCGGCAAATTCAAGGTCGATGAGGTCGTGTGCACCCTCAGCGATGGGAAAGAACTTACGATGATGCAGAAATGGCCTGTCAGGAAGCCAAGACCGGTAGGCAAGAAGCTGATGCCGAACAAGCCGCTGATAACAGGTCAGAGGATACTTGACGGTCTTTTCCCTGTGGCAAAGGGCGGAACTGCAGCGATCCCCGGTCCGTTCGGGAGCGGGAAAACCGTTACCCAGCAGCAGCTTGCGAAGTGGAGCGATACAGAGATAGTGGTGTATATCGGATGCGGAGAGCGCGGCAACGAGATGGCGGACGTTCTGAACGAATTCCCCGAACTCGAAGACCCGAAGACCGGAAGACCTCTGATGGAGAGAACTGTGCTTATCGCAAATACCTCTAACATGCCTGTGGCAGCCAGGGAAGCTTCGGTTTATACGGGCATTACCATTGCCGAGTATTACAGGGACATGGGCTATGATGTATCCTTGATGGCAGATTCGACCTCAAGGTGGGCAGAAGCCATGAGGGAAATCTCATCCCGTCTTGAAGAGATGCCAGGAGAAGAGGGATATCCAGCCTATCTTGCGGCAAGATTATCGGAATTCTACGAGCGTGCGGGTAAAGTTAAGGCGCTTTGCGGAAGGGATGGCTCCATCACGGTCATCGGGGCTGTTTCACCCCCGGGCGGTGACTTCTCAGAGCCAGTCACCCAGAACACGCTTCGCATCGTCAAGGTATTCTGGGCGCTTGATGCAAAACTGGCGCAGAGGCGGCATTTCCCCGCAATAAACTGGCTCAACAGCTATTCATTATACACGAAGGCGCTTGGAGACTGGTACAACGAGAGCGTATCTCCTGAGTGGTCAAAACTCAGGGATGATGCAATGGAATTGCTCCAGAAAGAAGCAGAGCTTCAGGAGATCGTCCAGCTTGTGGGCTCGGACGCCCTGCCTGAAGACCAGCAGCTCACGCTTGAGATAGCAAGGATGATACGGGAGTATTTCCTGCAGCAGAACGCGTACCATGATGTGGATACGTACTGCCCCATGGATAAGCAGTACAAGTTGCTGAAAGCAATCACTGAATGGGGCAACAGGGCGCAGTCCGCGCTTGAGGGCGGGGCTCCCATAGAAGAGATCATTAAATTAAAATCAAAGGACACGCTTGCAAAAGTCAAATTCGAGAAGGACTTTGACGCGGCGCTGGGCGCAGTAACAAAGAGCATGGAAGAAGAGTTCAGCAAACTGAGGGGGAAGTAAAAATGACAAAGGAATACAAGACAATCAGAGAAATCGCAGGTCCTCTTATCTTTGTTGAGAAGACGGAGCCTGTGGGATACAATGAGCTGGTAAATATCACCCTCCCCGACGGCTCAAGCAAGAGAGGGCAGGTGCTTGATACCTCGGAGGACATAGTCGTGGTCCAGGTATTCGAAGGCGCAGGAGGTCTCAATAAAGAATCAAGTGTGCGGTTCACTGGCGAGACCATTAAACTCCCTGTCTCGATCGATCTGCTCGGCAGGATACTCTCAGGATCAGGCGAACCTCTGGACGGAGGACCGCGCATAGTACCCGAGGACAGGCTTGAGATAACTGGCGCAGCAATTAACCCGTACGCCCGCCTCCCCCCGAAAGACTTCATCCAGACAGGCATATCCACGATCGACGGGATGAACACGCTCGTGCGCGGGCAGAAGCTTCCTATTTTCTCAGGCTCAGGCCTGCCTCATAATGAGATCGCGCTTCAGATAGCAAGACAGGCAAGAGTCCGCGGGTCTGATGAGCAGTTCGCAGTAGTATTTGCTGCGATGGGCATTACCAACGAAGAGGCGCAGTACTTCATGCGCGACTTTGAGCGCACAGGCGCTCTTGAACGGGCTGTTGTGTTCCTGAACTTGGCTGACGACCCTGCTGTGGAGCGTCTAATCACTCCCAGACTTGCGCTGACAGCAGCGGAGTACCTCGCATATGAACACGATATGCATGTGCTCGTTATACTGACCGATATAACGAACTACTGTGAAGCTCTTCGCCAGATGGGCGCTGCAAGAGAAGAAGTGCCCGGCAGGCGCGGGTATCCTGGCTACATGTACACCGACCTTGCATCACTGTACGAGCGCGCAGGCGTAGTTAAGGGCAGGAAAGGTTCTGTCACCCAGTTCTCCATCTTATCAATGCCGGGCGACGATATCACGCACCCGATTCCCGACCTCTCAGGATATATCACAGAGGGACAGATCGTTATATCAAGGGAACTGCACAGGAAAGGCATATATCCGCCTGTCAATGTGCTGCCATCGCTCTCAAGGCTGATGAACTCAGGCATAGGAGCGACAAGGACGAGGGAAGACCACAAAGCTGTCTCAGACCAGTTGTATGCTGCATATGCAGAAGGCAAGGATTTGAGGGGACTTGTGGCTATCGTGGGCAAGGATGCCCTCTCTGACAGGGATAAGAAGTTCCTTGAGTTCGCAGACATGTTCGAGGACAGGTTCACGCGCCAGGGATCAGACGAGAACAGGGATATTGAGACGACGCTTGACCTTGGATGGGAACTCCTCTCTTACCTGCCAGAAGCACAGCTCACAAGGATCGATAACAAGTACATCCAGAAGTATCACCCGGCGCATAAGGGAAAGCAGGAAGGAAAGTAAAGCAGTATGGCTATCAAGGATAATATAAAGCCGACACGTTCAGAGCTTATCGAGCTCAAGAAGAAGATCAAGCTCAGCCAGAGCGGGCACAAGCTTCTCAAGATGAAGCGCGACGGCTTGATTCTTGAGCTTTTCGCCATACTTGAGAAAGCCAAGGACGTAAGGGCTGAGGTGGAGAAGCAGTTCGCAATAGCCTCACAGAAACTGGCTATCGCAAAATCCGTGGAAGGCGTGGTCGTGGTAAAATCCACAGCCTTCGCCCTCAAGGACACGCCAAAACTGGAACTTGAGAGCAAGAACGTGATGGGCGTTGTCGTTCCCAAGATAGAGGCATCAAGCGTGCACAAGAGGCTGGATGAGCACGGCTACGGCATCATTGGAACATCTTCGAGAATAGATGAGGCTGTGGATGCCTACGAGGTACTTGTTGAGAAGATAATCCTGGCTGCTGAGATTGAGACAACTATGAAGAAGCTGCTTGACGATATAGAGAAGACCAAGCGCAGGGTTAACGCGCTTGAATTCAAGGTCATACCTGAGCTTACTGAGGCTAAGGACTTTATCGTGCTGAGGCTTGAGGAGATGGAGAGGGAAAATACGTTCAGGCTGAAGAGGATAAAGGGGTAACATTTTTAGGAGTGATGAAAATAATACCAAGGATACGCAGAATATATTGGGTACGCAAGCCGAAAGGCGAGAAAGACCTTTTAATATTTGATGGAGGGTATGTTGGAGGAGATATTCATGTTTATGAATTCAAAGAATCCTACTCCTCTAAAAAAATTGAAGAAGATATGAAAGCGGAAGATATGCCAATAGAACTCATGGAAGAGATAGTTAGGTTATGGGTCGAAAAGAAGTATGGAGTTCCATTGGCCTGGGATTTAAAGTAATCTAACTGTGGAAAAATAAGAATTTTCTATAATACTTTCTTTCGGTGTCTTGACCTTCTTAATTTCAATCTCAATATTATCTTTTTTATAGTCAATTTATAAATGAGAAGTTGAGTGCGGGAGATGTTAGGCAGTGCAGGAAATGAGGCGGGTGTGGTTCAATATTCTAAAGGATAGTGAATATATACCACCAAAAACATGGCTTGGATGTGCCTGTATTTCCCATCACCGAAATAGTGATATCCTTTTAGGTAATTAATAGGTCAGAATGAATCTCCAATTAGATATTAATGAACTAATATCAAAGACACCGACCACAAGATATAGAGGAAGCAAAAGAAGAGTGCTTCCATGGTTATATAAAAATTTAAAAACACTTAAGTTTGATACTCTTTTAGACGGATTTGGAGGCACTAGCAGTGTAAGTTACCTGTGCAAAATGATGGGAAAGGAAGTGACAACTAATGACGTTCTCCAATCAAATTATCAAATAGGGATTTCACTTATCGAAAATAATAAGTTCGTTTTAAATAAAAAGGATATTGAGTTCTTAACACACACTAATGGATTCGAATATCCAACATTCATACAAGACACTTTCAAAGAAATATATTATTTAGATTACGAGAATGAGTGGCTTGATAAGGTCATCTATAATATTTTGATGCTATCGGAGAAGTACACAGGGGAGATTCTACGAAAAAAAAGGGCTCTTGCCTATAACGCACTTTTTCAAGCATGTCTATCAAAAAGGCCGTACAATCTTTTTCATAGAAAAAACCTCTATATGAGAACTGCAAATGTAAGACGTAGTTTTAGTAATGATATAACTTGGGATAAACCATTTGATGAATTATTCATGAAATTCTGTGGAGAAGTATCTAGCAAAGTATTCAGCAATAAGCGTTTAAATGTTGCGTTATGTAATGACATAATGGAGCTTAGAAATGAATCCTATGATTTAGTATATTTAGATCCGCCTTATATTAAAGCGGAAAAAGATGATTATGTAGATTACCACACTTTTTATCATTTTTTGGAGGGAATAGTTGATTACAATAATTGGTCTGAAAGGATAAATCATCTTAAAAAAAACAAACCTTTAATTAAAAATGGTTCAATGTGGAATAAGAAGAATGTTGAATCCAATTTAACTAAGCTGTTTGATAATTTTTCAGATTCAATAATTGTGATATCTTATGGTGCCCCAGGATTCCCCTCAATAAAAACGATTAAAGAATTATTAGAACAGTTTAAAGATGAAATCAAAATCACCAGAAAGGAATATTCGTATTCATTAAACCATTCTTCAAAAAATGGAAATAAATTATATGAGGTTTTAATTATTGCAAGATAGTGAGCAAATCAAGACCTAGAAAACAGTGAAAATTATTAAAATTTTATGATTTTTATGGTGCTTGGATAATTTCCAATATTTTTTCTTTATAATTCTGATAATTTATACCATTTGTAATAATATCATCTTGGTTATGTTGAGAAGCAGATTTAAATTCAGTGAAAAATGTCAGTATTAAAATTATATGGATATTATCTTGCATCTTGTTAAATGCAGAATACCATGCACTAAATAATCCAATTTGATATTTTGGAGAAATTGATCCTGGCCTAGTTTGGAAGGATGATGAAGAAGTATGTACGTAAGAAGAGAGCGTATTGTAATAATCTTGCACTTTAATAAAAAGTTTGTCGGTTGATCCAACCTTTGAATCAAATATTTTTATTTTCTCCAAGTTTTCAAAATATCTATAATCATCCCCCCAAACATGTTTTTTTCCAGTTATTCCAAAGATTTTTTTCCCTTCACTCCACCATTTAAATTCTACAGGGTGAGTGCTAAAAAAGACTAATCGAAGTGTATTTTCTAATTCGGATCTCAAACACATATTTGCGTATTTGTATAATCCCATGGCAGCAAAGTGAATAGCCATATACGTATCTGAAAAGATTTCAGGAAGTAGCTTCGAAGCTGCATCATTTTCTGATAAAGTATCCGTCCAAATGCTAAA
>JAPMTX010000027.1 GCA_026552855.1 Candidatus Methanoperedens sp. | reverse complement strand
CGGTTCTATTCTCTTCCAGAATTCGTCAGATATCTCGTAGTCGTGTCCGATTTTTCGTGTTGTCATTACTCCACATTACCCTACATCGCGATTCTTATATTTTTCGGATAGGCACTTAATAGACATGGATGGCATCTACATCCTCTGTTCTAATATTTTTTAATTACATCCCCTGGCAACGTATAAGGAATCACATCTTGGATAGCCCTAAAATGGTCATCATAGGCAACGATGCCTTCACATTTATAAACAACCGCCGAGATTGCATGAGGTATATCCGAAGCATCGTTCAGAGACGAAAATTTTTGTGCGTAGAGTATTCTGCTCTCTCTATCCAGAAGTGGCGCAAGTATTATCTTTGTCTCTAATATCTTACTCAATGCCTCTTTTCCGAATTTGGAGCCAGTTTCAACATCGGGGGCATTTTGTATAGCAATGATGAACAATTCATGCAAAGCATAAAAAGATGTGATAGCTTTGATTTTCCCGCTATTCACCAATTCAAATAATCTTGATACATGGGCATATCGCTCTTTTTCAATATCCTGGGCAAGTGTATAGACCAGCAGTACTGAAGTATCAAGATAGTGCATGCTTACTTTCTTCCTGCTGTATCGCCTCAATCATGAGTTTAGAGATGAACAACGCAACAGGAGCTACTCCCTGCGCTAACATGAGTTCATAGCTTTCTTTTTTACCTTTATGCAGGATTTCATCAAAATTTTTGCCCTCCAGATAACGGCTGAACTCTCTTAAAGACACGAAATATCACCTTATTCACTAATTTAAGCAATGCATCGAATATATATAAAGATAATTGAGAGGAATTACCTTGTATAATTCTCGGATAATATCTTCATTGTGAGGTTAGTGGGCTTATTTAACCTGAATCTCTTCTTCGCATTGCATCCTCGCCGCCGCCAGCGTGTGCTCCATCAGTATCGCAATGGTCATAGGACCCACGCCGCCCGGCACAGGGGAGATTAACTTCACCTTCGGCAGCACATCATCAAAATCCACGTCCCCGTAGACCTTTTCATCCATCCACGTTATCCCCACATCGAACACCACAGCTCCCTCTTTCACCATATCAGCTTTTATCAGCCCGCGCACACCTGTCGCCACGATGAGGATATCTGCCTCTTTCGTGTGGCTCTTCAGATCTTTAGTATATATGTGGCATATCTTAACAGTCGCATTGCGGTTAAGGAGCATCATTGCAGCAGGCTTTCCAACCACATTGCTGTGCCCCACAACCACCACTTCCTTCCCCTGCGGGTCGATATTGAACTCCTCCAGTGCGCGCACTATACCTTTTGGCGTGCATGGCACGAAACCCTCGCGCCCGATGAGCATCTTGCCCATATTCAGCGGATTGAAGCCGTCCACGTCCTTCGAAGGTGCGATACGCATCATCACCTCGCGCTCGTCGATGTGTCTGGGTAGCGGCAACTGCACCAGTATCCCGTGTATCTCAGGGCGGCTGTTCAGAGTCTCAATAAGCCCTGTTATCTCTTCCTGCGTGGCTTCAGCCGGGAATTTGTGGTCCTCGGAAATGATCCCCACCCGCTTGCATGCCCAGTGCTTGAGCTTGACGTACAGCTTCGAAGGAGGATGTTCTCCCACCAGTATCGTGGCAAGGGCAGGTCTTATGCCGCGTTCCTCAACGAATTTCTCCACTTCTCTTTTGACCTGAGCCTCAATTGCCTGCGCTATTTTCCTCCCGTCTATAACGCGGGGGTCGGTGACCTCGGGAAGCGGCTCCATCAGATAACCTCACTCGTACGGTATCGGGAACTGCCCGCAGAGGTCAAGTATTGTTCTCTTTACTTCCTTTAGTTTCTCTGCATCGCTCATGTTATGAAGTATCTCGTTTATCGCCCATGCGACAGTCACCATCTCTTTTTCCTTCATTCCTCTCGTCGTCGCCGCAGGGGTTCCGATGCGGATTCCACTTGTAATGAAGGGGCTCTTTGTCTCAAAGGGTATGGTGTTCTTGTTCAGGATGATGCCAGCCTCACCTAGCCTCGCCTCTGCGTCCTTGCCTGTTATATCAAGCGGCGTGAGGTCTATCAGCATAAGATGGTTATCCGTGCCCCCGGATACTATCTCATTACCTCTCGAACTGAGCTCTGAGGCTATCGTCTTTGCGTTCTTCACTATCTGCTTCTGGTACTCGTTAAAATCCCTGCTCATCGCTTCCTTGAATGCCACAGCCTTTGCAGCAATGATATGCATCAGGGGTCCGCCCTGGACTCCCGGGAAAACAGTTCTATCGATATCCTTTGCATATTCCTGCCTGCACATTATCATCCCGCCGCGCGGTCCTCTCAGCGTCTTATGAGTGGTCGTTGTAACAAAATCGGCGTAAGGCACAGGATCCATGTGTATGCCCGCGACTACAAGCCCTGCTATATGCGCAATATCAGCCAGCAGCAGTGCGCCCGCTTCGTCAGCTATCTCCCTGAACCGCTTGAAATCGATCTCGCGCGGGTATGCGCTTGCGCCGCAGACGATGAGCTTCGGTCTGTGCTTTCTTGCAAGCTCAGCCAGGGTATCATAATCTATCGTTTTTGTCTCCTTTGAAACACCGTAGGGCACGATATTATAAAGCTTGCCTGAGAAGTTCACAGGGCTTCCGTGCGAAAGGTGCCCACCGTGCGACAGGTCCATGCTCATGATAGTATCCCCGCACTTGAGCATAGCCAGATATACAGCCATGTTCGCCTGCGAGCCTGAATGGGGCTGTACGTTCACATGCTCGGCTTTGAAGAGTTTTTTAGCCCTCTCTATCGCCAGGTTCTCAGCCGCGTCCACGAACTCGCATCCCCCGTAGTACCTCTTGCCGGGATAACCTTCGGCATACTTGTTGGTCATAACCGAGCCCATCGCCTGGAGCACGGCGCGGCTTGCATAGTTCTCCGAAGCTATCAGGTTCAGCTTGTTCCTCTGCCGCTCTATCTCATGTCTCATTATTTCGTAAATTTCAGGGTCGATTGTTTTTAATGGCATAATGGTTCCTTTTTTCAGTGTTTATTATCGTATGATTCTGACTTTCCGTCCTTCTATACGCAGTCGGTTTTCGACAAACAATCTCACAGCTTCGGGATAAATCTTGTGTTCCTGCTCAAGTATCCTGGCTGCAAGGGTATCGGCTGTATCATCCTCTCTCACCTCAACACACCTCTGGAGGATTATCGGACCGCAGTCAAGCGATTCGTCCACAAAATGGACCGTGCATCCAGCCACCTTCACACCGTAATCAAATGCCTGCTTCTGCGCATGAAGCCCCGGGAAAGCGGGGAGCAGTGCAGGATGGATGTTAAGCATGCGGTTCTTGAATGCCAAAAGCAATGTTTTCCCCACGATTTTCATGTACCCTGCAAGAAGTATAAGCAGAGCGCCATGTTCTCTCAGTATTCTCAGTATCTCTTCCTCGTACAGTTCTTTTGATGCAAAGTTCTTCGGATCTATAAAAACAGCTTCTATACCGTGCTTTCTTGCACGTTCCAGCGCGTAAGCGTCCCCAACGTCGCTGATAACCACGGATATCCGCGCTTGAAGATAGCCGCTCTCAACGCTATCTATGATCGCCTGGAGGTTTGAACCTCTTCCTGAAACGAGCACTGCTATGTTCGACACGATAGGCTCTTATGCCCTCAGGAATATAATATGTTTTGGTTATTTGTTTCTGTAAAATTCAGTTAATAAATCGTTGGTGCTGTTGATCTGTGCTTTTGCCAACCCCACTGGGCAATTCGCCTGGTGTTTGTCGCCACATTTTAAACACGCTTTCTCAAGAGCACGTAAGAAATCAATTTTGTTTGGTGCAATCTGCTGGGTCACACAATTCACCTCAACTCATGCTACAGCTTAATGGTGAATAAAGGTTTCGTTCTGCAAGATTTTGGCATTACCGTAACAAATCCATAAGGTTTTAATATATCCACTGATTATAGAGTTGTTTGGGAATATGGCTCCAGAATCGACAGGCGATGAATATAAAGTATCAGCAATAAATACAAAAAATGAGATTATCGACGTTATCGTCCGCAAATGTAACCACTGTAATGAGAACGTGCCTACGGTCGGGTCGTGTCCAGACTGCAATACCGAATATATGCATACAAGAACAGTTGAGAACCCCGAGACCGGCTTTATCCATTTTATCTATGAGTGCGCAGGATGTCCGCCCGGGAAGAGGAAGGCGCAGAAGGTAATCAAAATAAACGACGGGAACAGCAGCAGGGGCACAAGGGACGATTTGATAAAGAGCTTTCTTTGATCGATAAAAACCAGGAACGCAACAGAGCATTTTTGAGGCAAAGTTTTATGGATTGTTGCGCGGAATACTTATTAAGAATTAATTGTAAAAAGAACCCTGACTGGCATTTTCCACTGTATATCAAGGTAAGCTTCATAAGTCACAATTGATAAAAGCATAAGCGATGAGAAAAAAAGTTATTGATATCTGGGTTATTCTAAGTATTTTTATTATACTTATTCTTAT
Source organism: Candidatus Methanoperedens sp. (assembly GCA_026552855.1). GTDB lineage: Archaea > Halobacteriota > Methanosarcinia > Methanosarcinales > Methanoperedenaceae > Methanoperedens. The sequence continues at coordinate 19,013 of JAPMTX010000027.1, read as the reverse complement.
AGCCATAAATATCCCTTATACGACCGCGGAGCCTTACACGGAGAAGGAATTTTACACAGAAACAGAACCATATACAGCAACGCAGACATATTATGAAAAAGAATCGTATACAGAAAACATTCCGTTGAATAATTATACAACCTCGGGCTGGTATTTAACCGATGACCGCATAAATGATGAGTTCGACTTAAAAGTCTCAGTAAAAAATACCGGTAACGCCAGCGGGGAATTCTGGATAACTTTTCATGTAAAAAGCACTAATGGATCGTTCGATGTTACAACAAATAGGACGTTTTTGATGCCTAATGGGAGTTACCAGTTCAAACAGACATTTGCCGGCAGATTTTCATATACCTCATACAAGGTATATCAAACAACCAGAGAAGTAACAAAATACCGGGACGTACCTAAAGAAAGAGACATAACAGCATATCGCGACATTGAAAAATCCCGGGATGCAGTTAAGCAGAGGGAAATCAAGTTATCGTTGATTGAGCGGATATTAGAAGATAAAAATCTATGGTAAAGGTTAGCGTGATGAAAATGTTATGCTACCTTATAAGTTTTTATTTAAGATTCAGATGCAAGTTTAATAGCATCCTTTGGGTGCAGCGCCTTTACTCCTTTCTGTTTTAAAAAAGCATGAGCATTTACCGTATCTCTAAGGTCCTTATCAAGGGTTACGATTTTTGCTGAGAAATAATTTGCACATCTGACGATATAAACATCTTTATGCGGGAGCTCATTCTCATTGGGAAATTGCATCGAGCCGGAGTATTCCCGTATTGTCTTTTCTGAATTGTGAACTATATCCTGAATTATTTTAGCTATTCCTAATCCCAGCAAATCTGACTCTTTTAAGGATATACTTTCCAATTTGTTCTGAAGATTTTTTTCGTAATGGTGATTAGATTCCCTATCGAAGTGCATCTTGTGACAATTTTTCTGCAACAAAGTAATAAATCGAGCTGAACTGAAATCTTTATTCTCGTACTCATCCACACATTTTATGGCACAGTAAAAAATATTCTCATCAACAACGAATTTATGTTTCATTCATTTGAATCCAGCGCATCAAGATATTCAATGACATTTCTGATATTTTGCTCAAAGAAGCCGGGTAATCCGCCTGAGACCCTTCCATATTCATCAATATCTAACTTTGTTACCTCAGCAACTCCCTTTTCGTTCTTAAAGTAATAAATTGCTATATCGTCAAGTGGGATTTCCTTTCTTGCCAGTGCGTTAAGAAAGCCGAACAATATATGTTCGCTGTGAGTGGCAATTAAAAACTGTTTTGCTTCTTTTTTATAAATTTTTATAAAAGTTGAGGTGATATCCGATTGAGCCTTAGGATGTAGATGAACCTCTGGTTCTTCGATTAAAAATGTGTGTGAAGACTGTGCAAGAGCAATAGGTAAGAAAATAAATAGAAGCTGGTGGATTCCTAATCCTTCATTGATAAATGAGGTTTCACCATATGCGTTTTTTGCTTTTATTTTTACTGTTTTTCCGGGGAGAAGCTCAAAACTGATTTCTACACTTAATAATTCCTTAAACCATAATGAAAGCATTTTCTCTAAATCCCGGTTATACGGAAGCAGGCTGTTGATAGCCAGAGACCTATCGTATAGCAACATGAAATCTGTATCAAGTGGAGGTATATCTGATAGTGGATATGAGTGTTCTTCGAAACCTCTAAGTCCATATATTATATGGATAGAACGAATAAAATCTCCTATGGAGTTCACAAGACCTTCTTCTAACTCTTCAGCATTTGCCTTTATATCATACGGAATACCCGATGGATACGAACCCCCAGAGGATCCTATAGGTTGGCTTATAACATTTTGAGCCTTAAGATCAAAGTTTATTTCATCTATTTTTAAGGTCTTTGGAGAGACTTCCTTTTCTTTTCCTCTGCTCCAATCCCATTTTATGTGAAATTGTCCTCCTTTAATACCACCCGAATGGTAATTAAGAATGTTACTCTGGAATCTCATTTCATAATTAATTTGCAAACTTTCTATTCCCTTCTCTTTTAAAGCACGCTTCCCTACAGGAAGGTTTCCCTCCATTGAGATTCCAATAAACCTTTCATCTTTTCTAAGAACTTCTTCAAAAGTACCAATATCTATTAAAATGTTTGGATAAAGATAATAGTCACCAATTGGTTTGGTTGGTTTGGGTGGAATTAATAAATTACCATGTTCCCTTTCACTGTATGTTCTCAAGTTCTGTTTTACAAGCTGAAGCGCCTGGAAAATGCTTGATTTCCCGCTATTATTTTGACCTATAAATAGTGTAATAGGTTTGATTTCAAGAGAAGTATCTTTGTGTAACTTGAAATTCTGGATTTTGATTTTTTGCAGCATAAATGCTATTATTATTTTCTTTTATATTTATAAACTTGTGTCAATCAATAAATAAAGGCTCATCGGAATGAGGAATCAGACCTAACCCCTCCGCTCTTTTCAACATCTCCTCGACCGCAAAAAGCCCGTTACCGATGTCCAGCGTATACTCGTTCACATAAAGCCCGATATGCTGGTCGATAACAGCATCATCCATCTCCTGCGCATTGCTTTTGATATAATCACGGGTAGAGGCGCGGTTTTGATACGCATACTCTATGCTTTCCCTGATCAGGCGCTCTGCTTCCCGTATCACAGCCGCACCTAACTCCCTCTTTGCAAAGATTCCTCCGAGCGGTACTGGCAGCCCGGTCTCTTCCTCCCACCATTCTCCGAGATCGATGAGCTTTACAAGGTTGTAGGCTGGATATGTGAATCGTCCTTCATGGATTATTAAGCCCGCATCCACCGTACCCAGGCTTACCGCGTTCATGATGCGGTCAAACGGCATTTCCACGATATTCCCCACATCAGGAGCAAACAACCGCAGGAGAAGATAAGCTGTCGTCATCCTGCCCGGAATGGCGATCTTTTTCCCTGCAAGCTCAGATACACGAACGGGGTTTTTAGCCACAATCAGAGGTCCGCACCCTCTTCCAAGCGCGCTGCCCGAACGGAGCAGGCAGTAGTTCTCCCTCAGGTATCCGAATGCATGGAAAGAGGCTTTTGTCACATCCAGTTCCGCGTCAAGCGCCATCCTGTTCAGCTCCTCCACGTCCCTCAGCATCTCAGAGAACTCGATATCCCCTTTTATTTTTTTATGGGCTAGGGCATAGAAGATGAACGTATCGTTCGGGCACAGGGAGTAACCCAAAGTTATCCTTTTCATTTTAATCCTTTAACTAATTCCATTACCGCCTTATTGCAGTTTGAGGCTGCTTTCCGTATGTTCCATCTCCCAGGGTCCCTTTTCTCTATGATATTGCTTATGCCGCGGATCTCGATCATCGGTATCTTATAGAGCGCGCAGATATGCGCCACTGCAGCACCTTCCATGTTCTCGCATATACCGTTAAACCGTTCTCTCAGGAGTTCCCCGCTCTCAAGTGTGCCTGAGCACTGCGATACAGTTATGAAATTGCCTGAGCGCACGTTAAAACCCGCGTCTTTTCCGGCTTTTTTAGCAAGCTGCACCAGTTCCATGTCCATCGGGAATGTATTGTAATATTCCTTCCCGTCTTTTAACAGGGGAAAACCGATGCATTCCATGGATTTCCAGCCATCTTCAGTAAGTACCCCCTCTTCGCCGTAATTCTCGCTTTCTGCGACAGCGATATCTCCGACCTCTCCTGAGTATGCGCCGCCTGTGCCAGAGAGTATGAGAATATCTACATGGTAATTCTCTGCTATCAGGGTCGCAGAGTGCGCGGCGTTGACTTTGCCCACGCCGCAGTGCGTAAAGATGATAGATTTCCCGTATAACTTCCCTTCGTATGTAACTTTAAGCTCTTCTTCCGGCTTCGGGTCTATTCTTCCCCTCAATTCCTCTGATTCGGAAGGAGTGGGTGCAACAAGTGCAATATTCATATATCAACCTAATGCATTTCATGAGATAAAGCTTTTATAATTTTACAATTCACACGGGTTTCACAACGCCGTTTATATATAACACACTATAGAAAAGTCGGTGGGAATGATAAAATGTTAACTCTACAGACCATGCTACAACTCTTCACTATAATGTTAGCGCTCACAGGAGCATATCTGGTAGCACACATCTTACACAAAATGTACGGCAGAATAGATTATAACCTGCTAAGGGCAAAGGCGTTCCTTAATGAGTCATTCATGAAGGATAACTGGCTGCTGCTCTTCCTGATATGTTTCTTTTTCCTCGTCAATGCCGCGGTGCAGTTTAACGAAATGCTGGGATTATTTATGGACGAAGCAGATGCGGCGTATATCGAGGAGATAACCATATTCGGGGTGCTGGCATGTAGCGTGCTTTCAGAATACAAGTGGTTCAAGCTGATAAACCCTACCAAGTATAACAGTTGAAATTCCATTTTATACTAATTAATAATATATAAATGTCAGCTCTCACCATTTACCTGAGCGCAGGATAGAAACAACCAGCCCTATTCCCAGGACGCCGGCAAGGAAGAATCCAAAAATCCCGAGCAGAGGCACGCCCCAGAGGCTGGGCGACATGCGGGTCTGAATAATAAGCGATGAACCCACTATCAGGGCGGATATTATCAGGCTGAAGGATAACCTGTTGCTCATTATATCCAGTTCCTCTATGGCATTCTCAAAACCCTGGTGACCAAGTTCAATCCTCAGCGTTCCCCTTTCGGCTTTCGTAAGGATATGGTTGAATTTTCTGGGGAAAACTTTTATCAGATCTCCGAGATCCCTCAAGCTTTTCCCGGCTTCCTGCACTATATAGGAGATCCGGGTGCGCTCTTCAATCATCTTCTTAACGTAAGGCTCAACAAGTTCCGCAAAATTATGCTCAGGATAGAGATTGCGGCTGATCTCATCCCTCATAATAAGCGTTTTGGACAGGAGCATAATATTTGTCGGTATTTTCCCCCCGCTTTTTACCAGCACATCTATCAGGTCGCGCAGGAACGCCGTCGGATCTATGAATTTGAGGGAAGTCGCATAATATTTGTCTATGAATTCCTCAAGGTTGATCTTGAGTTCCGGGCTTGTGCTTCCGGCATCGCTGATCAATCCCATCTCCAAAAGGTTTTCTATGAGCAGATCAAGATCACCTTTCAGGGTAGCAACCAGTAAGTTAACGAGGTGATCCCTGAGGGGTGGATCGATATATCCCGCCATTCCGAAATCAAGAAAGATGATCTTACCCTCAGGGGAGACAAGGATATTCCCGGGATGCGGGTCAGCATGGTAAAACCCGTCCTCAAAGATCATTTTCAGGTAAGCGTTTGCAAGGTCAATAGTTATTTTTCTCCTGTCAAGACCGCTGGCTTCGATCTGCACTATATCGGATATCTTGATACCTTCTAAAAATTCCAGGGTGAGGACGCGTTTTGTTGTGTATTTCCAGTACACCTTCGGGATCCTGACCGTTGTGCTTCCGGCAAAGTTCGAATAGAACCTGTCCGCATTCTGCGCCTCGTGGATGTAATTTATCTCCTGTCTCATGACGCGCGAAAACTCCTCTATGAGACCGACTGGGTTATAGAATTTGCTCTCTTTTATGTGCTTTTCGGCGAACTTCGCAAGTCTCATCAGTATGAACAGGTCGGTTTCGACCAGCTCTTCTATGCCGGGTCTCATCACTTTGACCGCTACCCTGTCGCCTTCAAGCAGTCTTGCATGGTGGACCTGCCCTATTGAGGCTGCAGCTATGGGCTCAGGGTCAAAAGATGTGAAGACCTCATCAAGGCTCTTCCCCAGCTCCTTTTCGATCATTCCCCTTGCTTCCTGGTAGCTGAAAGGAGGGACCCTGTCCTGCAATTTCGAGAGTTCCCTGATGTATTCCTCAGGGATGATATCATGGCGTGTGCTCAGTATCTGCCCGAACTTGATGAATGTAGGTCCCAGTTCTTCTAAGGCAAGCCTCAATCTTTCTGCTTCGGATAGTACGAGTAACTGCTCTTTTATGCTTGGTCCGAACAGCCGTTCGCGCAGCGAGCGAAACGGACGGATGCCGAACCTGTTGAGAAGGTACCCGAAGCCGTGCCTAAGCATTACGTCAGCGATCTCACGGTATCGTTTGACGTAGGCATAGCCCATATCCAGCAGAAGCAAGTTATCGAACCACTATCTATTGGTCAAGGTATTGACCGTTTTTTCAAGGTCTTCTATCTTCTTCTTAAGCTCCTCAAGGTCGCCCTTCGTTGCAACCCCGCTACGGTCAAGCGCTTCTTTGATTTTTTGGTTGATCTTGTCTTCAATTTCTTTTACTTGTTTCTCTCTCTCAGACCACACTTCCCTGACGAATTTTTTACCTTCTTCTCTATTCATTTCCCCTTTTTTTATCATCTCTGCAGTGAACTCATCGAGTTTCTCCTGCGTCAGGGATATTACCCCGATACCGAACAGGCCCATTTTTCTTAACATCTCTGACATTTCTGACATCTATATACCTCCATAATTAACCACGTCGGCTGTGGTATAACCGGGATACTGGCAATCGGATAATCCAGCCATAATCCAGACAGATGCTTGGAACCAGGGATCTTCACCGGATTACCAAACGCAAGATTTATTATAACATCCAGTATGGAATTAGCTTACTAACTCATAATCTTTTTGATGAAGAGGAGAAAAATGGCACTGGTTTTTAGCGGCGTAACTATCCCTGTATCGACGATAGACTGGTACGGCAGGTCTGCATCTGTCATATTCTTCAACGGCTGTAATTTTAAATGCCTCTACTGCTCGAACAACAAGTTCATTGAAGTTGCAAATCGGCTGGAGCCTCTGTTCAAGAAAGGTTCTGTCGTCGATATCGAAGAGATAGAGAAACAGATACTCGATACAAAAAGCTTCATTAGCGCTGTTGTTTTCTCAGGCGGGGAACCCACGGCGCATCCGGAAGAGCTTGAACACCTGGCAAGATTCGCAAAGGCACAGGGGCTTCTTGTGGGCGTTGAGACGAACGGGTACTACCCGGAACGGCTGGGGAAGCTGATCCAGGAAAAGCTGCTGGATAAGATTTTCCTTGATATCAAGGCTCCGCCCGGTGATGCGCAGAGATACAGCATGGTAACAGGGGGCATCAGGGATGCAGCAGGGCACGCACTCCGATCGCTGGCTCTAAAGGGTGTTGCAGTAGAGGTCAGGACTACGGTATTCAGGTCACTGGCTGATGTTTCCGGGATCGCCAAATCGCTTGAAGGACGCGACTGCACTTACGTCATCCAGCAGGGCATCCCTGAGTATGCACCCGATGAGAAGCTGCGAAAAGAGAAGCCTTTTACAAGGGAAGAGCTTGCGGCTCTTGCTAAAAGCGTAGCTTTTTTAAAGGATGTAAGGATAAGGACAAGGGAAAAAGGGGAGGAGAGGATTGTTCGTGTGGACTAAATGTAATGAGCAGATGCGGTATTCCTGTATGCTAACGCAAATTATTTTGCACCGCAGGCTGTTCAGGAGCAGATGAAACAAATCCCTGCTCGCAGTTTCTTTGAGGGCTACGGAGAGATCATCACAGCCTCCATACTCTGGGGTCTTGCCGGGATATTCGCAAAAAAAATAGTCGGTATGTCAGCCCAGAGCATCATTTTTTACAGGGTCAGCTTTGCGTTCGTGATCATTTTTTTGTTTCTGCTGATCTCAGGGAATCTAAACAGGATAAAGCTTGGAGATAAAAAAGCATACCTGCTGTTATTCAGCATACTGCAGGTTGTCACAATGCTGGCATATTTTACCTCTGTATTGAAAGCTTCGGTTTCTATCGCTGTATTATTGCTGTACACTGCGCCTGTGTATATCACCGTGCTTTCCCCCGTGCTTTTAAAAGAGAGCCTGACCTGGAGGGAGATTATCGCCCTTGTCCTGTCACTCGCGGGCATTATACTTATCGTTGATCCTGCAAAACTTGATATTTCTCATTCTGCCGGCATACTGGCAGGCATGCTGGCAGGCATTGCATATGCTTTCCAGGTAATGACCTCAAAACATATCAGCCGGACATATGCAGGCTATACCCAGGCGTTCTGGGGGTTCATGGTAGCTGTGCTTATACTCCTGCCAATAGGCATTGCCCCTGCTGATGTGGTATTTGAGAACATTACATACCTGGTACTTCTGGCGATATTCCCGACCATACTTGCTGTTTCGCTGTACTTTAACGGGTTAAAGAAGGTAAAAGCCTCAAGCGCCAGCATCCTGGGGCTGATCGAGCCCGTGAGCGCCGTCATTCTGGCTGTCCTTATCCTCGGTGAGAAGCTAACCGCTCCCGTGATAACCGGCGGTGCGCTTATATTGATAGGAGCAGCAATAGTTACGCAGGATAGATGAATGAAATAATCCATGAGCACTATATAGAAGCCGGGAAAATTGCAGCCAGGGTAAGAGAAGAGGCTGTGAGCAGAATAAAAGAGGATACCCCGCTCCTTGATGTCGCGGAATTTGTTGAGAACAGGACAAAAGAGCTGGGCGGAAATATCGCCTTTCCCTGCAATATATCCATCAACGAGATCACTTCCCATTACACGCCTGAGGATAATTCACATTATTTCCGGCGGGGGGACGTTGTCAAAGTAGACATCGGAGTGCATATCGAGGGTTACATTGCGGATACTGCGAGTACGGTCGAGATAGGGACAGATCATTATGGAAGGCTGATAAATGCCTGTGAAGAAGCTCTGGGGTGCGCCATCAGTTCCACCAGGAGCAATATAGAGACGCGGGCGATAGGAAAAATAATAGGAGAGACAGTCAGAAAATATGGTTTTAATGTAATCAAGGACCTGACCGGGCATAGCCTTGAGAGGTGGAAGCTGCATGCAGGGGTCACCATCCCGAACTACAGGAGCCTGTTCAGCCAGAGAATAGAAGAAGGTATGGTCTTTGCGATCGAGCCTTTTGCTACGTGCGGAAAGGGAAATGTGAGATACGGAGAAGCGCATATCTTCGCTTTGAACGGAAGGGTTGGAACAGATGCAGGGCAGGAGATCAGGAGCAGGTTCGGCACCCTCCCTTTTGCAAGGAGGTGGGTTCCACAGATAAAGGTCGAGGAACTCAAAGGGTTAAGAAAGTATTTCGAATTAATAGAAGCAGGCGGAGAGATTGTTGCGCAGGCGGAGCATACCGTGATTGTAAGAGAAGGCGGATGTGAAGTGATAACAAAATGATGAAAAGTAATAAGAGGCATTAAATAAGTAATACTAATCAAGGACATATCAAGGAAATGGACAGAAAAGACACTATTATCTATGAAGCGCACGGGAACCTGTACCTTAACATCACGAACAGGTGTACGGCAGAATGCGTCTTTTGCATCAAGCGCTACTCGGACGGCGTGTACGGCTACAATCTCCGGCTCTTGAGGGAACCGGTACTTTCGGAGATCATAAGTGAACTTGAGCAGACCGATCTTTCAAAATACAGAGAGGTAGTCTTTACAGGTCTTGGCGAGCCCCTGCTCAGGCTGGACGATGTACTTAAGATCACGGAATGGCTCGCAGGTAGGGATATCCCAACCCGGCTTGATACTATCGGTCATGCCAGGCTCTTGTATCCAGGCAGGAACGTAACAAGAGAACTTGCAGATGCAGGCATGAAAGTTATCTCCATCAGCCTGAATGCGCAGGACGAGAATACCTATAACCAGCTATGCCATCCGAAATACAGGAATGCATATAAAAAAATGCTTGAATTTGCCCGCGATGTCTCAAATGCAGGGATGGAACTGCGGTTCACTGTAGTTGACCTGCCTGTAGTGGATATCGCTAAGTGCAGAGAGCTCTCCAGGGAGTATTGTGCGGATTTTAAAGTTAGGGGTTATAGCGGTCCTGAATAAAATTCTTACCATAAATTATAATTATTACGATGTCCATTTACATGAACCGGGTAAGGAGGATAACCTCTGAAGAAATTATTGTGGTATTTGATTGCAGGAACGCGCGGAGGACAGACCCGTGCGTTAATCCTGAAACGTCTTATCGATAGACCATATAATGCGAATCAGTTAGCTGAGGCTATGAATATGGATTATAAGACAATCAGGCACCACCTGGACGTTCTTTTAAAAAACGGAGTGATCACTATGGAGGGCGATAAATACGGCGCAATGTATTTTATCTCAAAGGCACTGGAGGCAAACCTGGATGAATTTAACCAAATTTGGGAAAAAATTGATAAACAGAGTAAATCAAGTTAGCAAGGAGGTAATCCTATTCAGATAACAGAGATCGCCTACTATATCACGGCAGGGAACATCGTACTGCTGCTTGTGCTCTTAGTTTCATACATTGAGATTTACCGGAAAATCAAATCTAATTTTACACTGGGTCTCATTATCTTCACCCTTGCGCTCCTGCTCCAGAGCCTCTCGCGGGCTGTTCTGCTGCTTCTGATAATAGCAAACCCGCCTCCGGTACAGGTATATCCTCTGATAGTCAATCTGCTGGGATACAATCCGATATACGTGGTTATCCCGGATGCGCTTGAGTTCATCGCTTTGAGCATACTATTATATTTCACAAGGGAATAAAATAAAGGATTTACTGTCAAAGTTATGTCAAAACAATGCGATTACTGCGGTTTCAGGGACCCGATGCCGTTCACATGTAAATTCTGCGGCAACTCGTACTGCTATAACCACCGCCTCCCGGAATCACACGACTGCTCAGGTCTTGAGCAGTTCAAGAAAAGAGCCCATGACAGCGGAAAATACTATTATAAGCCCGACATGACCGTGACAAAGCGGCGAAGCCCACTCCTCAGGTCGGTGAGCAATACCCTGTCTGTAATAAAAAGCAATTATTCGCTGGCAATCCTGGTAATAGCGATTATATCGTTCCTCCTGGAGGGCATCCCCGGCTACTTTGAATATTTGGCTCTCTCTCCCCTGTATATCCTTGAAAGACCGTGGACACTCGTGACGCATATGTTCCTGCATTCAGGTCCAATACACCTTCTGTTCAATATGATGTTCCTGTTCTTCTTTGGACCCGAGCTTGAGCGCAGGATAGGCGGAAAGAGGTTCCTGATAGTATTTTTCCTGTCAGGCATCATCGCAGCGACAGGTTATTCGCTATGGTCGGTCCTTGTCCTTCGCTCAGCAGCACCAGCAGTCGGAGCAAGCGGCGCACTGTTCGGCATATTCGCATGCCTTGCAGTCATAGCCCCGGATATCCAGGTCTATATATACTTCATTCCCATGAAAATCACCTACGCATTGATATTTTTTGCTTTGTTCGATCTACTGTTCATAGGCTCAGGGGATGCTATTGCCCGCAGCGCACATTTAAGCGGGGTGGTGGCTGGGCTTGTCATGGGTAAGAGGATCAAAGAGAGCGGGCGGTATGCGGGGTATTAAGGCTGATATGCAGCTGCCGGTCATGTATACAAATCACCGCAGGGAACATTTCCCCATACGCGTTCATAGACGCATTCATACATACTGAGATATCCAGCAGGAGTCCGGAAGCAAAACCTACATATACCATAACGATTTATTATGCTCTATTTTGAGTATTACGAATTTGTAATTTCGTAATACTATATAGGTATATTATTAAAATTTATTAATAAATTTTAGTATAGGAGGTCTGAAGTATGCATATCCCGGACGCATATATCCCGCTCGGTCAGGCAGCGATTTACTGGGTCATAGCCGCGCTTTTCATCTCGCGGTCGATAAAATGGGCGCGCAGCGATATGGACGAGAACATGATACCGCTCTTCGGGGTACTGGCGGCAGGCATGTTCGTTTTGCAGACCATAAACATCGCTGCCAATCTCTTGGTACCGATACCCGCACTGGGGGGCGTAAGCTGGCACGTGGTGGGCGCTGCTCTTGCGGCGATCATATTCGCAAGCCCCTGGGCTGCGGTCCTGTTGATGACGCTTGTGCTCGCGATACAGGCTCTCTTCGGCGACGGAGGGGTAACAGTGATGGGGGCGAATATTATGAACATGGGCATCATAGGGGGCTTTTCGGGATATTACGCCTTTGCCGCCCTCTCAAAACTTTCGGTGAAGCGACAGTTTGCACTATTCGCAGGCGCGTGGATCAGTATGATTCTACCTGCCATTGCGCTTGCGTTTGAGCTGTGGTTTGCAGGCACCTTCCCGCTGAAGCAGGGCGTACTGCTCATGGGCATATTCCAGGGCGCGGCAGGGATAGGGGAAGGGATCATAACCGTCATAGTATACGGCGCCATAGCGAAAGCGCGACCTGATATAGTTGCTGAGGACGCCCACAGGAAGGTGAGCACAGTGAAGGTTGCTGCTTTCGGTGCAGTCGCGTTCGCAGGGCTTGCATTGGCTGCTCCGTTTTTGGCTTCAGGCAACCCTGACGGGCTTCAGCAGACTGCCAGCGTTGTTATAATAAATGGGATAAGCAGCGTAGTATCGCCGATAACGCCCCTGTTCCCAGATTACTCCATACCGGGTATGGGTACGGCTGGAAAGATGGCGGCTATCATCATCGGATTTGCTGCTATACTGATGATATGGCTTGGCGTTGCAAAGCTCCTGAAAAGGGGATAGCATGAATATAATCGAAACAAGGAACCTCACCCACGTCTACCGCGGGAAGATCAAGGCGCTGGATAGCGTCAACTTCAGCGCAAGACCGGGTGAGCGCATAGCCCTCATAGGAGCTAACGGTGCTGGCAAATCCACGCTCTTCAAGCATTTTAACGGGATACTTAAACCCACAACCGGCGAGGTCCTGATCAAAGGAGAGACGGTAAGCAGCAAGAACATCCTGGAAGTGCGCAGGACCGTAGGCGTTGTGTTCCAGGACCCTGACGACCAGATATTCGCACCCACGGTCAAACAGGACGTGGCTTTCGGTCCCACGAACCTGGGATTGGGCGAGGATGTCATAGAGAAACGCGTACGTGAAGCGCTTGAGACCGTGCGCCTCACGGGTTTTGAGGAAAGGGCGCCGCATCACCTGAGCACTGGTGAGAAAAAGAAGGTAGCGATCGCGGGCATACTTGCGATGCAGCCTGAGGTGCTCGTGCTGGATGAGCCGACCGCGGGACTTGATCCAGGCGGGGCAGTGCGCCTTATCAGACTTATAAATGAGATGAACAGGTACCTGGGCATCACGACCATAATTGCGACGCATGAGGTGGATATCGTGCCTCTGCTTGCAGACAGGGTGTGCATCATGTCAGCCGGCAGGATAATAGGCGACGGCACGCCTCAGGAGATATTCTCGACAGACGAACTCATTAAAAAAACCCACCTGCGTCTTCCCGCAGTGGCAGAGCTCATGGAAATGCTGCAAAAAGAGGGCGTGCCCGTGAGCATAAGGTTCACGCTTGAGGAAGCCAGGGACGAACTGCTTCGGGTCGTGAAATAAGATGCACGTATCGCTCACCGAGCTTGAACGGGAAGCCTTCAGGAAGTCCCCTGTCCACGGGATAGACGGCAGGGTAAAGATAATAGTGGCGCTGCTGCTAATCGTTTATGCAGTGGCTCTCCCCCGCATGGATGTGCTTGATTTCCCGAAACTTGCTCTCATCGAAGCCTATCTCGCTGCGCTCATGCTGCTTGCGAGGCTTGAGCTGTCCTACCTTGCATTCAGGTTCGCGATAGCGCTCCCTTTCGGTCTTGGCATAGCTTTATTCCAGCCTTTCCTGAAGCAGCCGTTCGTTGCGGATTTTACGGTGCTGTACGCATTTCCTCTCGGGCTTGAGGTGACGCGTGAGGGTTTATTGTTCGGGGCGATCATTTTCGCGAAGTTCCTTGTCTGCATAACCGCCATAATACTGCTCTCGTCCACAGCCTCGATGAGCGAACTTGTCTCATCTGCACGCCGCCTCGGCATGCCCAGGGAACTTGCGCTCCTCTTTACCATGATGGTACGCTATCTTTTCGTTTTCTGGACCATGCTCGGCAGGATAAGGACAGCGCAGAAAACGCGGTGCTTTGACCTCTGGAACAAAAATGTGCCGCGCAAATGGACGCTGCATCAGGTGGGCTATACGATAAGCTCGCTGTTCATACGCTCATACGAGCAGGGGGAGCGGACGTACCAGAGCATGCTCTGCCGGGGCTACAATGCCGATGCGACCGTATATGTGAGCAAAAAAAAAATCGGCGCCTCTGATGTGTTGGTGGTAGCTCTTACTTTCGGTGTTGTAATCGCTGCGCAGATGATGTTGAGCTCTGGTTTATAAATATAGCAAAGACAGAGAAGATAAAAGACAATCATGACTTCACATGAAACCCACGTCGTAACCGGAGCTTTCGGGTATTCCGGGAAATACATTACCATGCGCCTGCTTGAGTCGGGACATCGCGTGCGTACCATAACCGGTTCTCCCAGCCGCACCAACCCGTTTAACAGCAGAGTTGAAGCCTGCCCGTTCAATTTCAACAATCCCGATAAACTGGAGGAATCGTTACGCGGCACTTCTGTTCTTTATAATACATACTGGATAAGGTTCAACCACCCGGACTTCACCCATTCACTCGCGGTCGATAACACCCTCAAGTTATTCGATGCCGCAAAAAAAGCAGGGATCGAGAGAATAGTTCATGTCAGCATAACGAACCCCTCTGAAGACTCCCATCTTGAATATTTCAGCGGCAAGGCAAGGTTGGAGAGGGCGCTGATAGAATCAGGCTTATCATACGCGATCCTTCGACCGACCGTCCTGTTTGGAAAAGAGGACATACTGATAAACAATATAGCATGGTTTTTACGAAGGTTCCCCGTATTTGGCGTATTCGGCGACGGGAATTACCGTTTACAGCCGATCTACGTTGATGACTTAGCCAGGCTGGCGGTAGAGCAGGGGCAAAAATCAGAGAACTGCATCATCGATGCGATCGGTCCTGAGACGTTCACTTACCGGAGCATGGTTGAGGAAATAGGTAACATCATTGGTAAAAGCAAACCGATAATATCTATTCCACCGTCTTCAGGTTACTTTATCGGCATGCTCATCGGCAAATTAGCAGGAGACGTAACCATCACCAGAGATGAGATCGAAGGTCTGATGTCTGAACTGCTCTATACAAACTCACCGCCAGCAGGTAAGACAAGATTAACCGAATGGGTTAAAGAGAACTCTTCACGTCTTGGCGTTCAATATGCCAGCGAGCTGGCTCGCAGGAAGAATAGAACAGAATCATATGATAAGTTATAAGAGCGTTTGGACTTAAGTTTTTATAGCTGGAAGTATTTTTTTAGTATGCCTGAAATATAACATATTAACCGTCAACGGAGGTAGTTTATGCCAGATAGAAAATATATAATAGAATCAAGAAAGTATATTGGAGAAGATGGAAAAACGACATTCGATAGCTGGGTAACAAGCGCAAATGTCATAGAAGTAAAACATGCGGAACAGTATCTAGTGTTCTATCCGCTCGAAGGTGAGCATGCGGGAAAGAAACACTACATACCGTTCTCGAACATCCACATCGTCAGGGAGTTTTAAAATCAAACAATGGGCGTGCCTTCCGTTCTTGTCAGTTCCTTGAAGGCAGCCATTAATCTTTTAGTAATAATTCCCGGAGCACCGTCAGCTATTAAACGCCCGTCTATTTTAGTGATAGGTGCGATCTCAGCCGCCGTGCCTGTAACGAAGACCTCGTCCGCGCTGTAGAGGTCAAAGAACCCCAGGTTCGCCTCTGTTACTTCTATGTCCTCCTTTACAGCAAGCTCAATAGCTGCAGTCCTTGTTATCCCGCGCAGGTTGTTGAGGGTGGGAGGAGTGATTATCCTGCCGTTCTTTATAACAAAGATATTATCGCCCGAGCCTTCCGAGATATTGCCGTGGGTATCGAATATTATCGCCTCGTCGCCGCCTTTCACGTTCGCTTCGATCTTAGCCAGTATATTGTTAAGGTAATTCAGCGATTTGATGTTGGGGGGCAGGGCGTCGGATGCGTTCCTCCTGACCCCGACCGTAACGGCTGTGAGACCTTTCTCGTACAGGTCGCCGTACATGGCGCCCCATTCCTGCGTGATTATGAACACGTTCGGTTTCGGGCATTTCCTGGGGTCAAGCCCTAAATCGCCGTCCCCGCGCGTGACTATGGGGCGGATGTAGGCATCTTTCAGCTTATTCTTCTTTAATGTCTCTATAATGGCTTTTTTCATCTCCTCCTTTGAGAGAGGTATCTTTAAATCGATCGCTTTTGCTGAATCGTACATCCTGTCAAGGTGCCCATCGAGCCTGAAAACCCTGCCGCTGTATGCCCTGATGCCTTCAAAAACACCATCACCATATAAAAAACCATGGTCATAAATGGAGGTCCTGGCTTCACTTTTTGGCACAAATTTTCCGTTGAAATAAATTAATAGTTCCATAGGTATCCCTGCCTCATAAGGAAAAGCATGGATATATGCGTTTTGATAGTCATAGGATGATTTTATTATGGATAATGGATAAACTCAACATATACATTATGAAGGAAAGAATCAACTTCAGCCCAAGGAATAGCATTTTTGATTACCTAACTTTTCTTTTAAACATTATATTAAAACGTAAGATTTATATTCAATGAATACATTTAAAAGTAGGGTGAAATATTATGAAAAGTCTGTCAGTAAACGTACTCGACAAAGCCGACGAGGAATTCGCTGATACTCTGATTGAACTCGGATTGAAAAGAAACGTAGCAAAAGTGCTCACATACCTGAAGAACGTCAAAGAAGTTACATCCAGGGACCTTGAGATGGGGTCAGACTTGAGACAGCCTGAAGTCAGTATCGCCATGCGCGAACTGGAAGAGCTTGGCTGGATAGCGGAGAGAGAAGAGAAAAAACCTGGAAAAGGTCGTCCGTACAAGATTTACCAGCTCAAGACGAGCATTGATGCAATCATCGAGTATCTTGAGAACCAGAAGAAAAAAGAGTCGCAGGCAATGATGGCAAGCATAAAACGCCTGAAGGAATTGAGTAAATAAACAGGATAGTTGGTGGATATGAGAGATCTAAAGGAGTGGGGAAAAGATACACTGTGATACAGAAGAAGGTAATGCTATAGTATAGCTGCCAGCTCTGTGAAGAACGGGGCTGCGTATAAGTTCGGCGGAATCCCTGAAACGTTCAAAGTTATTATAGCGCAGATAAATTGCGTTACGGGAAACTACCGGCAGCCTGAGATGGATTCAAGGATGTCTCTTCCGGCTATGAACGGCATGTTGCAGCGCTGAGAGTATTTCTTCGCATCCTCCTTTGAGAGGGCTTTCCCTGTCCTCTCATCGAGCATCTCGCATACTACCATGGAGGGGGATATGCCTGCCATCAGTGCCAGCTGTATCGATAGCTCAGTCTGCCCGCGCCGCTCTGATAAAAGACCTCCGGCTGCGCGAAGGAGTGCGACATGACCGGGAGAGCGGAAGTCCCTGCCAAAATCTATTTTTTCCCCGTTCAGCACCCTCTGCACCGTTTCGCCTACCTTATTGATGGTAAGAGCCCTGTCGTTGTCTGTAATACCCGTAAAGGTATTCCTGTGGTTCACCCACAGCGAGAAAGAGGAGCGCGAATCGTAAGGGATATCGCCCTTTTTCTCAACAAGCGTGCGCAGCGGTTTGTGACCGTTCAGGGAGACACAGCGAAGGATATCTGATATGAACGGCAGCCCCAGCATCTCAGCCGCTTCCGGGTGGATTGCGACGCATATCAGCCCGCCGCCGTCGCGCCTCATGCGCGCCACGTCCGCAGGCGTCATGCTTAGCGCCGGCATTACAAGGTCGGTCTCGCCTTCCCTGTCATCATCATCATACAAAAGTATCATTCTGCCTTTGCGTACTGCTTCGATTGCTTTTTCAATAACCGACGCATCGCTTAACTCTGCACACACGCATGCTTCCGCATGCGTGGATTTTTGATTAGCCGTTCTCATTTTATAACCTCCACTTCAACAACGCTGCCGTCACTGATATTCAGGTATTTCCTCAGATTCACCGGCGCGATGATCTCGATTATATCTTCAGGATAATGCGTGCGCTCAGGAACTATCACGGCTCCGTCGATATCGTTAATCCTTATATTAAAACAGGAGCCGCTCCCGAAAGTCCTGTTCTCTCTTGTGAACCCTGAAATCCTTATTTTTGAGTTTATTCCTTTCCTAAGCTCAACACTTGGAGGGTCAAGCCTGATATTCAATGTGCCGGGGTACGGGTCAAATCCGAGCTTTTCAATGAACTGCGTCCTGTATCCGTCAAGAGAGATATAATACTGCCCTTCCCCCAATCCGGTTATTACCTTTCCGCTTAAGAACTTTTTACTCCCGTTGCCGGAAAATATCTCCCTGTAATCATTTAATTCATTTTGCAGCGCGGCTATGCCGCTATTTGTTATGGTTATCAACTGCCCGCCGTGCAAGATCTGCCTTAAGATCATATTCTCATCCTCAAGGCATTTAAGCTTCCGTGCTGCGGTCTGAGGGCTTGAGTCGATATGCGCTGCGAACTCGATAGACGACAGCTCCACCGGTTTTTTATGCGCGCCAAGAAGCGCGAGCTTTTTCAGGGATAGTATATCCATAGGCTCCTCATTTTTGGGATGCTACTCAATTATGGGAGCTAATGGGGGATAAAGGTTTTCATTGAGCCGCCGGATACGACCCCAGTATCTTGAGCATCCCGACCTTAGCCTTTACCCGCTCAAGGGTATCCTTTACCTTTTTATCCTCGACATGCCCCCGCAGGTCGATATGAAAGAGATAATCCCCGAGCACTTTCTTTGTGGGGCGCGATTCTATTTTTGTCAGGTCGATGCTGTTATTTGCAAACTCCCCCAGTATTTCGTAAAGCGCGCCTGGTCTGTTCTTCTCAAGATAGATGATTATGGAGGTCTTATCATTGCCAGTGGGCGAAGGTGCGATCTTCCCTATCACAATGAACCGCGTATAATTCTCGTTCATGTCCTGTATGTTCTCAGCCAGTATCCCAAGCCCGTATATCTGCGCCGATTCCCTTGAAGCGATAGCAGCTATACTGTTTGATTCAGAGGCAAGTTTCGCTGCGTGCGAG
>JAPMTX010000198.1 GCA_026552855.1 Candidatus Methanoperedens sp. | reverse complement strand
AAAACTTAGTAATAGGATTAATAGGTCCAAAGAAATCCACCTCCACTTTGCAACATTAAAGGAGGTGGATTTCTAGAAATAAAAGACTATCACCTTTAGGTTGGCTGTGTGAACATCAGGTGTAAGTAGCTGGATTTTTAGAGAATATAATTATATAGTATAATTATATAGGATTAAATATTTGGTAAGCGGGGAGAAAGTAATCCAGATCAGACTATTTTCTTTCCCCTTACACTCCCATCTTCCTCGCAATCTCCCCAACGCCCTTCAAAGCAGCCGAATCCTCAGGCAGCTCAGCCAGAGGTCTCCCTTCAAGGTCAAAGCGCGCAAGCGTCTCGTCAAAAGGCACTACTCCCACAAGGTCCATCTTCAATTCACGTGCGTACTCCTCTATGCGCGCGCAGTTCTCTGGCGTAACCTTGTTCGCGATGACGTGCATCTTTTTGATGTTCAGGTTCAGCGAGGTCGCAAGCTCCCGTATCCTCTCCGCTGTCTGCAAGCCCCGGCGCGAGCCGTCCGTGACCACAAGCAGCTCATCAACGTCGCGGATGATACGCCGCGACAGGTGCTCAAGACCCGCCGCTGTGTCGATTATCGTCAGGTCGTAGTTCTTGAGTACCCTGTCCATTATCCCGCGCAGGAGGTTGTTCGCGAAGCAGTAGCATCCCGAACCCTCGGGTCGCCCCATCACCAGGAGGTCGTATCGCGGCATCTCTTCCAGGACCTCGTAGATCTTTGATTCAAGCACCCTCTCCTTATTGGTGTCGGGCGGCATTTTATCCCGCTCCTGCAGCATGAACTCCCGCATATCCCCGATGGTCTTATCGATTTTCACGCCGAGAACGTCAGGGAGGTTGGAGTCGGGGTCTGCGTCGATGGCAAGAAGGGTTTTACTGCCTTTTGATATATGCTTTATCAGCATTCCGGCTACAGCGGTCTTGCCTGTTCCGCCTTTGCCCGTTATTGCGATTACTCTCATGTATAGAATATTTCCTGTTATGTTTTTGCGTTCTTGGCGCTCTGGTGTGAAAAACTGAGTTTTTCATTGTCATCTATGAACACTGTTCATAGCCGACTTTGCGGTGTTATATGTCAATTCACCGCAAAGCACGCAAAGGGTGCAAAATTGGATATTACATTTAAACATAAAAGCCGCAGACGAACGAATAAACGCAGATTTATGAAGCATCTG
>JAPMTX010000187.1 GCA_026552855.1 Candidatus Methanoperedens sp. | reverse complement strand
GCTGAGATATTCATTTTAATTATTGCCTCTATATGTTTACAATAGATTACAGAGGCTCGCTAATTAATCGCTATGTAGAAAAATACTTTTTGTATTAAACGAGGGGTACGGAATGTCCGTTCCATGTATTGATTGAATGGCTTTGGGCTGTGGTATACGCTGTACTTCCACCGTAGCGAATTTCCATCTCATCTACAGCACTATACCCTTGGTAATGTGCAGATGCTGCAATGGCTAATAATGTTAGGATGCCTACCGCTAACGATAGAGTCTTATTCATTTTCTTCACATATACTCTTCCCTCCCAGTAGCACCGCTGCAAGCATCGCGCCTAATTGCGTTCCTTTACTTCTCTTCATATTTTTTCTCCTTTTATATTTTTCTCTTTTTATATTTTTTCTTCTTTGCTACCACTCAGGCGCGGCGCTGGCTTTAAATAAGTTCAAAGCTAACTTACCATGCCTTCGGGCAACATGGGGTTCAGACTCATCTTGTCAAAATGCGCTGAACCCCACGTTTTTCCGGCTGCAAAAACCAAGTGCGACCAGATTTTGATTTTCAACCTTGTCACCCTCGGTTTACAACTCAATTTTTAGATGGAGCAAGGGGTATATATTAGTTTTGGTTTATAATATTGTAAAAGTATTATATGCTGAAATTATATGCTGAAATGGCAACCTATGAGTTGGTAACCACTTTAAGATACTGCGGAGGTATCTCTTCCGAGAGCACTATATTCTCGGTAGCTGAAAGCATTGTCACGCCGTTCTTCTGGGCTTCTGCCGCATCTATTAGGATCAGGATAGGGTCGTCTGTATGGATTTTAGCTACCTCAAGCGCCTTTTCCACGGACGTGCTCAGGTGGACGTACCGCTGTTTAAGAGGTCGTATCCCTTTCTCAAGCAGGATATCAACCTCTTCCCTGCTGGCTCCATAGTAGAGCTCAGGGAGCGTATTCTCTGAATAGTCAAGATCAACGTCCACGGAATGACCGTATCTCGCCCTGATCTTCCTTCCCTGGATCTCATACCTTTTCTTTTCATCGGATTCGATTATCGAAAGGAGCTTCTCTTTATTAGCCCATTTGTAGCGCGTCCTCATCGCATCGCATAACACGTCCAGGTCAACCCATCCGTGCTGGTTCATAGCAAGTCCGAGGTCGTCGGGAAAATGCCGGAGCGCCCCTGAGATAAAGCGCCCGAGCCTCTCGGTCTGCTCGTCGTCCAGTATAAGGCTTCCTATCTCTCCGCATTTACATTCAGTTCCCCTGAATACTCCATGAGCCGGGCATTTTTTTATCATTTCTCGACCTTATACGAATAAGCATGTTATATAATTTACCAAATATAAGGACAAATAGTTTTTATAAATGCGAGTAAATATATGCACCCACTATGAACAGATTTACTAAAAAATGGGGTCTTGTACTCAGGGTACTGGCAATTGTTGCCGTACTGCTCCTCCTGAAAGGACTGATCAACTTCTTTAATCTGGATGTAGCCTCGGCAAATCCGCTTATTACCGCCCTCGTAGGGGGAGTGATCTTTACGATAGCCATAATATTCACAGGCACGCTTGCGGATTATAAGGAGAGCGAGAGGATACCTGGCGAACTTGCAGCCTCAATTAAGGCTCTTTATAATGATACAAAGATCATACACATCAGTGGCGGGAAAATAACTGACGATATGCGCTCGCACATCAGGGAACTTTTGCAGGTCATAAATTCGAACCTGAGGCAGAATTCCTGGAGATCAGGCGAAATAAACCCTGCCATGGAGGCGATAAACAGGGACATAAGCATACTTTCGGAAAAAGGAGTGGCTCCGCCGCTGCTTGTAAAATTACGGAGCGAACTGACAAACATAGACAGGATATCGAACCGCATAGAGACCATATCCGAAACTACGTTCATCCCTGCTGCCTACGGCATTGCAGAGCTGGCAGTCGCCGCTGTTTTGCTGGTGCTGCTTTTCGTAAAAACAGAGCCGTACTACGAGGGGTTAGCCCTTATCGGAGCCACTTCATCCCTGCTCATCGGTCTGATACTGCTGATAAAAGATATGGATAATCCATTCGAGGTAGGGAAAGATACATACGCGGATGTTGACCTGAGCCACCTGTGGAGGCTTGAGGAATATTTGAAGGAGAAGTAATATCACCGCAATATTAATTTACTGACCAGACAAAATTGCAAAGGGAGATAGTAAAAATGGATATCACAGAGAACGTATTCAAACTTGCAGACGAACTGGGTCCTGAGAAGGTTGTTTTTTTATACGAACCCAGGACACAGATGAAAGCCATCGTTGTCGTGGATAACGTGGCAGCCGGACCCGCTATCGGCGGGGTGCGGATGGCGCCTGATGTGACCACGACTGAAGTCCGGAGGCTTGCCCGCGCGATGACGTACAAGAACGCTATGGCAGGTCTTCCGCACGGCGGCGGAAAATCAGGCATCATCGCAAATCCGAGAACAGTGCACAAGGAGCAGATCATCAGGACGTTCGCCAAAGCGATAAAACACCTGGAAGAGTACATCCCCGGACCTGATATGGGCACGGACGAGACCAGCATGGCGTACATCTATGACGAAACCTCCAGGGCTGTGGGTCTTCCTGTAGAGCTTGGCGGGATACCGCTTGATGAAATAGGCGCTACTGCGTACGGGATAACCGTGTGCGCTGACGTGGCGAAAGACTATGTCCCTCTTGACCTGAACGGGGCGCGCCTGACCATAGAGGGCTTCGGGAACGTCGGGAAACCCACTGCGCGGTTCCTTGCCGGGAAAGGAGTTAAACTGATCGCGACCAGCGATTCAAAAGGCACTATATACAACGCGCAGGGTCTGAATGTAGAGGAACTGATACGGGTCAAAGATACCACAGGTTCTGTTATAAATTATAAGGATGGCGAGGTCCTGAAAACCACCGACCTGCTCGGGATAAGCACGGATATTTTCGTCCCTGCCGCCCGACCCGACGTGGTGACAGAAGCCAATGCCGATGTACTTGACGCGAAGCTGGTGATCGAAGGGGCGAACATACCGATAAGCGAAGCGGCTGAGAGAATGCTCCACGACAGGGGGATACTGGTCATACCCGACTTTGTGGCAAACGCCGGCGGGGTGATCACAGCCTCAGTTGAATACCACGGAGGGACAGAGACCCACGCGTTCGACAGGATCAAAAGTACTATTTCAAGGAATACAAAAGAGATGCTGGATACGGTATATAGTGAGAAAAAATATCCCAGGGACGTGGCGATCGCCATAGCGAGAACACGGGTGATGCGCGCCATGAAGTACAGGGAATGGATGTAATGCTCTCTTCGATATTCGAACCAGCCTCGATAGCAGTTATCGGCGCATCCAGCCACGAGATGAAATGGGGAGGCAGGATACTGAAGAACATATTGAGCAGTTTTAAAGGACCCGTTTATCCTGTCAATCCCGGGGAAAAGATGGTACAGGGATTGAAATCCTATCCCTCGGTACTGGACATTCCCGGAGATGTGGAGATGGCGGTGATAATAGTGCCGGCGCAGTATGTGCTCTCCACCGCAGAGGAGTGCGGGAAAAAAGGCGTTAAAGGCTTGATAGTTATCAGCGCGGGGTTCAGCGAGACGGGGAACGCAGGGGCTGAGCTTGAAAAGGAGCTTGTATCCATTGTGAGGAAATACGGGATGCGAATGATCGGACCGAACACGCTCGGAATAGTCAACGGACCTGCGGGGCTCAACGCGAGCATTATTGGAAGGCTGCCGCATCCCGGTACAATATCTTTTATCACGCAGAGCGGCTCACTCGGTCTTGCGCTGGCTGAGTGGACTATAGATACGGAACTCGGGCTTTGCAAGGTGATAAGCTCTGGCAACAAGGCTGATGTAGACGACGTTGACCTCATCGAGTACCTGGACAGCGACCCCTCGACAGGCGTTATAGCCATTTACGTGGAAGGTATAAAACGCGGGCGCAAATTCATAGAAACTGCCAGGCGCACCAGGAAACCCATAGTTGCAATCAAGACAGGGAGATCAAAAAGGGGCGCAAAGGCTGTGTTCTCACACACAGGCTCCATAGCCGGCTCTGACGAGGTATATTCAGCCGCCTTCAGGCAGGCTGGTGTGCTGCGGGTGGATAAGATCGATGAGCTTTTCGATGCCGCGCTTGCGTTCTCCTGCCAGCCCCTGCCGGCGGGCAGCAACGTCGCCATCTTCTCAAACGGGGGCGGGGCTTCTATCGTGGCTGCGGACGAGTGCGAGAGGCAGGGTATCGATATCGCTGACCTGGAAGATGGGACGCGGGAAGCGATCAAAAAAATCATACCTGAATTCGCATCAACCGCGAATCCCATAGATACAGCGGGAACCGTTTCGTATAAGATATATAAGGAATCAGTCGGGGCACTTCTCAACGATAAAAATGTGGACGCGATCATCGTCATTTACGTTCACACGCTCATGTCGAACGCGATGCCGCCTGCTGAGGCGGTCGTTGAGATGATACAGAAAAGCAAGCAGGAGGGATTCAATAAGCCGATAATAACATGCTGGATGGGCGGGGCGGGCAAGGAAGAAGGGGTGGAGATACTCAAAAGCGCATGCATACCCAATTATCCCGTCCCTGAGAGGGCGGTGAAGGCGCTGGCTGCGCTTATCATTCACAGGGAATTCCTTGAAAAAGTGAAGATCCTGGAGAGCAGGGAGAGAGGAACATGAGGATACTTACAGAAAATGAGACAAAAAAGCTCCTGAAAAAGTACGGGATACCTGTGACAGAAGGATATATCGCGAAAAGCGCGGGCGAGGCTCTGGAGATCGCAGGGCGCATAGGGACACCTGTCGCAATGAAAATATCTTCGCCCGACATCCCTCATAAGAGCGACGTGGGCGGCGTGGCGCTTGGCGTGAAGGAAGAAGATGTAGAAAAAACATATGCAGAAATAATGGCGCACGTCAGGGGCGCGGCTCCGGGCGCGAACATAGAAGGAGTACTCGTGCAACAGATGGCGACGCCGGGACATGAGACGATAGTAGGTTTGAAGAGCGACCCTCAGTTCGGTCATGCGCTGATGTTCGGGCTCGGCGGGATATTCGTGGAGATTTACAGGGACGTTTCATTCCGAGTGGTGCCGGTAGAAAGAAGGGACGCGCTTGATATGATTTCCGAAATAAAAGGCTATGCCATACTCAAAGGGATACGGGGGAGGAAGCCTGCGGACATAGATGCGATCGCCGATGTGCTGGTGGCTGTCTCGGACATGGCTCTGAAGGAAAAGATTATCGAGCTTGATATCAATCCTCTGATAGTGCACGAGCGCGGGGCGGTGGCGGCGGACGCGAGGGCGATGGTGGAATAATTTTTTAAATTTCCTAACACTTTCACTCTGCTTGGGATTGCTTTATACAGATTTAGTATAATTATCTCATACGAATGCCATGCTTGTTTCAGCAAATCTAATGTAAAAACGAACTGCTATGAACTCTGATAAGTCGTTTAGATTCGGTTTGAGTTAGTGCCTATCCGAAAAATATAAGAATCGCGATGTAGGGTAATGTGGAGTAATGACAACACGAAAAATCGGACACGACTACGAGATATCTGACGAATTCTGGAAGAGAATAGAACCGC
>JAPMTX010000026.1 GCA_026552855.1 Candidatus Methanoperedens sp. | reverse complement strand
CTTTCGATTTTTATTTCCGAAACCTTTTTAATGATACTTCTGGCTCTACTACCGCCTCTTCCCCTTTGGAGAGAAGTGCTCATCGATTCTGCCTTTCTTGTTGTTCTTCTTTCCCCTATGCTTTATTTTTTCCTTTTCCATCCGCTTGTCATGCATATTACCGAACGCAGGCAGGCTGAGGAGGCACTTGCCGAGAGCGAGGAGCGCTATCGCAAGCTCGTCGAGCTCTCCCCGGAAGCCATCGCGGTTCACAGTGAAGGGAAGATTGTCTTCTTAAACGCTGCCGGAGCAAAACTTCTCGGCGCAGCACACCCGGAGGAGGTTATCGGGAAAAATATCATAGACATCGTCCACCCTGACTATCGCGAGGTTGTCGGAGAGCGGGTTCGGCGGATGAGAGATGAGGGAAAGATTGTACCCCTGATTGAGGAAAAGTTCGTCCGGCTCGACGGCTCTGTCATTGATGTTGAAGTAGCGGCTATGCCTCTTACCTATCAGGGCAAACCCGCGATACAGGTCGTCATCCGCGACATAACGGGGCGCAAGCGGATAGAGGACAGGCTGCGGTTATTCCGCAATTTAATCAATAAATCAAACGATGCTATCTTTGTTGACGACCCCGGGACAGGTCGAATTCTGGATGCAAACGATAAAGCATGCAGCAGCCTGGGATATACGCGGGAAGAGTTGCTCAACATGCGAGTTTTTGATATTGAAGCTACTATACCGGATCATTTTTCCTGGAAAGAGCATGTTAAGGAGGTACGGAGAAAGGGGTATCTGATTATAGAAGGTCAAAACAGACGCAAGGACGGTACGATATTCCCCGTAGAGGTAAATGTAAGTTATATAACAATCGGAGAAAAAAGCTACACGGTGGCTGTGGCGCGCGACATTACAGAGCGCAAGAGGGCTGAGGAGGCACTGCGCAGAGCGCGGGATGAACTGGAGATACGCGTTCAAGAGCGGACCGCTGAGCTGGCTCGCTCGAATGCAGAGCTGGAGCAGTTCGCCTACGTAGCCTCCCACGACCTTCAGGAACCGCTGCGCATGATATCGGGCTTCACGCAACTGCTGGATAAGCGCTATAAGGGAAGGCTGGATAAGGATGCAGACGATTTCATAGTCTACATCGTGGACGGCGCTAAAAGGATGCAGAGGATTATAGAGGACCTGCTGGCGTATTCCAGGGTCGGCACGCGCGGTAAATCGTTTGAGACTACCGACCTCGAAGCTGTCTTTAATCAGGCTCTGGATAATCTGAAAGTGGCTATTGAGGAGAATGATGCAGCAGTTACGCATGATCCCCTGCCCACTGTAATGGTTGATCCTACCCAGATGGTGCAGTTGTTCCAGAACCTGATCGGCAATGCCATTAAATTCAGAAAAAAAGAAGAGCCGCCGCGCATCCACGTCTCTGCTGAAAGAAGGGGAAATGAATGGCTTTTCTCGGTCCGGGATAACGGTATAGGCATATCTCCTGAATTCCAGAGCCGCCTCTTCCATGTATTCCAGCGCGAGCACACAGAAAGCGAATACCCCGGTACAGGCATCGGTCTTGCTATTTGCAAGAAGATAGTTGAGCGCCATGGCGGCAGGATATGGGCAGAATCGGTGCAGGGTGAGGGGTCCACGTTCTACTTCACCATACCTGCGAAAAGAGACGAATCCACGGCTCGTCGCAGTGAAGCTTCCGCCGGGTGATCGAAGTGGAGAGCATTAAAGTTCTTTTAATCGAAGACAACCCCGGGGACGCCAGATTGATACAGGAGATGCTGGCTGAAGCAGAAAAAGTCAGGTTCGACCTGGAATGGAAAGACAGGCTCTCAGCAGGATTAAAGCGCCTTGCTGAGGGAGGGGTGGATGTAGTCCTGCTGGATCTTATGCTGCCCGACAGCCGGGGTTTCGATGCGCTCATCAGGACGCAATCCCAGGCTCCAGGGATACCTGTTGTTGTATTGACAGGTCTTAGCGACGTGGCGCTTGCAATAAAGGCAGTGCGGCGGGGCGCACAGGATTATCTGATCAAAGGACAGGTAGACAGCAGGCAGCTTGTGCGCTCCATTCTCTATGCTATTGCGCGCAGGCTGGGGGAGGAGAAACAGTTCACGACCGTAAAATTAAAAGAATTTAACGGAAAAGAGGGAAGACCTGCATATATAGCTTATAAAGGAAGGGTCTACGATGTCTCGAACAGCTCGCTCTGGAAGGACGGTGTTCACCTCGGCAGCCACCTTGCAGGAGATGACCTTACCGGGAGCATGGAGAAAGCACCGCATGGCGAGGAGGTGTTAAGGAAACTCCACGTCATCGGAGAGCTGAGCCAGGAGGAACCCTTCAGGCAGAGGTTTATGAAACGGATAAGGAAGAGGCTCACGCCCGGATAGATAGCACCTCCAGGCAGGTTTTCCTTAAATATATGATTCGCTAAGAGCCTCATTTATTTTTTTTAGGAAATCATCTATCTGCTGCGCAATGTCATCGAGCCTGTGTTCTATCGCCACTTTCCCGATCTCCTCAAGCGCTGCTACGGCAACCGTTGCAATGTCTTTAAGTCTCTTCGTGAAGATCGGTTCTTCACGGGATTGTTTTGCTACAGATTCTCCGATTGACCCTATAAGCTGCACTGCCGTAAGTGCGGGCATTTCAAGCTCCTTCCCTGCCGCTGCTATCCCGATCTCTTCCATCGATTCTATACCCCATCTGGTTGCCACCTCAAGTTTCTGCTCTGCCGCTATACGCACATTTGCCCACAGGCTGTATAATGCTGCTGTGGCAGCTCTCTCGTTATCCCTGCTTATAGCCAACCTTCCTATGCTGATAAGGTGATCGAAGATATTCTCTGATAATCTTTTCTCTTCAAAAGCACCGTCCTCAAGCCTCCTGAACATGCCGCTGGTATAGCCCAGTTCTTTGAATATCTCACTGGTACGCTCCCCTATTGCCATAAGCCCGTCTATCACCGTCTCGTAGTCATATCTCATCAGCGCACCATTGGCTATGTCGATGATAGGCAGGATGGGGTCTTCCGAGGCTTTCTCTGCTGCAGCCAGGATCCTCTGCTTCGTTATTCTCTCAGCCAGCATGTTGATTACAGTTGAGGGCTTGAGCATCTCAAGGGTGCTCCATATATACGGCACCAGTGAAGAGAATGCAAAGAGCCCCAGGTAATATGCGAACGAGATATGGGCCTCAAGGCTGGGGCGCACGTTCGGCATGCCGTTTAGCTGCGGGTTCCCCTCTATCAGTTTAAGTGTGCCCAGCCCATAAAATATGGCAAAGCTATAGATCCCTATGAGTATCCACAGGTCGGGGGTCCTCCTGAACATATCAATCACCCTTGCCGAGTAAGACGACGCGGCGAGCTGGACTGCAACAAGGCTCAACGTTATCACGAGAGCTATGATTGCAGCCTCGCTCTGTATAAGGGTGCTGAGCACGAACCGTGCGCTCTCTACATCGGTGTGGAAAAGCCCGAAGTATGAAAAAATATACCATAAGATTATAGAAATGGCCGGGAGAAGCATTAAAAAATAAAGTACCGTTCTGTTTATCCATTTCGGCTTATTCAACCAGATGACTAACCCGGACTTTATCGTATGTACTTTCCTTATAGGCGATTTGAAGACATCTCTGACCCGCATACCCAGATGTAAAGTTGGTTTTATACATGTATAAAGGCTGGGTTTACACTATCCTTTAAACTTTTTAGCTCTCCAGGTACTTTTTATTATACAATGGATAATAGAACCGCCATGTTGAAGGGTCCTTATCCCCCGCATCATCGAAGTAGCCGTAGATATTTACCTCTTTCACCGTTTTCCCAAGGTTCCTGTTAAGCGCCTTGGGCAACGTCTCCGGGGTCATCTGGTTATTGTTCTGGGGCTCAAAGAAGTACCAGGAAGAGTGATCGAACACGGTCGATTTGAACGAGACCAGTGCATGACCCGTGCCGTCGGTGAACGTGACCGCTGCAAAGTATGCCCTGAACCCGGCTTTCTCTGAGTCGTTGATCATGTCCACCGTATACTGCCCGCATACATACTCATCGGGCGTGTACGCCCTGATATTGAGGTTGTGGTTCTTGAACCAGTCCACGTATTCCCTGTAGTTCACTTCCACTGCAGTAGACCTGGTCTCAACTGATGCAGGGATTTTCCCATCAAGCTTTTGAATTGTCTGAGTGGCAGTTACCGCCGGAGGGATGGGAGTTTGAGCAGGAGTTTGAGCCGGAGGTACAGGAGCAGCATCCAGGGATGCAGGAGATGGGAGAGGTGTAATGGACGAGTCTGCAACAGGGTCATTTGATGGAGCAACTGCATCCTTCTGCGGTGCTATACATCCTGGAAATAGTACTAATATCAGGAGCAGGGATACATGATATCTCCTCAAGTCTCAATCACCTGGCTTTAAGGATAATGCTTAAAATATTTAAATATGCTGGCATCCAAGCTTTTCCTGGAGGGTAATTTATATATTTCCGGCTAAGAGACCGTCAGAACACCGCATCCAGTACTATATGCAGGGCATTGGCTGCCATTATTCCGGTAAGAAAGACAAAAACATAAACTGGAGAGACCATCATCTCTGAGGGAAGAGACCTGAACAGAAGGTAATATATGCCTAAGATTATAAGACTGATGTACAGTACCCTGACCACAGCCCCGTACAGGATATTATGGGAGCTCTGCCCGTGTTTGAACAGCCACATGTAGGGGAGCCATAAGATCTTGAGGACACCCCATCTCTTTATTGCAGTGCTCTCGATATCAAGATCAGGGGTTATGAAATCCGTGCCTATATAAAAGCCTGCGCCCAGTATGAAATAAAGTCCCAGATTGGTGATGAATACGTTCGATTTGTACAGCAGGACTGAAATGACCAGGAATACCAGATAGTTAAAGATCCTGTGCGTGTTATAGCTTGGCATCACTCAGATTCGGAATTATCCAGGGTTCAGGGTTTTAGCCATATCCTTTGCAAAGTACGTGAGGATCATATCAGCACCCGCGCGCTTTATTGAGAGCAGGGATTCGTAAACTGCCTTGCGCTCATCAAGCCAGCCGTTCTGCGCGGCTGCTTTTATCATGGCATACTCACCGCTCACATGGTAAGCCGCAGTCGGCAGCCCGAACTTCTTTTTCACGCGGTATACGATATCAAGATAGGGCAGAGCAGGTTTTACCATGATGATATCCGCGCCTTCTTCGATATCAAGCGCCACTTCACGAAGTGCTTCATCCGAGTTCCCTGGGTCCATCTGGTATGATGCCCTGTCCCCGAAGGCGTAGCCTGAGCTTGCAGCCTCCCTGAAAGGACCGTAGAACGCGGAGCAGTATTTTGCAGCATAGGACATTATGGGCGTATCTCCGAAACCGCTTTTGTCAAGTGCGCGGCGTATGGCTCCGACCATGCCGTCCATCATTCCTGAAGGCGCAACTATATCAGCGCCAGCGCGGGCATGGCTTACAGCCGTCTTTGCGAGTATCTCAAGCGTTGGGTCGTTAAGGATGTTCTCGCCGCTCACAATACCGCAGTGCCCGTGGGATGTGTATTCGCAGAGGCAGAGGTCTGTCATTACTATGATGTCCCCAACCTCTTTCTTAATGGCGCGGACAGCTCTCTGGACGACGTCATCCTCCCCGTAGGCATGGGTTCCCGTCTCGTCCTTCTCTTGCGGTATGCCGAACAAAATGAGCGCAGGTATTCCAAGGTCCTGGATGCACAAAGCCTCATCCGCTGCCATGTCGGGCGGAAGGCGGAAGCAGCCGGGCATTGAGTTTATCTCAACTGGTTCTGTTGCGGTCTCATCGACGAATACTGGACATATCAGGTCCTTAACATCAAGCTCGTTCTCACGTACAAGAGGACGGAACTTTGAAGAGCGCAACCTTCTCATGCGTGTGGTGGGGAACATATGTGGTTTTATTGAAAGGAAAGTACTTAACGGTTACCTCAGCGTAAAGAATATGAGTCAGGAGAGTTTTATGAGGACTGTGATAGCATGATGCTGAGGAAAGTTTTTATCTATTTTCTGATAGTACTGCTGATAGTGTCCCCCGCCTCTGCAGCCGGGGTTTCCCTTAATAGATGGGTATTGAACGTGACAGTGCATGATGATGGGCTCGTTGAAGAGCTCATCCAGGCTGAATTCGAAAACAGCGGCTCGGTGCCTCTGGACGGTTTCTCTTTTGTTATTCCTGCTTCAAAGATCGCGGTTATACGTGATTTCTACCATACCACAGATTCAACGGGTGAGGTAGAACAGCAAACTGTTCCAGACGGTTTAAGAGTCATAGTCAATTTCAATAAACCGGTTGAAGCTGGCACAAAGTGGAATGGACGCGTTGGTTTTACAGCTGAGAACTGGGCAGTAAAAACAGACTCAAATTATTCGATAGATATACCTGTTGAATCACCTCAGGTTATCAGCTCAGGAAAAAGCGCTGAGGTCTCAGTACCTGTGGATGCAGATATCAGAAGCCAGGTCTTCCTTCCAAAATCCGTTGAACTGATATCCGTGGAGCCGCCGCCGTTCCGGAAACTGTTCCAGTACGGCAGGATGGTCCCAACCTGGTCGCCGGAGAAACTGCATATCGGGGACGTGATCCGCATCAAAGGCTCGTACTCGGACGTATTGCATAAAATAGTTGAAGTGGACGACAGGTCAAGATCATTATCCACCCGCATCAAAGAGGCAAAGGAACAGGGTAAGAACGTCTCGGAGGCAGAGGGCTATGTTGCAAATGCCAACGATTATAACAACAACCAGGCGCTTGCGTTCTTCTGGGAGAAAAAATACTCTGATGCCCAGAAATATGCAGGGTATGCGAACGATGAGCTGAACAAGGCAGAGAACAGCCTCGCGGCACCGGCTGAAAGTACGCCTGAGCCCACCGAAGTTCCACGATCGCCCGGGTTTATGGTTCCAGCCCTGGTCATCGCGGCGGCACTTGCTTTCCTGGTGAGCAGGAAGCAATGAGCCCCGGTATTTTTTACATTTCCTTGATTACCGTGTCTCATCCATAATGTAAATGCAAATGAGGTTATCCGTGCATTTGCGTAATGTTTAAATACTATCTCCATGATGATGAGACAAAAAAGAAGCTATTGCTCGATAAGTGAGCCAATAGGAGGTAAAATATGGCAAAAATAATGCACGCACAGACTGTTCTCACAGTCGAGGACATAGAAGCCCTGAAACAGAAGACCGGGGAGAGCAGCACCAAGGATGCCCTGGCTAAGGCGGTCACGCATTATCTTGAGTGTGAATATACGCAGGTAGAAGATATGTGGGCAAAGAAGCTTGAGAGAGTTGTCAAACGCAAGAAGAGAGAGGAAGAGTAAAGATCAAAAGAAAGGTCAATGACGGCTGTTTTAAGGGAATGATGTCCCGGATACTTCCCCGATATTTCCCGGATATGTCTGTATTACAGCCGCACCCTTCCTATAACAATGAATTCTACCCCGCCGTTGACGGCAGCATAGATCATTTCCTTCCTCACGCTGTTTGCAAGCCGGGCTGCGCGCGAGAACTGCTGCAGCAAAAATACGTGATCATGCGCCACAGCATGGATAAGATAATCCGAATGCTGGAGGCTGGATATGTTTGAAATATTCTTATAAACCCTGAAATGAGTCCCGAACTTGAACCCGGTTTTGGGAACAAGCCCGCTGTCTCTCAGCTTCTCGTATGCCCTGTACTTTATCAGGAAATCGGGCTCGATGCTGGAGGCGAGCGCTGAAAACCGGGCAGGGTCCAGAGCTTCACGGTCCCTCTGTTCGATACCCAGTATCCCCTTATTTAGAAGGTAGCAGGATTCAACGAGCGATAACTGCAGGTGCCCCTCGTCCATGGGTCTGCCGAAGAACCATTCGCTGTGGAGCAAATGCGATATTTCCGGCTCCCAGACCATTACCCTGTCTTCAAGCAGGCTTGCTACCGAGAGTGAGCGCTCAGGCTTTAATTCACATGAGCCTGACAGGGTTGTTCTCCTGACCTCATAGTAGGTGATATCGCTCTCTTCATCCACTATCGCCAGGATAAGGCGCTTCTTTAAGTTCTCAACTGTATTGATGTTAGCCCTGAGGTCGGAGAGCGAAAGAGGTATCCTCTCCGATGTTACAAATACGAAAAATTCAGCAGGCGTCTTGCCCGGGTGCCCCCCGCGCGGATATACCCTGAAACCTGTCACAGAGGGCTGGATATAGTATCCCCTCTCCCTCATGTCTTTATAAACGATATACAGCAGCTCAAAATTTTTTACTATGGATGATGCCCTCAGGAAGAACCGCTTAAAATCCAGTTCCTCTTCCCCGGAAACGACTGAGATCTTCCCTGTATAGATAAGGTATGCGCTCTCGGTTAGGGACAGCTCAAGGGTATCTCCCTTCGGTCTTCCGTAAAAACTTGTGGCATATAACTCCTCTACCGCCTGCCTATCCATTACTACTTTATCATCAATTAATTTTCCGGATAATGTCATATATCTCCATATCGCCTCATCCAGCTTCGAATTCTATTTGTCCGCCGGCACCGAGGCTGTACCTTTCGATCGTGCCTGCACCTGTCTCAATAATATATTTGATGTTTCCCATGGCTTTATAACCGCTCCATGGATTTAACCGCGAGAGCCAGATTATCCTCTTCTCTTCGTCCAGAAGGATAACATCAATTGGAAAACGCATGAAGAGCATGTGTAAAATAATAAAAGATGGTCTCTTCATTATGAATACCATCGCATAATCGGGCGGGATGCTGCTGCGGAACATAAGACCGAGCATCTGACCTGGCACCGTCCTTGCGAGCTCGATATTCTTTGCAATCGCCATACCATTATATTTTAATACGTGGAGCATCAAGAAGCTATATAATACTCTTGCGTAATATAAGAATGGAGGTATTAATCCAACAAATGAGTTCAGAAATGTGTACTGTCTGCGGACTGCCAAAAGAGCTTTGCATATGCGAAGAAGTGGCAAAAGAGCAGCAGAGAATAATAGTGAAAGTAGATACAAGGAAATATAAGAAAGAAGTCACGGTTATCGAGGGTCTTAACCCGAGTGAGATAAACCTGCAGGAGCTGACGAGCTACCTGAAATCAAAATTCGCATGCGGCGGAACGATAAAAGATAATGTTATCGAACTTCAGGGGAATCACAAGAACCGTATGAAGAACGTCCTTATCCAGAAGGGTTTCTCACCAGAACAGATAAAGGTATAAATCTTTTTTAAATAGTCTTAAAATATTTTACCAAAATAAAAATAAAAGGAAGTGGTTTTCACTTCCTTAAAACCTGTTTTACTGGGGTTTCTCCAGAAGTCTTGTCTTGGTCAGCAGTTTTCCGTCCTTTGCATGCGGTTTTCTCAGAACGGAGTCGTTTGCCTTCTCCATTTCGCGGGCTTCATCAGCCAGCTTTGCGGCTGCGCGCATTGCTTCGTGACCTGCTGCCGCAGTGGTCACGATCTGCTCGACCTCTTTCAATACAAAGCAGGCGGGGAAATCGATCTCAGCGACTTTAGTTGCTATATGGAGCGCGGCAAGGGCTTTGGCTTTAGCATAAGGGTTTGAGAAACCTGCGCTCTCAACGCACTTCTCCGGTTTTGCAAGTACCTTGGGCAGGGTCAGGGGCTTTTCAGCGCCCACCGCTACCTGGTCTGCGACAGTATCGATCTCTGTCTGGACGAGCCTTATCGCGCCGCATACTGACAGCACCTTGAGCGCATCGCTGTTGAAGATCGCCATCTCGACCGGATCGAGGAACTCCCTCTTGGCTCCGATCAACGGGTCAACAGGCAGTATTATATAGCCGAAGCCAGCCTGTTCCAGTTTTTCCCTTTCTTCTTTCTTGGTCGGACCGTCGGAGACAACGATTGTCGGAAAGTCTTTCCAGATCTCGCGGGCAGCGGTCGGACCCGGTGCGCTTGAATTGGGGCTTATCATGACCACGAAGTCAGGCTTCCAGTTCTTGAACGATGCTGTTTCTGCAGCCTCGTCCTTTCCCATTTTGGCGCCTGTCCCGAATACACGCACTGCGATTCCCTCTCTTGCGGCTATCTCGTCAAGTAACAGGTCGATTACCTGAGAGGTGCCGAGATTTCCAAGTTTTATAAATCCTATTTTAACGACCATATTTGATCACATGATGGGATTGGATGGGTTTATTTATAAGGTTTTTGAAATTGTTCTGGCATTTTGAAAGATGGCTAAAATTGATGGTTCGTTGTACTGTTGAATGTTTAATCAACCGTAAATCCGCACACCACGTATCAAACTTTTAATTCGTGGCAGCTCATCACGCGGCACATCAACAAGTACACGATCTTCCTGTAATTTGGCTTTCAGGATGCCAAGGAGTGTCTCTTTTTCTGGCACATCTACTATGTTATTATTCTGATCAAGACGCATTTCTCCCAATATCAATATTCCGTGTGGGGTTTTTGCGATTATTTTAACGTTCCATGTGTGCTGTTGTGAATCATAGTAAATATCGCCTGCTGATACTAATTCGCCTATATTTTCGATAAGATATTCTTTTGCCTTTTCGTAGATTTCTTTATACATGTTACTCCTTTTCGATCTTTATCATCCAACAGCGAGTGGCATTCCATGCTGCGCTGAATGCTTCGAATTTGCATTGCATATATTTTCCTTCAGGCACATCAGGATCATGATAAACGAGTTCTGTATCTGTAAAGCCAACTATAACGATGAAATGACCAAAGCCACTTACGCCACCGTAAAGGTAACTCGGATCAATCAGTGCGATTACAGGCTTTCCTTCTTTTATTTCCTGTTTGAGGTCATCAATGTTTGCATTCTTGACCGAAGTGGCTTTTAGACCAGATTTTTGGGCGGCTGCTGATATTTGCACTGGTGTCGTGCCGAGTTCAGTAGTACCGCAAGCTGCTTTTACTTCTGTTTCTGTTCTTGTGACTCCAAAGAAAGCAAGAACCATGCGTAAACAAGCTGGTCCGCAGGTATACCAGCTTTCTTGCTTAAAATATGCAACTCTGATATTCAAAAAATCACTGAATTTATAAAGTCGCAGAGGATATTAAAACTTGTTATAGCTGAATATTTCATGTGCAGATATTTCCCGTGCACCTCCTTTTAAGCTATCAGCACAAAGACCCGGCAGCATGTTAACGGGCACTACATTTAATATGTGAATAAGTGTTTAAATGGGATTAGTAAACGAAGAAATAATATGATAAAACCCGACTCAATCCTGGAAATCAGTTGCGGCGCCCACTCAAAGCTGTACGAGACAAAAGGTAATGAGTGGAAGCTGTTCGTGGGCATCGACATCAACGTGGATCTGTGCAAACAGGCAAAGAAGCAGGGGTTCGAGGTGGTATGCTGCGACGCGTTCAATCTGCCGTTCAAGCCGAAATCATTCCAGGACGTGTATATCCAGTGCTTCACTGCGCTGCTTGAAAAGGACGCTTTCAGCGACGCCTTCCAGAAGAGCGATTACGACGAGTTCTGCGAATTCATGGGCAATGAGATAGATTATGCATGGCAGATAATAGACCCGTTCTACGAGCTATTGCTTGAGTGCAAGCAGGTGAGCGACCATATAATATGCCTGCCGTCGTGCAACCTTGAGATGAATAGATACCTTGTGAACACTGTCAAGAATCTGCCCAGCGTCACTATCGATGTGGATTTTTCCAATAATTGGGGAGTAAAGAAAAAAGCATGTGTGATGTATCTTGACATTGACTGTACTGTATATAATTAAAGAACAATTTAAGAAGAGATTGAATGGATAATGACTATTCTAAAGACTTCTTAGTTGAACCGCCCATTATCACGTTCCTTTGCAGATTCGGCTGGCAGACCGCTTACTACATCACAGGTCTTCGCTACTCTGGGACTTTCAGGGCGTATGACGCGGATGTTGCTCAATGCATGGATCAAAGATGGCTGGCTGGTTATAGCAAATCCATCCAACCGGAAACGGGCATACGGTTTATCGGCAATTTATCGGCAATATATTGATGGTTTTTCGGCAATGGATGAGAATGAATATGAGACGTGAATTATAGATTACAAACATTTTTAGCAACTAAAGATAATCTAGTGGCGATGGTTCGAGTCCTTGCAACAGGTACTTTTGATATACTCCACCCCGGGCACCTGCTATACCTCTCGGAAGCAAAGGCGCTGGGCGACGAGCTTTACGTGATAGTGGCGCGCGAATCCATGATAAAGCACAAGCCAAAGCCCATAATCCCGGAAGGACAGAGGCTTTCCATGGTGACTGGGCTACGCATGGTGGACAGGGCAATGCTGGGTGACGAGCGCGACATGTTCGCGCCCCTTCGGGAAATAAAACCCGACATCATAGCGCTTGGCAGGAACCAGTTCTTCAACGAGAAAGAGCTGGAGGCGCAGTTGAGGGCGCACGGCATACATGCAAGAGTTGTAAGAATACAATCGTTCGAGGAATGCGAACTCTGCAGCAGTGCTGCGATCATCCGAAAAATACTGGAGCGGAACGGGCAGCTTGATCGTTGAGTTCTGGTGGCAGGATACAATCAAGGTACGTGTATGCAGTTAAGGCCAATGCAGGAAACCCAGGAAGGCAAGCATCAGTCCTTGGCATAGCTATTATATTTTAATTTAATTACGCAGTCCAATTGATTTTCCGCAAGTTTTTTAAGCTCCCGGGTACATGTATACTCTGGGTAACGTAAGTGGGATTAGTCTAGAGAAAATACTTGATATATTTTCATCGGCTAATTATATAAGGAAGTGGGAATAAATGGTAGTAAATAAAAGTAGTCAACAATACCGCAGGTTAGGAATAGCGGTGCTGGCAATAGCATTGCTGGCTGGCGGCGCGGGTGCAGCAACCGAGATTAACTCCTGCACTTCGATTTCTTCGCCTGGAGAGTACGTACTGAACCAGAATATAATATCCAGCTCTGCCTCGACCTGCATTAATATAGTCTCAAGCAATGTAGTTCTCGACGGCATGGGTCATACGGTTAGCGGCACTGGCACGGCTGACACCAGGGGTGTGGATGTACACAGCCAGACGACTGCTCTGGCAAACATCACTGTAAAAAATCTGGTAGTATCAAACTGGGATTCCGGCATATATTACAATAACACGCAAAAAGGAAGCATATTGAACAACGATGCTTCAAACAACCAGTACGGCATCCTCCTGGAAGCTGCCAGCGATAATAATACTCTTGGCGGCAACACTGCAAGTTCAAACAATAATTACGGCATCGTTATATCACATTCAGAAGGCAACACTCTCATAGGCAACACCGCCAACTCAAATAACAAGACCGGCATCGCTCTTTTCTTCTCAGGCAGCAACATGCTGAGCGGCAATACCGCAAACTCAAACAAACTCTTCGGCATCCTTCTTGACCTCTCAAGTACCAATAACATTGTAAATAATAATATCGCAGACTCTAACAATGTGGGAATATTCCTGCACTCTCAAAGCGATAGCAACACACTATCAGATAACAGCTTAAGCTCAAACTTCAGAGGGGTTTTCTTTGATGCATCCACAAGCGGCAACAAAGTATTAAATAACAGCGTAAGCTTGAGCCCCAACTACGGCATTTCTCTATTCCTTTCAAACAACAACGTCCTGAAAGGAAATACTGCCTCAGGCAATGGACGTGGTATAAACCTGGATGAATCGAACGGCAACCTGGTTGCCGATAATATGGTTTTGAACAATAACCTATTGGCAGATAGCGGCATACACTTAGATTTGTCCTCAGGAAATAACATAACAGGAAATAAGGTCTCAGGTAATAACCAGGGAATTTTCCTGAACTCTTCCAGTAACAACTTCATCTACAATAACTACTTCAACAACACAAACAATGTTTTTGACAATGGGAACAACATCTGGAACATCGCAAAAACCGCGGGAGAGAATATTATCGGGGGACCAAATCTTGGAGGGAATTTCTGGTCTGACTATACAGGGAATGATCTGAACGGGGACGGACTGGGAGATACAATGGTCCCATATAACTCAGCGGGTAAAATAATCAATGGAGGAGATTCTTTACCGTTAGTTATCCCCACGCCAACAACAACTCCAACACCGACAGTAACACCGATAATAACTCCAACAATAACACCGACAATAACACTAACACCGACGCGAACACCTGTGGTTACACCAGCCCGCACACCAATAGTAACGCCGGCGCCAACTGGTAACCAGCCAGTCCCTGTTCCGGAATTCCCGGCAGGCATAGTGTTCTCTATTGCAGGTATAATGGGTATGGTATATATGTTAGCCAGAAGGAGGGGTTAGCCCCCCTTTTTTTTATTTAGAAGTTATTTGAAGCCTGTTATTTGATAATCTGCAGCCCCGGACAGCCATAGCAACTAAAGTACTGAGCGAAATATGTTTAAAATGATTAGCAGGCTTTTTATGCCATGAGGTTGCTATAAGATGCAGGAAGTGGGATTGCTTCGTAGCTACATAAGCAGCTTCCACTACGTATGAAGGGGGAAGATAAATGGCAAAAGTTAGCAGAGGGCATACCATCACGGCAGGGATAACTCTTGTAGCATTATTGCTGCTGGCAGAAGGCGCAGGTGCTGTAAAGGAGATCAACTCGTGCACCGATATAACCTCGCCGGATACGTATGTGCTCAGTGCGAATATAGTAAACAGTGCGGCTTCAAGATGCATTAACATTACCTCAAGCAATGTGATTCTCGATGGCGCAGGCTATACCATCGACGGCACGGGAGCAGAAGGTACATATGGCATTTTAGTTTATGACCCTGCAGGGATGGGGCTCAAGAACATTAACGTAAAAAACCTTAAGGTAACGGACTGGTACTACGGCATCTACTACGGCACCTATGACATCGGCTACTTTGAAACGAAAGATGGCAGTATAACTGATAACTTCATAAGCTCGAATCATTCCGGGATAACTCTCGAATATACAAGCAACCATACATTGACAAATAACAGCGTGATCTCTGGAGGAATCAATATTGCCTATTCATGGGGAACTAAGATAACCAATAACAATGCAGGGATTTCTCTTGGCCACTCATACGATAACACCATAACCGACAACAATGCGAGCTCAAGAGGCGGGATATACTTCTATTATGTTTCCGATAATATCGTGACCCGTAACGATGTAAGCTCAAACCGCTATGGGATCTCGACGAGTTTCGCGATTAGAAACACTCTGGCTGATAACAGGGTGACAGAATCTGGTACCGGAATCTACCTCGGTCCTGCGACGGAAAGCAACACCATAACTGATAACGACATAAGCACAAACGGTTACGGGATATCCTCACACGGCG
This sequence comes from Candidatus Methanoperedens sp., assembly GCA_026552855.1. GTDB lineage: Archaea > Halobacteriota > Methanosarcinia > Methanosarcinales > Methanoperedenaceae > Methanoperedens. Next base: position 8,421 of record JAPMTX010000026.1, on the reverse strand, counting down.
CCAGTAATAACACCATAACTAACAACACTGTGAGCTCAAACGATTACGGAATCTACCTCGCCGATTCCAGCAATAATAACATCATCTACAACAACTATTTCAACAACACAAACAATGCCTGGGACGATGGGAACAACATCTGGAACATAAGGAAGACCGCTGGAACCAATGTTATCGGCGGCTCATGGCTTGGAGGGAACTACTGGTCGGATTACGCAGGAGAGGATATAAACGGGGACGGTCTGGGAGAGACGCTCATTCCGTACAACTCCGAAAATATCACGAACGGCGGGGATAACCTGCCTCTTGTGCGCACCAGCGTGTTTCACGTGGTCACCGGCATAGGGTTTAGCGACATGAACCGCAACGGCGTGAGAGATGCGGGGGAGGAGGGACTTGAGAACTGGACCATACAGCTTAAAGGAACAGAGAAACATACAGGCAGGATCGTAAAGAGAACCGCAATTACAGGCACCAGCGGAAACTACGTGTTCGCAGATCTGAAGCCCGGAATTTATATAATCTCAGAGGTACAGAAACAGGGCTGGATACCCACTACTTCCCCGGTGCGCCCGGTGCGCCTGGCTGAAGGTCAAAACACGATAGTGGATTTCGGCAATAAGAAGATAAGATAGCTAACTTCAATGTGGAGGATAGCCCATCCTCCTTTTTTTACTTTAATACCGCTTCCATACGCCTCAGAGCCTCTCTGATGCGCTCCTGCGAGGTTGCGTACGATATCCGTATATAATCGTTCCCGGCTTCACCGAAAGCAGAGCCGGGCGTGGCAGCGACGAACGCTTTGTTGAGCAGAAGCTCAGCCACCTCTTCTCCGCTCCCGTATTTGCTCACGTCTGCAAAAGCATAAAAAGCGCCGTCCGGGCTTGCGCACCTGATACCTAATCCGTTCAACCCGCCAACCAGCAGGTCTCTTCTCGCTTTGAATTCCCTGACCATATCCGTAACGCATGTCTGGTCGCCCTGGAGCGCAGCCAGCCCTGCGTACTGCACGAACGAGGTAGCCTGGCTCACGGAATGGGAGTGAAGCTTGAGCATCTGCTCGTAGATGTGCTTTGGCGCGGTAACGTATCCAAGCCTCCATCCTGTCATCGCATACGCCTTTGAGAAACCGTTGACCGTGATAGTCAGCTCCTGCATCCCGTCAAAGGAGCCTATGCTTATGTGTTCCCTGTCGTAGATGATCTTCTCGTATATCTCATCCGATAAGACCAGGATATTATTATCGATCGCAATGTCAGCGATTTCCTTCAGCGTCTCTTTGCTGTATACTCCTCCTGTGGGGTTGCACGGGCTGTTTATGATTATGAGCTTTGTCTTTTCTGTTACGTACCCGGCTGGATCTTTTGGAGAGAAACCATTGTCCCTGTCAGTGGCTGCCCAGATTGTCTTTGCGCCTGCAAGTTTAACACAGGGGTCGTAGGACACCCAGGCAGGATTGAACAGGATGGCTTCATCGCCTTCCTGCAATACCGACAAAACGACCTCAAAGATAGCCTGCTTTGCCCCGGGGGTGACGATAATGTTCCCTGGCATGGATTCGATATTGTTCTCCGTCTTTAATTTCCCGGCAATAGCGCGCCGCAGTTCAGGTATGCCGGGTGAGGGGGTGTAATGCGTATCACCCCTGTCGAGGGAAGCTTTCGCCGCATCTATGATGTGCTGAGGGGTTGTGAAATCAGGCTCACCGAGGCTGAAACTTATTATATCCTTGCCCTGGCTTTTCAGTTCGCTTGCAAGGTTGGATATCCTTAGCGTGGCTGATTCTGTAATGTTTTGCAGTCTTTTTGAGGTCATAAAGTACTACCCACAGACTATTTTCTGATATTTAAGCCATTCTGAAAAGATATCGTCCTGTATTTTGCTCGGATTTTAAGATGAGCTGATGTTCTGAGCTTTAATGTTCCACTCCGGTCAGGATAGGTTTTCGGGGATATAATTTTTAATTATGACGTACGGTCTATTTCTTCAGCTTTCCCACCGTAACATATATATACCCATAATGTAAATAATTATAATCATAATAATGAGGGGCAATAGGAGGTATACTTAGAGGATTCAAGGAGACTGACAGATGAGCCAATCAAACGAAGTAGTTCTGTGGATGGAAAATTGCGCGCCTGAGAGATTGACAGCGAACAAGGTCATGCTGTGCACAAGGAACATTTTCTTGCTTGAGAATATGAGGGATTTCTTCCCCGACGAATACCACGCCATCATACAGAGCAGCGGTTCGGCAGGGATCATTAAGCTTTAAAATTTTTAAATCCCGTTTTACTTTTGATCTTTTAACCTTTTAAGGTTTTCACCATTTTTACTGCAGCCTCGACAGCACGCTTGGCATAATCCACGCGCTCGTGTGCGTCAAGCCTGCTCATGCCCGGACCTGAGATACCCAGTGTTATGGGCTTGCTGTACTCAAGGGCAAGGTCAGCTATCTTCCTTGAAGCATGCTGAATTACTATCTCATCGTGCTTTGTTGCGCCCTGTATCACACACCCGATGGTGACAACGGCGTCTATATCGCCGTCCTCGGCGAGCTTCTTTACAGCCAGGGGCATATCAAAAACGCCGGGCACGTATAGAACCTTCTCAACCGAGGCGCCGAGGAAAGCTGCGTGCTCTTTTCCCAGGGTCTCCATCTGGATGGTCAGGTCGCGGTTGAACTCCGAAACTACAAATCCAAGTTTAATGCTCATTTTTGCACCTGAGTTCATCATATTCTTCGGTATGTCTATATAACTTACTGTGGGACTTCGCGAAAAAATAAGGCTATCCGAAGCACTTCTTCAAACAGCCTACGTATATATACTGGAAAAACCCTAATTGAATATGGGAATTGGAGGTGAAGATTATGGCAAGATATATTATAACATCCACTCTGACGGATGATGGTGCTAAGACCCTGAAGAAGAACCCCGGGAGGATAAAAGAAGTTAACGCCGAGCTTAAGGAGATGGGAATACAGGTGCTTGATCAGTACGTAGTCCTGGGGAACTTTGACTTCATGACAATTGTGGAATCGGAAGATGAGAATAAGATCTTCAAGGCAGTCGTCGAGCTTCTCTCCCGCGGCAGCATCAGAACGGCAACGTACAGGGCGATACCTGTCAATGAGTTCATCGAATCGCTCGAATAAGCGGTTACCACGCTGTCGGAAATAAAGGTACTATAAACCTTTATGAGGAGGGTTGTTTAACCATTACGATCTCAATAATGGAGACGTTGGATTCTCCATTTTCTGAGGTCATTCTTTCAGTACCGATCTTAATATCATTCACTTTAGCATCGGTCACGAACCTGTTCTTTGAGACCTCTACCGCATCCACCGCCCTTGATATTGCCTTTCCTCTCGCTTTGACAGTAACTTCTTTTGCCCCGTTGTTGAATTCCTTGACCACAGCCAGAACATAGTTCATCACTGGTTTGTTTCCGATATATACTACGTTGTTCTCTGCCATACTGCCTCCTCTCGATTATCGTATTGATGAATTACTATGATTCTACATAAACTTAACTAAAATTTATTGCAGTATAAATTTAATAATCATCCGCCTGTACCAGCCGTATCTGTGCCCTCAGTGAAGGAAATGTCTCATTCCTGTGAACACCAGCGATACTCCGAGCCTGTTCGCCGTCGCGATCACTTCCTTATCCCTTATCGAACCCCCGGGCGATACTATGTACCTGATGTGGTTCTCAGCCGAGTAGACGATGCTGTCGTCAAAGGGGAAGAAGGCATCGCTTGCAAGAACGCATTCGCCGAGAACGCTCCTGATGTATTCCTCCTCGTCCATACCTGGCTTTTCCCTCGCATATAAGAGCTTCAGGTTCTCAACGGCTTTTGTGGCTGCAAGCTTCCTTATGGCATCCACCCTGTTCGGCTGACCTGCACCGATGCTGAGTATCTGGTAGAATCCCTTCTCATACTCGCGCGCGATGACAACGGCGTTGGATTTTGTATGTTTGCAGGCTGTCATTGCAAACTCTGCCAGACCCCGTTTCTCCTCCGGGAAAGGCTGCTCTGTTACCGTGTCCCATTTCTCGTACAATCCCCTGTTCCTTGACTGCACGAGCATGCCGCCGACTATGTAATGATACGTATTCTCAAGCTGAGCGCCATCATCCATGGGTAATTCAAGGACGCGCAGGTCCTTGCTCTTGTTCTTCAGGAAGAGAAGCGCATCCTCGCCGTAACCGGGCGCGATCACAAGTTCAACGAACCTGCCTTTAAGGAATTCCAGGGTCGGAAGTTCGGGCTTCCGCGTCATGCAGATGATGCTCCCGAACGACGACACAGGATCGCCGTCCCACGCCCTTACAAGCGCTTCAGTAAGCGTTCTCCCTGTCGCCAGCCCGCAGGGGTTGCTGTGCTTCACCACTGAAACGGCGATGCCATCCTTAAATTCAAGCGCCACGTTCAGCGCGCTCTCGGCATCCACGTAATTATTGTACGACAGCGTCTTCCCATGGAGCTGAATCGCATTTGCAACAGAGGGCTCGGTAATATCCGGCTCTTTATAGAACTTTGCGCTCTGGTGCCAGTTCTCGCCGTACCGCAGAGCCCTGCCCTCGACGAATTTCAGGCGCAGGATGTCTTCACCTGCCAGGCGAAGGCTCAGGTACCTGTCGATGGCGCAATCGTAATCCGCAACCCTCCGGAATGCTTTGACTGCCAGCCGCTCCCGTGTTTTAAGGCTGATCTCTCCGCTTTCAAGCTCCTCCAGAACAGCAGGATAATCCTGCGGGTCTGTTACTACGGTAACGTAGCGATAGTTCTTCGCAGCAGCCCTCACAAGAGCGGGTCCCCCGATATCTATATTTTCAATAGCTTCATCCAGGCTTGCGCTCTCCCGGGCGATTACCTTCTCAAACGGATATAGGTTCACGACCACAATATCTATAAGCTCTATACCCTCTTTTTCTGCTTCTTTCACATGGGTCGGATTATCGTGCAGGGCGAGGATAGCCCCGTGCACTCTGGGGTGAAGCGTTTTTACCCTTCCGTCCATCATCTCAGGGAAGCCTGTTACCTCTGATACGTCTGTTACTTTTATGCCTGCGTCTTTCAAAACCCGCGATGTCCCGCCTGTGGAAATTATCTCAAAACCGAGACGTGTGAGCCCTTTTGCCAGGCTGACTATGCCGCTTTTATCAGAAACGCTTATCAGAGCTTTCTTTCGCAGAGAACATCACCTTACGTGAATAGAAAAAGAAAGTTATAAGCTTTTCTAAGCCTTCGGTTGTGCATAATTGTGGAAAAACTTATAAATACCATGGCGAATAAAAAAGGATTGACGTAAATTCATGGTTGTGGCAATCACGAACATAACCATAACAGGAGTTTATATACGGGTAAAATTCGCAAAAATAAGAAAGACAACCCAGCTTACTTCGCTTGCGATAAATTCAGTAATCTTTGCAGTCGCACTGTATGGGATCATCCTCCTGGGCAAAAACCCGCTCCTTGTCTCTTCGGATAAGCTGGCATCCATAGGCGGGTTCATAGTTTTTATATGCATCGCGACAACCCTTCTGATATCAATACCTCTCGGGATAATATACATGCCCAGGACATGGTGCAGCTTCTGTCCTGTGGGATATGCTCAGTCTCTCCTGTCGAAGAACAGGATTCTCCATATGTCGATCGAGGACTGCAGGAACTGCAAGAAGTGCCACACGTCGTGCCACCTAGATATCTGTAAGGACTATACCGGAAAGAGCAGGACGATAGAACATCCCGACTGCTTCGCCTGTATGAAATGCTCGGATGCCTGCAAGTCCGGCGCAAATAAGCCAATTATCTCGCTGAAACCTGTAAACTAAATGCGGATCAGACTTTTCTCATATCGACAAAAGATAGAAGCCAGCCCAGTACTACTAGTGCTGCCCCTATGAGAAGAACCTTCCATTCCAGTTGGAAGAGCATGAATATGCAGAACAAAATACCAAACAGAGGCAGTACAGGGAACCCTCCTATGGCGAGCGGGACCCTGAACGGTCTTGCCATCTCCGGCTTTATGTACCTGAGGAAGATAACCGAGGCATTGATCACAAAAAAGGTCACAAAAAGAGTGAAATTATCTACATTAGCCACAAAGGTGATATCGCCGGAAAAGATGAAGAGGATTGAGATCAGCATCGAGACTAATATCGCAACCCACGGCGTCCTCCTTGATGGATGCACCCTTGCAAGTACGCCGGGAAGCGTGGCTGAATCTGCCATCCCGTACATGATCCTTGACGCGCCGAGCAGCATCAGGAGCACGGTGTTGGCTGTGGCAAAGAGGGCTATCGCGGACAGAAGCGTAGAAGCCCTGCTTCCCAGAGAGGTGAAAGCAAGGTCAGCAAAAGGCGCTTCAGAGGTTCCGAGCTTTTCCCACCCCATCACGCTGACCGCGGAAACCGCTACCAGTATGTAGAGAATGATACTGATCAATATTGCCAGTAGAAGACCTTTTGGGATTGTTCTCTCAGGAGCTTTTGTCTCCTCAGAGAGCTTGACTATGCTCTCAAATCCTGTATAGGCAAAAAACACGAGCGCAGAAGCCTGAAAGACACCTGCCATGCCATAGGGCATCTCGAAATAATCCACCTTTCCAAGGTAAGGAAGACCTATGAAGATTATTAAAACAAGACCTGCCGTCTCTATGAGCGTAGCTATGACCGCGAACCATGCCGATTCTTTTATCCCGTAGAACAGGAGGAACGAGAGGGCTATTATCAGTATCATGCCTGAGATGACGGGGGAGATGCTAATGAAAGAATTGAAGTAACCTCCAAAGCCAAGGGCAACAGTTGAAGCGCCGATTATGCCGCTGAAGATTATAAGCCAGCCTATGATGAACGCAAGCCTCCTCCCGAAGGCACTGCGGGTATACTCATACTCTGCGCTCGCTTTCGGGAACATGGAGGAGAGCTCTGCATAGCTCAGTCCGGTAAAGATAGCCACGAGCGAGGCGAGGGCGAACGAGAGCCAGACCGCATTCCCGGCGAGCGCGGCTGCTTTGCCTATGAGGGCGTATATGCCCGCGCCAAGGATGATGCCGACGCCTGAGAGGGTTATTTCGAGCAGCCCGAGTTCGCGTTTCAGTTCGACTTTCTGGGTCATGGGACACCTTTCTTAAAATGTTATTCCCTTTAGAGACATATTACTATTAGAAGTTACTTTACTTTTTAAAATTAAACACACTAGCTTTTAATAGATTCCATTACTAACAGAGGTTGTTATTATGATCTCCAGAATCCTCCCCGATACAATAAAATACGACGGCTCCCAGATAGCCCCTCTGTGGGCATACGGCATGGGAATAAAAGGCGATTCCATAGTGATATTCCGCGGCGCGATGGACGTAACTGTGGAGAATATGAAGGACATCGAGGACAGGGAAGCAGGGAAATCCATTAAGGGCGACGACCTCATCCACATAATCGTAGAGAGGTTCGATTCTCCTGCAAGCATGCGCCTCGCATACTACATGCAGCGCCTGCTTATAATCTGCGTAAAGGATGTGCTTGAGAGGCGCGGGATAAGGGCGACTAGGAACGGGGACGACCTGTTCGTCAACGGCGGCAAGCTCACGGTGAGCATAGCCAGCGCGGGCGTATCGAGCGAGAAGATACACTGCGGGATAAATATCACCACGAGGGGGACGCCGCCAGAGGTCAGGACAGCAGCCCTGGAGGATTCAGGGATAAAGGACTGGGAAACCTTTGCCCGGGAGATTGCAGAAGTTTTTATACATGAAATAGAAGATATTGATGGGGATATCGTTAAAACAAAAAGCCTATGACAGATATAATCAAATTAGGGCTCTCTCTGATACTCATCGGATTTGCACTGGTACTGGTTGGAGCTGTATTATCGGCAGGCAATATCGCTTTCGGCGGGCTTATCATGATAGGTCCCATACCTGTTGCGTTCGGGTCATCCCCAGGCATCACGGTGGCTGCCATGGTTATCGGACTGCTGCTGATGGTGATGTTCTTTATTATCGGGAGGAGAAATGCCTGAATGGAGCCTCCTGATTGCGGCAGGAGTTATCCTGATAATGCTGGGGTTCTTTGTTGTTGCATTCGGCATGATGCATGAGAGCGCACGCCGGGAGGAGAGAGGTACCGATCAGGAGAGAGAGGAGAAAGTAAGAGGAGGAGGCGTGATATTGATCGGTCCTATTCCCATTGTTTTTGGGACTGATAAGAGGTACGCGCTTATACTCATGGTACTGGCGGTCGTTATATTGCTGCTGGCGATAATATTCCTGAAGTAGGGATTAAGAGATACTTTGGACTGCACCCCAAAAAGTGGACAGGTAGTTAAGAAACATTCTTAACAAACATCTACAGAAAGGGTGCAAATATGAAAACAAGGAAAAAATTCACACGAGAATTCAAAATATCGAC
>JAPMTX010000025.1 GCA_026552855.1 Candidatus Methanoperedens sp. | reverse complement strand
AAGGTAAGTATGCCGGTGCACCCCGACCTGATCTTATTCTGCTCGACCTGAAACTGCCAAAGAAGAACGGTCAGGATGTACTTGCAGAAATTAAAACGACCCTGACCTGAAGCGCATCCCTGTGGTGGTGCTGACGGTTTCAGGCTCTGAACAGGATATCATTGAGAGCTATAACCTCCACGCCAACTGCTATGTCGTCAAACCGGTTGATCTTGACAAGTTCATAGCAGTTGTGAAGTCTATCGTGAATTTCTGGCTTACAATCGTGAGCCTCCCGCCGGGTGGTTGAAATGGAGCATATCTGGAATCCCAGATATCCGTGCCCAGAAACTAGATTAGGAACAAAAGTAATCTTATATTATCTTGGACTTAAAAATAAGATAACGAACTTTCAGGGTATAAAATCGATTTTCGTGGAGTAGAGGCATGGGGGAAGATAAAGCAGAATTAACCGACACGCGGGAGGAGGAAAAACATTCTTTTCTGGCATCTATTGTAGAAACTTCAGATGATGCGGTTATAGGCATTATGCTGGATGGTACTATTCTTAGCTGGAACTCAGGCGCACAGGAGATATACAGCTATTCAGCCGATGAGGTTATAGGCAAATCTATTTCTATCTTAGTTCCACCAGATCGTCCTGATGAGAGTTCTCAGCTCCTTAAGAGGATAAAGCAGAAAGAGAGCATCAAAGGTTTTGAAACCGTTCGTATGAGAAAAGATGGCAAACAAATCGATACCTCTCTAACCATTTCTCCAATTAAGGATTCAACTGGCATGATTATAGGTACCTCAACGATTGCACGGGACATCACAGAGCACAAGCTGGCTGAGATGCTTTCGCTTGATCAGTCACTTGTTCCTGCCATGGGGATGAAGCATGATGGATGATAAGAAATTTACATTTAGTATGTTGAAACGCTTTAGCTTTATTCCACTTCCGTTAATTATAGCTACAGCCGTAATTATCTATATTGTTGATATACGGACGATCTACGAACCACATTTACTGTTACCGATACTCAATACAATCTTCATCGGCGGCGGTGGCTTCACTATAGCATTCATCGCGGCATCAGCCTACGTATTCGCAGCTACACGCCAGGCCCTTTTCCTGGGTGGAGGATCTTTAGCCCTTGGCATTTCAGCGTTGCTTGCGGGATGGATATTCGCGGACAGCCCGAATGTGGCAGTGACCATATTTAGCATAGGGGCTCTACTTGCCGCGGTATTGCATATATTAGGTGCGACCCAAGGTACCGAAAAGTATCTTGCCCGATATTCCCTGAAGAAGTTTCCCAGACAATTAATTGCAATACTTTTTTATTCCGGTATCACAATATTTTTTGTTATTCTTTCCGTAGCCGCAATTAGGGGATTTTTCCCACCGTTTTTCGTGGCAGGAGAGGGATACACACCAACCCGATGGGTTATCACAATAGAGTACCTCGTTCTCTTCTTTACTTCAGCCTTGTTCTACGCGAGATCATATTATTTGTTCAAAAAGAGTTTTCTTTACTGGTATTCTTTGGGTCTGGCAATTATCTCTATTGGCTTAACACTTGCTCCCCTGGCCACACCGGGAAGCCCATTAAACTGGTTGGGTAGAATTTCACAGTATCTGGGTAGTATTTATTTTCTCGTGGCTGCAGTATCTGTGCTCAAAGAAGCACGGGCTAAAGGAATAGGATTCGCCCAAACACTGGGCAATATTTGGCTGGAGCCTGCGATAAGCTACAGGATGCTTGTGAGCATGGCTGGAGATGCCATAATATCAATTGATGATGAGGGCAAAGTTCTGGTTTGGAGCCCCGCTGCAGAAAGACTATTCGGTTACAGCCAAAATGAAGCAATTGGTTCTCCTTTTGCCAGTCTGGTAGCTGCTGACGAACAAGCGGACTGGTTGATGATCCGGTTAGATCGTTCGCCAGATAAGAACCGGGTTGAGTTGGAACTACGAAGGAAGAATGGAGAAACATTTACCGCTGAGCTATCGGTGTCGATAGCAGACATTCCGAGCGGTCGGCTGAGAATGGTGATGATAAGAGATATTACCGAGCGAAAGCGGACTGAGGAAGAACTAAAGAGGGCAAAGGAGCTAAGCGATACCCTAAATCGAATCAATGCAACCATGAACTCAACGCTTGATTTTGATGAGATAATGCGAAGAATCGTTGTTGAAGCTGCTAAAGCTATAGGCAGTGATGCCTGTAATATAACGTTATGCAGGAATGGTCACTGGACAGTAGCATATACATATGGATTACCACAGCAGGTAATCGGAATAAGATTTACTGGACAGCAAGCTGTAATTTCTGATCTCGTTGCTGCGACTAAAAAACCATTAGCTATTAAGGATATTCGCAGCGAGGAAAGGTTTCGCCACTGGATACTGCAAGAGTATGGTGTGCGCTCAGTATTAGGTATCTCACTTTTGGTGAGGGAAGAGGTGATCGGCATCTTATATTTCATCTACTTCTCGGTAAAACCGAGTTTTAGCCAGGCTGAAATTGACTTTGCAGAGAAACTATCGACATCAATATCACTGGCAATACAAAATGCCCGTCTCTTTGAGGAGCGAAAGCGTGTTGAGGAAGAACTGAGGCAACTGACTGCTGAGTTATCCCGTTCTAATGCCGAGTTAGAGCAATTCGCCTACATAGCCTCCCATGACCTGCAGGAGCCGCTTCGCATGATCTCAGGCTTTACACAACTGCTGGCGAGGCGCTACAAAGGCAAGCTGGATAAGGATGCAGATGAGTTCATCGCATATATTATAGACGGAGTAACCAGAATGCAACGTATGATCGAAGATTTGTTGGCTTATTCACGTGTTGGTACACGCGGCAAACCATTTGAGTCTACTAATCTTGAAGATGTATTTAATCAGGCAGTTACTAATCTTAAGGCAGCTATTGAAGAGAATAAAGCTGTAATTACCCATGATCCTCTGCCTACTGTAATGGCTGATGCCTCACAAATGATTCAGCTGTTCCAGAACCTGATCGCCAATGCCATCAAATTCAGAAAAAGAGAAGAGCCGCCGCGTATTCATATCTCTGCCAGGAGAAAAGGAAACGAATGGCTCTTCTCTGTTCAGGATAACGGGATAGGCATAGCCTCTGAATTCATGGATCATCTTTTCCAACTATTCCAGCGCGCGCATCCTGCAGGGGAATATCCGGGCACAGGCATAGGTCTTGCTACCTGCAAGAGGATTGTAGAGCGGCACGGCGGCAGGATATGGGCTGAATCTGAACCCGGAAAAGGCTCGACGTTCTACTTCACAATCCCCGCGAAAGGAGGTGAAAAATCTTGAATATGGAACATATCAAAGTCCTGCTTATTGAAGATAATCCAGGAGATGCCAGATTAATACAGGAGATGCTGGCCGAGGAAAAGAATATTTCTTTTGATCTGGAGTGGAAAGATAATCTCTCAGAAGGACTTAAGCGACTTGCTGAGGGAGGGATTGATGTAGTTTTACTGGACCTCACGCTGCCTGATAGCAGGGGTTTTAACACTTTTACCAGGGTACAAGAAAAAGCACATCAAGTACCAATCATTGTACTGACCGGTCTTGATGATGAAACTCTCGCCATCAGAGCTGTGCGACAAGGCGCACAGGATTACCTTGTCAAGGGGAAGGTAGATAGCTACCACTTAGTACATGCTATTCTTTATGCCATCGCTCGCAGGCGTGTGGGAGAGAGGCAATTCATAATCCAGGAATTGAAAGAATATGATGGAAAAGAAGGAAAGCCAGCATATATAGCCTTCAAAGGAAAGGTCTATGACGTTTCAGACAGCCGGCTCTGGAAAAACGGAATTCATGCAAATATTCACTTTGCAGGGAATGATCTAACAGAGAACATCCTGAAGGCGCCTCACAGCGAAGAAGTCCTCATAAAATTCCATATCATTGGAGAATTGACCAGGAAAGAGTCTTTCAGACGGAAACTTTTGCTGAAAATGGTGGAACTGCATCCTCATCCGATACTGGTTCATTTTTCCATTGCATACTCTATTGCTGTTTCTCTATTAGCTCTTCTATACATTTTCACGGGCAATGTCTATTTTGAAAGATCATCATATTACTTGATTATACTGGGATTTTTAGCTGCACCATTCTCCGCACTTTCAGGCCTTTTAAGCTGGAAAATCACCTACGAAGGGAGGATGACCAGAATCTTTGCTCGGAAAATAATATTTTCTGTGGTGTTGTTGTTTGTCACCACTGTCTGCTTTGTATGGCGAATTCAAAATCCAAATATCCTCATAACAACAACATACTTAAGCTACATTTACCTAACCATGGTAGTGAGTTTAGTACCGATAGTCACCATTCTTGGTTATGACGGAGGGAAAATAGTCTATTCATAAGGATTAACATATGCAGGAGAGAATTAAATACCTGGAAGAAACAGTTGAGATAATATCGATTGCCATAGCCCGCGAAAGAGCCTCAATCAAGTATTACACAGAAGCCCACCAGAAAGCAATAACTGAAAATGCCAGAAGAATATTTTCGCTTTTGATTGAACAAGAGAAGGGACACGAGGCACATTTAAGAGCGTACCTTCATGAAATTAAATCTGAGATAGAATTAGAAAGACTGAAATTAAAAAAATGATGGAAGTAGGGGGTATCGGAAGAGGGCTGAGCCAACAGGAATTGATAGAGGGCAAGCATTCAATCATATTCAACATTGACGGTGCATGTTATGAATGAATCAAAAGCAGAATCAGAAGTAGTTTTCCGCCGCATGGCAAAGGTATGCAATGCAATCGTATTAATCCTCGGTACCCTGACGATGATAGGCTGGTTAATGGATATTCACATTCTTGCCAGCTTTGGTACTGGTTACATCCCTATAGCACCAGGCGCTGCACTTGCATTTATCCTGCTGGGTGGTGCATGGTACCTCTATGCCCGCGCGCCCTCATGGCGGTTCGTCAGGATATGTGTGTTGATTCTGACGCTTTTTGTCTCGCTTATGGCACTGCTTAATCTTATCCAATTCCTTACAGGTGCTGATGTCGGCATTGAAGAGTATCTTGTTCGTGAGATTCTGGGACTTGATCCGGGAGCATACGGTGCCGGGCCAACGTCTCCCATTGCTGCTGCCAGCTTTCTTCTTATCTGCGCCGCGATGGTTCTGCTATTGTTCACGCCTGGACGCCGTGCGGCAGGGTTATCTGCAATCCTGGCATCTGCTGTAACCTCGGTAGGTCTGGTAGTTTTGCTGGGTTATTTGTATGGTACGCCGCAGCTCTACGGCGGAGGATACAGATATGTGGCTCTTCCTGCAGGGGTTATGTTCGTGTTCCTGGGCACAGATCTTATAGCTGCCGCGGGTCCGGAGCATTTTCCCCTGCGGCTGCTGGTCGGTCCTTCGATACGCGCGCTCTTAATGCGCTCATTTCTCCTGGTGATATTTGTCGTTATCCTGATTGATGGTACATTCAATAGCCTGTTTTTACAATTAGGGCTGACTGAGGCGCTCAGGGCAGCGCTGTCGGCGTTAATCGCTGTGGCGATCGCCAGCATTGTTATCTCGCAGATATCACGCACCGTGGGCGGTGCTATGGATCGAGCAGAGGCAGAGCGAAAGCGGGCGGAGGAGGAACTGGCACGGCGTGCAGAGGAATTAGCCCGCTCGAATGCCGAACTGGAGCAGTTCGTCTACATTGCTTCCCATGATCTCCAAGAGCCGCTGCGCATGATATCAATCTTCACCCAGCTTCTTGAGCGGCGCTACAAAGGCAGGCTGGATAAGGATGCCGATGAGTTCATTACCTACATCGTGGATGGAGCCAAACATATGCAGCAGATGATCGAAGACCTGCTGGCATATTCGCGCATCGGCACGCGCGGCAAACCATTTGAGCCAACGGATTTTAAGGCTGTATTAGAACAGGCTGTTGCTAATCTTAAGCCAGCTATTGAAGAGAACAAGGCGCAGGTTACGCATGACCCTCTGCCTACCGCAATGGCTGATGCTTCGCAAATGGTTGAGTTGTTCCAGCACCTGATAAATAACGCCATCAAATTCAGAAAAGAGGAGCCGCCGCGCATCCACGTCTCGGCAAAAAGAGAAGGAGAGGATTGGGTTTTCTCGGTGCAGGATAACGGGACAGGCATATCCCCCGAATTCATGAAGCGGCTTTTCAAGATATTCCAGCGAGAGCATGCGGCAAGGTATCCAGGTACAGGCGTCGGTCTTGCAATATGCAGGAGGATCGTGGAGCGACAAGGCGGCAGGATATGGGCTGAATCAGTCCAGGGCGCTGGCACTACGTTTTACTTTACAATCCCGGTGAGGGGACAGGAACGATAGGGCAAACCTAACATCTCCCCTCCCGGCTTATGTGCCGCACAGTATCGATACGATCGTTTTACCCTTATAATCAAGCCCGATATAATCGCCTTTCGATGAAACTGTAACTACCGGGGCTGATAAGCCCGATGCGAAACCAAAATCACGCCATATGCTGAATCCGGCTTTTTTCAGCCGGTCTGCCCACATCTGCGCTGTTTCATGTCGTTCGCATCTGCGCTCGTCGTTGTTACCCAGGATATCCTCGATCTCCCTGCCAAAGAAATTAAGCTTTATAGCACCCTTAATCTTATCCGGCATATCAAGCTGGTCGATCACGCTGAAAGCCAGCCCGAAATGCTTCCAGCAATTGTTAAAGCGGCTCCAGATATCGTCGGTACTGTGATCCGAATGTGGTTCACTGAGTACAAATCCCAGGGGGTTTAACTGCTTCAGCCTCCTGAGGATTTCATCCCTTGGGTCGGGCTTCATCTCAGTCTTCAAAACATGGTGGAGCGCAAAGGATTCATTTACCACCAGGTGCCCGGGCAGTTTCTTCAGTCTATTCCAATCTTCCTCATTAAAATCTTCAATCAGCTTTGCGAACGGGTGGAACTCCAGATTGATCCCCAACTGGCTGGCGAGATCAAGAAGGGTATCTTCTGCCCTTTGCAGGCTGCTTACCTGAGGCTCAATCCCTACCAGGACCAGCTTCCCAGGTGCTGCTCTTCTTTCAGCTAAAAGCTTTAAAAGATCCATCTCCTGTCTTCCCGTTCCTATTCCGATGTCCACCAGCACGATCTCTTCCCTGCCGGAAATAAATTTACAGAGAAGCTCATTTGCAATGTAACCCGACATATAAACTAAAGGCACCCTGTTTGCCAGCATGTTAAAAAGATCTATCTGGGGTACCTCATATTCCCTTAGGTAAATGTTCGATCCGTCTGCGAGGCATGTTCCCAGTCTCCTGGACAGAGCCGAGGCGAAAATAAAATACTTCAGGTCGCCGGGGTTTGAATCCAGCTCCAGGTGCTTCACAAGGTCCTGAAGCATCTCTCTGGCTCTGTTGTGTTCACCGCATCCGATATTTTTTACTGCTCCGGTAAGAAGCTCGCGTTTTTCATTCACGGCTGTCAGATAATCATATCCCCTACTTATTACTTTTCCCACAACTAACCCTACTCAGAAAGCCGAAGCAGAATGCCGGAACGCCTTGCCCTCACGATCACCCTGTCAAGAGCTATGATCCCGATGACGAAATAGAATAATGCCAGGATAAATCCGGGTACTGCGTTTCCCCCGCCAAACCCGTAGAACGAGCGCATATATTCAAGGAAATACGTCAGCGGTATCGCCCGCGCCACCACCTGGATGCCCTGGGGGAGTATGGAAACAGGGTAATAGATACCGCAGATGAACATCATTATGCCCGTGATCGTCCATGCTGCTACCTCAGCCCGCTGCCCGAACATCAGGATGGAGATGCAGACCAGTATCCCTACGGAGGCTGAGGTCAGATAAAGCCCGGCTAAAAAGACAAGCACGGGTACCACGCCCCCGCCCAGGAAATTAAAACCAAAGGCATAGTAACTGATGACCATCAGGAGAACGAAGACCAGGCTGCTGCGCAGTATTCCGAACAGCAGTGAGCCTATCACCAGGTGATGACCTCTCACAGGCGCCATGAACGTGTGCTTTATGCTCTTGCTCCACATGTCGAATAGCATAACGTACGCTATGTCTATCTGGCATACCTGGATGATGCTGAAGGCGATAGCGCCTATGAGTATGAAAGAGACCTCGTTCCGACCCATAGATAGAAAAGATGCCATAAGACCTATGGACATAAGACCTATGAACGGCCAGAAAAGCACCTCGAAAATGGTGAAAAAATTCCTCTTAGCCATTATCCAGCTCTTGTAAAAAGAAGCAGCATACTTCCCTGTATCAAGCATATAATTTCACGACCCCGGTTTTTTGCCGTTCTCCAGTTTGGGCAGGACCACGTGAAAAGTACTGCCGCTGCCGTCGCTTTCAGCCCAGATGGTGCCGTAGTGGCTCTCTACTATGCTCTTGCATATCGAGAGCCCAAGACCCATACCACCGTATTTTCTGCTTGATGAGCCGTCTATCTGGTAGAACCTGTCGAATATGCGGGAGAGCCTGTCAGCCGGGATGCCGATGCCTGTGTCGGTTATGCTGATCTTGATCTCGCTTTTATTTTCCCTTGCAGCTATAGTTATCGTACCTTCCTGAGGCGTGAATTTTATCGCATTGGATAGCAGGTTCGTTATCACCTGGATAAGCCTTCCCTCATCGCCCCATACCCTGGGAAGCGGTTCTATGTCCTGGACTATTGCGATTTCCTTATATTTAGCCTGGGGCTGCACGTCCTGGGCTGATTTTAAAAGTACGTCCTCAACCGAGACCTGCCCGAACTGCAATCCGAACTTATTTTTCTCAAGGCGCGAAATGTCCAGCAGATCCTTAATCAACTGTATCAGCCTGTCCGAGTTCCGAAGGATTATCTCAAGGTTCTTTTTCTGTTCGCTGCTAATCTTTCCTGTCGTTTCGTCGTACAACAGCTCTGTAAATCCTCTGATGGATGTCAGGGGTGTCAGCAGTTCATGGGTTATATTCGAGACGAACTCTGTCCTTAACCTGTCCGCTTCGATAAGCTCTTCGTAGGATCTCTTCAGTTTCTCATGATATTCCTTAAGCTGCTGTTCCAGTCTCATCTTTTCCGTGATATCCCTGGCTATGCCGTGGACGCCTGTTATCTTATCACCGTTCTTTATGGTGCGGACTCTTGTCTCAACCCACCTGTGCTCTCCGTTCTTGCATATTATCTCATAGACCGGCGGGCTTTCGATGCGCTCCCCGGAGGCAAGTTTTGAAAAATTCTCGTTGCCGGATTTCAGGCTTTCCGGGGTAATCCACCTGGATATATGGGTACCAATCAATTCTTCCTTTGTACATCCGAATAGCCGCAGACCCGCATTATTTATGGAGAGGAAATAGCCCCCAGCATCGATGGTATACATAGGATCCTCGGCTTTCTCAAAAAGGTCCCTGTACCTTGCCTCGGACTCTATCAGTTCCGCCTCCAGCCTCTTCTTCTCAGTTATATCCCTGGCTATGCCGTGGATGCCTGTAATCCTGTCTTTGTCCCTGATAACCCTTGTTCTGATCTCACCCCACCTGTGCTCTCCATTCATGCATATCACTTCAACCAGGATAGGCTGTTCCGACTGCACTCCCATTACCTGTTTTTCCAGGATTTCCTGCGAGGCTTTATAGCTCTCAGGGGTAAGCCATCTCGATATGTGGGAGCCGATTATTTCATCCCTGCTCCCTCCAAGAATCCTCTGCCCGGCATTGTTTATTGTCTTGAAATAGCCCCCGGCATCGATAGTGTACATGGGATCATCAGCGTTCTCAAAGAGGTCTCTGTATTTTGTCTCAGATTCTATTAGCTCCTGCTCCAGCCTCCTTTTTTCAGTTGTATCTCTGCCTATGCCATGTACTTCTTTTACCTTATTGCCGTGCTTGATAATCCGTCTTTTTATTTCCATCCACCTGTGCTCCCCGTTCTTGCATATCACCTCAAGAACCATTGGCTCCTCTAACAATTCTCCATCGGCTTGCTTCTTCAGATTCTCCTGAGTAGTCATGAGGCTCTCAGGCGTGATCCATCCCGATATGTGGGTGCCGATTATCTCATCTTTTGTACATCCAAGAAGCTGGAGTGCGGTATTATTTACTTCCTTAAAGTAGCCACTGCCATCATAGACGTAGAGGGAATCGTTTGCGTTCTCAAAGAGGTCCCTGTATCTTGCCTCGGATTCTTTCAGGGCTAATTCCAGACTCTTGTTTTCAGTGGCATCCTTAACAATGCATACGATTTTTTTCTCACCCCTGATATCGGTCTGCGAGTAGGATATGTGCAGGTATTTTATTTCGCCATTTCTGGTTTTTATTTTTATCTCATTATAGCGTTCATTTCCATCCTTGATGTCCGTCCAGCGCTCATGAGCCGATTCTTTAGCTTCACCAGGTACGATCTTTTCGAGAGACGCTCCGATCATCTCCTCTTTTTGCCAGCCAATGATTCTAAAAAAAGAATCATTCCCGAACTCAAACCTTCCCTGTTCATCCATTACCGCTATCCCGTCAAGCGATGATTCGATTACTGTCCTGAGATACTTCTCAGAATCGTATAACTTCTTATGTGCCTCCTCTATTTTCTCTTCAAGATGCTCTTTATACCCCTTAAGCTCCAGAATATTATCCTTCAACCTGCTGCACATCATGGCGTTCTGGACAACGGATGCAGCCTGAGATGCAGCGATGGTGATAAAATCGATTTCCTCATCTGTAAACTGGTGGGGTTGTGCCATGTAAACGTTCAATAAGCCGATGATCTCCGACCCCTTTTTCATAGGAGTAAAGATTATGGATGAAAACCCGAGCTCTTTTGTCAGGTTTAACCAGGGCTTACCCCTGGGCTCCTTAAATACGTTTGGAACGATGTAATATTTCCCTGTCCTCAATACGGTGCCTGATGGACTGTATGACAGCGGTACACCGGCTTTCCTTGCCATTTCGTGAACCCTGTCTGGATAGTCCTGTCCCAGCCCGTACGAGGCTACCATCCTGAGATCCTCTGCCTCTCCATCGACGAGAATCAGGGTGCCGGAATGAGCAATCATTGCTTCACAGGTGATTTTCAGGATTCTCTGAAGGATTTCGTTAAACTCGAGTGTGAGATCTATCGAAGCGATATCAGATAGTGCCTTAAGTTTTCGTTTTTCGCCCTCCATGCCTCAAAGCTCCGGGTTCTGGGGACAGGATACAGAGTTCGCTCCCCTTAAGAAATATATGCATGTCCCGCAGCCTGTGCACTTATTGAAGGGCTGGTTATTTAATGATTTTTTAACAAACCGGGGATCGGCTATCTGCTGCCTGCATATCGCTACAAGGTCTGCTTTATTCTCCATGATAACCCGGTCTGCGTATTCCAGGCTCCATATATTGCCAACGCATATAACAGGTACACCTGTTGCATCCTTGATGGCTTTCGCAAGGTGCACATGCACGCCCTCGCCCATATCTGCCGGGGGAGCCATATGAGCCATGCTCGCGTATGTTCCTGCTGCAACGCTTATAACATCAGCCCCGGCTTCCTCAAGCCTCTGCGCTATTCTCTTCGTCTCGCTGACGGTAAGACCGCCGTCCACGAACTCATCTGCGCTGATGCGGCATGAGAGAGGGATATCCCCGGCTTTCTCCCTTATCTTTTCAATTATCTCCGTAAAGAACAGCGCCTTATCCTTCCCGTATCTGTCCCTGCGTTTATTCGAATACGGTGAAAGGAAACCGCCTATCAGGTATCCGAAGGCGCCGTGAAGCTCTATCAGTCCAGCTCCTGCTTTTTTTGCCCTTATCGCGGCTTTTGCGAAATCATCCTGTATCCTCTCTATCCCGTTCCCGTCCAGTTCTACAGGTGTCTCTTTCATGACAGGGCAGGGGATGGCTGAAGGAGCCACGAGCGGGTGACCGGTTATAGCAGACAGCGTCTGTCTTCCGGCATGCATTAACTGGACTGCCGGTACTGCGCCGTTTTTCCTGATGGCAGTAAAGAGTTCTTTTAGCCTGGCTGCATGTTCTTCGCTTTTTATCCTCATCACGTTCGTAGCCGGGGCACCATCATCGGAAACCGCGATGCATCCTGTTATGATCATGCCCGAGCCTCCTTCTGCGATGTTCCTGTACATCCGCAGTAATCTTCCGGTAACAAATCCCTCAGGTGTAGCGAGATTTGTCTGAAAAGCCGGGAATACGATCCTGTTAGGCAGTGTAATGCCTCCGATATTTAAAGGTTCCAATACCTTATTTAAGCCCATGTTCTACAGTAGTGTGCCTATACTTTTAAATTTATCGAATCCCGGCAGATTACGTACCGTCCGTTAGCTTCATAAAGATAAAGGATAGTATTCCGTTCGATGATATCAGACTACAGGGACCTGGCAGAGTATATACTGGACAATTACAGGGGTAAAATGGTAGAGATAGGCGTGGGCAGCAGACCTGAGGTAGCGCTTCTCTTAAAGGATAAGGCGGACGTTACCGTGACCGATATCAACGAACAGGCATATGCCGGGTTAAGGTTTTGCAGGGATGACATATTCGCTCCCGACATGGGGATATATAAGAATGCCGCGCTCATATACTCGATAAGACCGCCTATCGATATGCAGGAAGCAATAGCTAAAACCGCGCGAGAGGTCGGGGCTGATCTGCTTATACGACCGTTCGGGAACGAGAAGGCAGACCTCCGCGGGATATATAAGAACCATAAACTGTTAAACTATAAGCGCGCAAGGTTTTATCTATATAAAACCGAGTTACGACCATATTTTTAGGTATTGTAGTAGCTATTTATATATACTAAAATTTAAATAGTATAATTGGTACAAAGGCAAGACGATGAGTGACTATACACTGGGTATTAAAGAACTGGACGATGCAACAGGGGGAATAAAGAAAGGTTCGAATATCATGCTTATAGGACCCCCAATGAGCGGAAAAGAGGTTATCCTGTATAATATAATGTATTACGGCGCCTCAAAGAACGAGAATGCTGTTATAACCGTAACGACCCGCGAATCTGCAATGCATATCCTGGAATGGTTCAAAGAACATAAATTAAGCCTGCCGCTATCAAGGATCGGGATAGTTGATTGCGTCACCAAAACGCTCGGCGGAGCTGCTGTTGAGAATGAGAATATCAAGATAGCGAGCAGTCCTGTCGATCTGACCGGCATAGGTGTCAAGATAAGCCAGTTCTTCGAGGAATTCTTCATGAAAAAAGGCATCCGGAAAACCCAGCTTCATATTAATTCACTTTCTACTATACTTATGTATTCAAACATCCAGACGGTTTTCAGGTTCCTCCACGTTTTCACGGGGCGCATCAAAGCCACAGGCGCTCTCGGGATATACATGATAGAGAGCGGCATGCATGACGAACAGGCAATTGCTACCTTAAAGCAATTGTTTGACGGTATGATAGAGATCAAATCCGAGAACGATAAGAATTTCATAAGGGTAGTAGGGTTATCCCCAAAACCTACCCCATGGTTCGAATACGAGGTTGAAGGAGCCAGCATAAAGATAGTAGGGAGAAAATAGCATGATTGAGACCGGTATCCCAAAACTGGATGAATTCCTTGGCGGGGGAATACCAAAGGGCAAAAGTCTTGTCTATTATATCCAGCCGGGTGTGGAGGGTGAGATCTTCGGGATGCAGACGGTTTATAATACCCTGAAGAAAGGGGGAAGCTGCGTTCTTGTAGTATCGAGCACCATACCCGATATCGTGAAAAGCCAGTTCAAGGAGTACGGGTGGGATATCCAGCCCTATAGCAGCAGGTTCTTTTGCGTTGATGCCTATAACCCGTTGATAGGGGCACCGTCGAACGAGAAATACATTGTCCCGAAACCTGACAGTATCGAAGAATTTGATAAAATAATATCAGACCTGTTAAAACAACTGCCCCCAAGTACCATCGTATTCGGCTCTCTTTCCACGATAATGGACCTGTGCGGTGAAAAAGAGGCGATTGAAGCCATCAGGAGATGGAACAAGATGGCAATGCTGTATGACCATGTAATGGTCTATAATTTCACTGCCTGGCCTTATTCCGAGGAGACCCTGCACTCAATAAGAGAGGAGCTGTTCAATGCTGTTATATCCATCGGCGGGATAGCAGAGCGGGTTATCTTCGGGCAGTATTTCGGCATACTTAAATCCGACTGGACAAGGGAAGTGAGAAAATCGATGCTCTTCAGGGTACTGCGTCCGGGCGGAATAAAGCTGTATATACCAAAGATACTTGTTACAGGTCCTTTCGATTCAGGCAAATCCACGTTCGTGCATGCGCTCTCGACCAGGGCGATATCCGTAGACCGGCTGGGGACGACGATAGCCATGGACCACGGTCATGTGGATTATAAGGGTTTCAGTGCCGATATCTTCGGCACGCCTGGTCAGGAGCGGTTTGACCCGATAATAAGATTATTGAGCGGCGAATCCATGGGCGTTTTCCTTATCGTGGACTCCACGAACCCCACGGATTTTATCCGCGCCAAGCAGATGCTTGAGATCACCAAGTCCTACGGTCTGCCATACGTCGTTGTAGCCAACAAGCAGGACCTGCCCGGGGCTTTGAAGCCTGAGGAGATCAGGGTGCAGTTCAGCATACCTGATGATGTTCCCATCGTCCCTGCTGTGGCAAAGGACAGGATTGGCGTATTTGAAGCGTTCGAGGTGCTGATAGAGAGGATAACTGGGAGGATTTGATGCCTGATACTATCGATTTGGTGGATAAGATACTTGCCGACCTGAAAAAGGTCGGGGGTGTGGAAGCCTGCGCTGCTGCAAGCAGGGACGGGCTGCTCATTCGCGGTCTTCTGCAGAAAGAGCAGTTCGCAGAATCAATTGCAGCGATGTCCGCTACCATGCTGGGGGCGGCTGAGACCGCTACCATAGAGTTCGGGAAAGGTATTCCCTACAGGGTCATAGTGGAATCCGAGCAGGGGCGGCTGATCGCAGTCGGTGCCGGACCCAAGGCGCTGCTGATCGTCATCGTGAATTCCGATACAGGGCTCGGGTTAATACTCCTGGAACTTGAGAAAGCTGCAGCCAGGCTTAAAGAGTTACTATCATGAGTGCACATCACCGGGTTGATTCTTCTGCCCTTGAACCGACCCTCCATGTCGGTAAATCCGGCATAGAGAGCGTTGCGCAAGAGCTGAAAACGCAGTTAAAGAACAGAGAGACCGTCAAAGTAAAGTTCCTCAGGACAGCTTTCATAGAAGGGGACAGGCGGGAAGTGATGCGAAAACTTGCAGAACTTACGGGTTCTGAGCTTGTTGAAGTGCGGGGAAACACAGCGGTCTATAGCCGAAAAGGGTTAAATACTATCCGATAAGATAAGAGCCCTACTATTCATGGGACTATCAATAATACCCATTAGTATAAAGATGATTTTACGGAGGACAAATATTGACGACAGTATATGACGTGCCCGCTGAAACACTCATAAATAGCGTGGCACAGAAATTAAAAAATGACCAGACGGTTAAGCCCCCTGAGTGGGCGAAATTCGCCAAGACGGGCTGCCATAAGGAACTTTCGCCCGATAGCGCTGACTGGTGGTTCGTCCGGTGTGCCTCAATACTGCGGCGCATCTATATCGACGGACCAGTCGGCGTCTCGCGGCTGCGGAGCTTCTACGGAGGCAGGCACAGGAACGGAGTGACACCAGTTCATTTCTCAAAGGGCAGCGGCTCCATTGCAAGAGAGGCACTGCAGCAGCTTGAGAAATCAGGGTTCATCAAGACCCAGAAGACGGGCAGGACAATCTCACCGCAGGGACAGGCGCTCCTTGATAACACGGCGAACGAAGTCAAAACAGAGCTTATAAAGACAAATCCGGCTATTGCCAAATATTAAACTATGGACGAGGATCTCGAAGAGATAAAACGGCGCAAGCTTGAGCAGATGCAGCAGCAGCAGTACGCAGCACATGCTCAGGCAGCGCAGCAGGAACAGGCACAGGCTGAGTATGAGGCAAAGAAGCAGGCGATACTGCGCCAGATACTCACGCCCGAAGCGCGGGAGCGGTTAAACACGCTTCGGATGACGAAACCCGAGCTTGTGGCTAACGTAGAGGCGCAGTTGATAGCCCTGGCGCAGAGCGGAAGGATTCAGACCAAGATAGACGATGCCAAGCTCAAGGCGCTGCTCATGCAGTTACAGCCTAAGAAGAGGGAGATGCAGATAAAGAGGGTTTGAACAATCCCAGCCCCAGTATCGAGTCAATAATCCTGAAAGCCTCAAGTGTTCTTTTGGCAGATTCCCTGCCCGGATTAATCCCGCTGATTTCATCCGCAAGCTCTTCCATTGCTTTTAACGCCTTCCCCGTGTTCAGGTTATCATCCATAGCGCGCTCGAATTTTTTCCTTGCATTTTCGGCTATTTTTTCGCCGTCATCTTCACCATCAGCCCCCTTGAGCCGCTCTATGATGCCGCGCACCCGGTCAAGCTTTCTCCCGCATTCCTTTATGCCCTCGAACGTGAAATCAAGCCTCCTCCTGTAGTTCATGGTCAGCAGCAGGTATTTTACTGCCATGGGCTCAAACCCCATCCCTGTAAGGTCTGCAAGGGTGTAGGAATTGCCCAGTGATTTTGACATCTTTTTCCCGTTAATCATGAGATGCCTGCAGTGAAGCCAGTACTTTGAGGGGTTCTCCCCGAACGCGCCATAATTCTGGGCGATAACGTTCTCATGGTGCGGATAGATATTGTCCACCCCTCCTGCATGTATTTCAAAGCGCGTGTCCAGGTACTTCCAGCTCATGGCAGAGCACTCTATATGCCAGCCCGGACGACCTTTTCCTAACTCCGTCTCCCAGAAAACGTCGCCGTCCTCCTTCTCATACGATTTCCAGAGGGCAAAATCCGAGAGGAGCTTTGATTCTTCGCCCCATTCATCGCGTTTTATTCTCTTTTTCCCTGCTTTTAGATTCAGGTGTGAGAGCTTGCTCCATTCCCCGAACCTGGATACGTCGTAAAATACCGAGCCGTCTTTTCCGCGGTACGCATAGCCGTTCTTAATCAACCTTTTAGTTATTTCGACCATCTGGGGAATATGGTCTGTGGCTTTCGGGAAAACATCAGCGGGCAGCAGGGCGAAATTCTCCATGTCCTCAAAAAACGCCTTTGAGTAATGCTCGGTCATCTCCATCAGCGTTCTCCCCTCTTTTTTCGCCGTCGATATGGCTTTATCCTCGATATCGGTAATGTTCATCACCCTTTTTACCCTGTAGCCTTTGAACCTGAGGTACCGGACGAGCACATCCTCGAATATGAAAGTCCTGAAATTCCCGATGTGCGCATACTGGTAGACCGACGGTCCGCAGGTGTAGATACCCACGATATCGCCGAGAGGCTGGAATTCTTCTCTCTGCCGTGTAAGGGTGTTAAAAAGTTTTAGCATTCATTACATCTTCCTGAAACTTAACACTCCCAGAACCATCATGGTCACAGAAAAAATCAACATTACTGAAATATCAAGGTAGAATGGAAAATGGTTAATACCAAGTATAATGCCGCGCACAGCATCCACGCCATAGGTCATGGGATTGATGTATGTCAGCGTAGTAAGCCATGCGGGTATATTTTCCAGTGTGAACAGGGCGTTGCTGAAGAAAAACATGGGCCACATGACAAAGTTAATCACAAGACCAAAACCTTCTGGACTCTGCAGGTTTGCGCCTATCACCAGCCCAATGCTCACCATGGCAACTGATATCAACATAAGCATTAAAAACGCCTCAATTACGATAAGCGGTTTCAAGGGGATATCTATAAACAGACCGATTATCAGAAGGAATATCACCTGCACCATCGCGTCAGTTGCGCCGCCGAGCACCTTTCCCGCAAATACGCTGGCTCTTGAAACGGGCGCTACGAGCACTTCTTTTAAAAAATCAAGTTTCCTGTCCCAGATTATGTATATCCCGTAGAACAATGACGTAAATAATACCGCCATGACCACTATCCCCGGATAGATATAAACCTGATAAGGATACCCCTCGATAGATTTCAGGTTCGCACCTATACCTGTTCCGAAACCGAATATCCAGAGAAGCGGTGAGACACCTGAAGATATAAGCCGTTCCTTCTCTCTAACATAAATCTTAGCCTCGCGAAGCCAGACCGCATACATTCCTTCAAGTTCATTCATAAGCTGGCTCATTTCTTCATCACCCTTTCCCAGAAACCGCCCTCTGCCTCAGCCTCGCGTATCTCCCTGCCCGTGAAATGCAGGAACACGTCGTTTAGCGTTCCGCTCCTCACCTCGACGAAATCGATAGTGCCAGTGTGAGTGAGAAGGTCCTGGAGATGCCTGCTTGCATCCCTGACCGTGATGTAGAGGAGACCTTCTTTCTCCTCCACTTTCTTCACGTAATCAAGCTTTTTTATCGACTCTACATCCGGCCTCTTCTGCTTTAATTTAATTATATCTCCTGCGATCTGGCTTTTAAGCGTCTGCGGGGAGTCCAGCACCACTATCTTACCGTAATCGATGATCGCCACCCTGTCGCATAACTGCTCTGCCTCTTCCATGTAGTGCGTCGTCAGCATGACGGTCATGCATTCCTTCTTCGCAAGTTCCTGGATGTACTCCCATATGTGTTCCCTGGTCTGCGGGTCAAGACCGAGAGTTGGCTCATCAAGAAAAAGTATTTTGGGGTGGTGCATTATGCCGCGCGCCAGCTCAAGCCGCCTGCGCATACCGCCTGAGTATGTATTCACAAGGTCATCTGCGCGCTTCTCAAGGTTCACGAGGGACAGGACTTCATCGATTCGCTGCTTCCGTATCGCTTTCGGCACGCCGAAGAGCAGGTTGTGCATCGCAAGGTTCTCCCGCCCGGTCAGCAGGTCATCCACGCTTGGCTGCTGGAACACTATGCCTATGGATTTCCTGACCTTTGAGGGCTCCTTCACGATATCAAAACCCCCGACCCACGCCCTGCCGGATGTGGGCTTCATGATGGTGCATAGCATCGAGATGAGCGTGGTCTTGCCAGCGCCGTTCGGACCGAGGAGACCGAATATTTCGCCCTCCTCCACTTCCAGGTTCAGGCTGTCCACTGCTGTTATCTTGCCGAATTTTTTGGTGAGGGCTTCGGTTCTGATGGCCATAGCACCATGTAGGAGCGGGAAAGATAAAAGTCTAATCTATTTTATTCACAGAAGAACAACATCCTTTGCGCTCTCAACCGAGATCTCCCTGGCATTCTTATACTCCTGGACTTTGCCCGTTATCCTCACCCTGTCCCCTGTCTTTACAGAATCATACACTTCTTTAGCCCCGTTATTTTTTGATACGAACACCTTGATATTGAGGTTGGAGATGGTCAGGATAAGATTATCTCCAGTCCTCGTCATCTGTTTTGAGAACACAGTTCCCTCGACCTGCACGCGCTCTCCAGGCTTTGAATCCTCAGAATAAGCGTCAGGCTGCGAGGAAAAGCCAAAATAGCCAATAATAAGCGATAATGCTGCCATTACCAGCAGCACAACAACCACTTTTTCTTCTTTTTGCATCATAATGACACCTGTAATTAAAGGGACACCACATTCCAGTATCGGATATAAAACTTTTCAAAAACTTCGGAGGGAACAGATGCAGCAATGCAGATGCGCTGCTGAGCCTGTTGATCTTTATGCCTGGCTGGAGACGAACAGACTATCAGTCAGTCTTCTCTGGCAGTGAGTGTACTGCACAGGGTATTTAATAGTGCTGCGGTAAGGGCTTGCAGCAGGAGTCTTTTTCTTAATATCATCAGCCTGATTGAAAAGTACATGGCTGCTTACTATTTTGAAACTATTGAGTTCAATATAGAGCTTCTCTATTAACCTTCCGTCAACTCCTGCTTTTAACAGTCTTACTCTCTCCTGCGGAGTACCTAATATCAAGCTATCTCCTGGTCTCATACCTGCTTATTCACCGCCCTTGGCGAATTATTTAAGTAACAGCGAGGTGGTACCGATACACCACCTCTGCCGAGATACTATCTTTCCTATCCGTTTGTATTGACGAAAATCGTTTTTCTTTTAGAGAACGTCTAATGATTAATTGCCTTAAGACTATATATATTTTCCTGATAATATATATAAGTATTATACTTACCATTATACTCATATATATGAGTTCCCTGTATTGAGAGCACGGCGGCAGAAAACAATAAAATACGTTTTGAATTGATGGATGAACTTTGCCTCAACTGAAAAGGTGTACCTTGA
The DNA here is from genome assembly GCA_026552855.1 of Candidatus Methanoperedens sp. Lineage (GTDB taxonomy): Archaea > Halobacteriota > Methanosarcinia > Methanosarcinales > Methanoperedenaceae > Methanoperedens. The sequence goes on along the minus strand of JAPMTX010000025.1, from coordinate 3,750 downwards.
CGATATCACCTCTCTTAATATCTCTATCTGTTATAACGTAGCCATCCGCTATAGTAGAGCGTGGTGACGACGCTATGATGGCAGTCTCATACTGCGACTTGAATAGCTTCATGTCAGAGCTTCCATATCCCATGGTATTCGCCCTGTCAGCCCCAGCTTTAACGAAAAGTATATAACTGAATCCTTTTTCCTGCAGTTCAATGTCCTCGTTTACGGCAAGCTCCCGCGTGGCTCTGGGTATATCGGTGAAATAGCTGCGCACCACTATCTCAAGCGCAGCAAACGCGCCCGTGGGCTTGCCAGGCAGCGCGAACACGGGCTTATAATTCACTATACCGGCAGCGATCGGTTTACCAGGTCTTATCGCTACCCTGTGGAATACAAGTTCCCCAGCCTCTGCTATGATATCGGCTATGTAATCCCGCTCCCCTACCGAGACGCCGCCTGTCGTGAACACGGCATCGTAATTCCCGCAGGCATGGAGCAGCATTTCTTTTGTCCTGTCGTAGTCGTCCGGCACTGTGCCGATGAACGTGGGATTGCACCCAAGCTCCCTCATGAACCCCTGCACAAGCACGGAGTTGGTGTTCTTTATCATGCCGTTGTGTATTTCCGTGCCTGTGGAGATTATGCCTGCCCTTATTTTTTTATACACAGGCACCCACTCTATGCCCAGGCTGTATAGGAGCGCGGCGCTCTGGGGCATGATGCGATGGTTCTTCTCGAATATCCTGTCTCCAACCCTGTAATCCGAGCCTGCGCGGAACACATTCTCCCATTTTTTTAAGTTAGTCCCGTACAGCATTCCTCTCTCGGTCTTAGCATCCTCCATTTTCAGCACAGCATCCGCGCCATCTGGCATGAACGCTCCCGTCGCTATCGCCACAGCCTCGCCTTCTCCTATTGTTACAGGCATGTCTTCCGCATAAGCGCGTCCCTTTATTCTCAGGGGATAGCCGTCTTCACTGTGTACCGCAAAACCGTCCATTGCCGCTATATCGGACCCCGGTGACATGGAGCTGGCAAAGATGGTCTCGCCGAGTTCCCTGCCCACAGAATCGGGAAGAGCGACCTGCTCGGAGCCGCGCCTGAAATAGAATTTGCTTTTTAACCTCTTTATTAATCCAAGTGCTTTATCAAGAGCTATCGGTGAATCTATGTTAAAACCACTCAACCCCTTATATTGAGGCGTTATTCTTTATAAAATACTCTCTTTTCTTTTAACTCCCTATCAGGTTGTTAAGAACTGATATAAATAGGGTGAAATCCAGAGCTCTACAAGGTTGCTGGATTGTAGTGCTTATGAAATACCACACTTTAGACCTGGAATTTCACTCTACGCTCTCAAACCTGCCCTTGAGCTTCTCCATCACCTTGGGCAGCGTGGTGTACTCCATATCCTCAAGCGGCAGCCTGTGAGGCTCGAACGCTCCGTGGCGGCGCATGTATTCGGCTATCTCCTGCGCCTTCCAGCGCGTATAATCAAACGCAGGGTCATCGAACATATCCACAGGTCCGACCAGCCTGCCATTGCTCAACTGGAAGCCGGCAGCCACAACGCGCGGGGGACCGTCAAAGCGCGTGCATCTTGCGTCCTTGAACGAGACCGGCATCAGAGGTCCGTTGTGGGAGCCGCGCATCCATCCGCTCACGAGGTGCGGGAATGCGAATGCCTCAAGTATCTCGCCCACCGCAGGAAAGCCCGACTGTCCGCGCACCAGAGCCACGGGGTCGTCCTTGCCCACATACTCGCCCGCTATCTGGTAGAGCTTTTCCGTGCTTACCACAGCCGCAGGTTCTTCAGCAGGCAGCTTTCCGCCCTCTTTCGGGAAAACGCGCTTTATGACATAGCGCGATTTTGCGCCGATGAGCGCAAGCATTGAATATAATTCCTCAGGCGCGTTCATGAACACGCGCTTGTGTTCCATTATGTCCCAGACCTCGAACCTGAAGCCGTTATGGCAGCTCGGATCTATCACCAATCCGGCAGTATTCTCAGGCGAAGCGAACATCTTGTAAACAGGGAGATTGAACGCACCCGGTTCTGTTTTATCCATCATGAGCGCGATCAGCGGTTCTCCTTTGCGCTCTGTGAACTCCATCTCAGCCGAACCCGGACCCATGCCGCGGATGTTGCCTGAGAAGGCATCGCTCAACAGGTCCTGTCCTGCACCGTAGAGCTTCAGATCCTTCGCTACCTCTGTCGCTGCAACAAAGGTGTTCCAGGCTAATTCGTGCACCTCGCTGTTATCGCAGCTTTTTGTGTGGCTCATCAGAAGCTGCAGGTCGTCGCCCGCGGTGAGAACATGGTAATCCACTATAAGCCTGCTTTTCTTCGCTCTCTCAAGTTCTTTCTTCGCGGTCTCGACCAGATCCGGATGCACGCTTGCGTGTCCGGGATATCCTCCCACATCTGCTTTAATTAGACTTACAGTTACTTTCATATCGTCTCCTATTTATTATTAGACCCATTAATCGACCTAAGGGTTACATTGAATATAAGGGTCTTACCTGCAAGTTCAGGGTTCCGGTCAAGTACTATGGATGTCTGGTTGAAATGCACCCTGACCACTTCCCCGAACATGGACCGGATTTCAGTATCAGGTACGGCATTGTGCCTCAGAGTGATGTTCTCGCTGTTCGCAGCGATCACGGTGCTGTTCCAGGGAACTCCCTGTAGCTGGATAGTATTGTTCGTCCTGACATCGTGTTTTATTGTAAAGTTTTTATCATCCATTTTTATGACTGTATCATTCCATGGCGCCCCTACTGATGAGATATTATCGCCTACCTTAAGGTTGTAAGATAACGATATGTTGTTCGAAGAGATATTCACAACAGTCAGGTTAACATTCGTTCTCGGCCAGGTAACAACATCGCCAGTCGTATGGTTTTGACCGAATGTTCCTTCAAACTGGTATCGTGGTACTTCAAGAACCTTTGGGTATGTTTCTGTGGCTGTTATATTCTCTACTACCGGGATAGTCTGTATTGCCCTCGGATCCATATTACCATAGCCCTTCTCAGGCGGAATAGTTAGAGTCTTGGTCTCTCCTGCATTCATCCCTACAACTCCTTCATCAAACCCTTTGATAACTTCTCCTTTACCAACAGTGAATTGAAGAGGTTTGTATTGTCTGTCCGGCATGTAGATATTATTCTGTTTTGCCACGCTCTCAATGGATGTATCAAAAACCGTTCCGTTCTGAAGGCTTCCGATATAATCGACAGAAACCTTATCCCCACTTTTTACTGTTTTCTCACCTGTACAGCCGCTGAACAATACAATAACGGCTAAGAAAAGAATCAAGAATTTTCTCATAATATTCACGTACCTCTTACAGATGATAATGTATAAGTAAGTTGCGATATTTGGCTCTGATTGTGTAGTCCTGAATGTTTTTGCCTTACATAGTTCCTCACTATTTTTAAATTCTTTCGTGGATATCCAGTGTACTGATGAGTATCATTATAAAATTAAATCGAAAGTTTTAAGTAGAATGGAATTTTTTAGAAGCGCCGGTCGGTGGTCTCTAAAAAACGTACCGGTGGGACTGCTTTCTTACATATACAGGCAGGTTGAGATGTGCTATGAGTAACATTTATGGAGGGGGGCATATCCCCGGAATAGCTGTTTGGATAATTTTGCTGATTATGCTACTTGTTGGCGGCGCGGACGCAGTCACGAATATCAATAACTGTCAGGAAATTAATCAGGAAGGTGAATACCAGCTCAGCCAGAACTTAACC
>JAPMTX010000024.1 GCA_026552855.1 Candidatus Methanoperedens sp. | reverse complement strand
ATATACTCGGACATCCCGCCCATGACGACCACAGCAAAGATGCCAAGAGTAATGCCAAATATTGTAAGCCCTGTCCTCATTTTTCTCTGTGTCAGGCTGCGAATGATCAGATCGAACATATCAACCACCTCTTTTTCTCCTTAATACTGCAAGTATTGCAATAACAATGATAATTGCTACGAATCCTGTCAATCCTGTTAATCCTGTCAATGAAGGAGTGCTCGATGTCGCAGGTGTTTCAGAAACCGCATCGACTTCGGGAATGCGAAGTACCGTTTCATATTTATCAAGCGCTTTATTTTCCTTATTTACAGCCAGGATGCTGACATCATACGTCCCTGATCCGAGTTCTTTCCATACAACTCCTGCAGTGTCTTCTTTTCCTGTGACAAGTATCTCTTCGACCTGCTGCCGGTAAGTTTTTGTCTTGTTTGTCGCCCTGTTTATAGCAGATATATCAACGAATCCATCAAAAGGTACCTGTGACTCGCCGCGAAGCGTTACACTGGCGCCATACTCATCGACCTCAACATCATCAGGCAGTATCTCAACATCATCACCTGCTGTGAAAGATGAAACGTATGTATTGATCAAAGGTTCCGCATAAAGCCTGTGCGTGAGTATTTTTGTACGAACAGTATATTTCTCTTTATTGTTCAATAGAAACGGCCAGTCTATTTTCAGCTCTGTGTTTGAGGTGAGTGATACGTCTTCTTGAGTCTTTGCATATACAATGTCATTGCTATCCAGAAGTTCTATTTTGATATCAACGACGCTCGGATTAAAAGGTCGCAGAAGCAACTGCACGCCTTTGTTTGAAGGCGAGAAATCAACGACATGGAAACTTGGCATGGCAACGGTGCCGTATGATACAGGATATGTTTTATTGTCATGAAGTTTAGTATCATTAAATATGCTAACTTTTGCAGTATAATAATCGTGCTGTGGTTTATTCTGCCATAATATTATTTTGGAAACCTCTTCTCCTGCGCTGGCTTTAAATGGAACTTCCTGTGATTCTACCACATTTGTTCCATCAAGAAGTTGAAAAACCGCTTTTCCGTGATGATCCTGGCTGGATCTTATCGTGACCTCACTGCTTGTGTAATCTGAAAAGAAATCAACGATCTCAAGAGAGGCGCTTGCTGAGTTTGCAGATGTGAGCAATAATAGCAGAAGCAGCGGAAATCTGATAAATGACTGGTACTTCTTCAAAAACTTATATGCCACAGATGTTCCCTCCATGCTATTAGCTGGATACGACATGAAATCTATAGCATTGGCTATGCGTTTATTCATATTTTATCCTCCTGTAAATATTCCACCCGTTTTTCAGGTAAGTCCTCTGAGCGGACAAACCTCAATCATAACTAGAACGTCCTAATACTTAAATATTTCTATAAATCGTCAAGTTAGTGTAAATATGCAGTAAGCTTTATGTAATAATAGGTTAAACAATGTGAATATAAACTCATGTAGTGCGAATGTATGAACACAAGCAAAAATTTATTTTATAAACTGGCGTAAATAGGATGAGTATTAAAATATGAGCCCGCTTGAAAAATTATTTGGCAGAACAGCGCAACTGACAGTGCTGGAATACTTACTGAAAAATAAAGACGAGATAAATTATCTCTCGGGGATTGCGGAAGGAACCGGGTTATACCATTCCAGCGTGGCAAGAGTACTTGAGCCACTGCTTGAAAATAACATAGTCATTGAGAAAAAGATCGGGAAGCAGATCAGAAGTTTTACTCTGAATGAAGAACATAAAGCTACAATAATTCTTATGAAATTCTATAACGAATTGAAAGCCGAGCTGAGAGATTAATCTATACCTTTCATAACGAACTCGCAGCATTCATCTCCTCTGGCGATGCATCTTACCTCTTCTGCATCTATGTCCTTACCTTTTAGTACCTCTGCAAGACCTGCATTATAACCCCTCAAGAAATGGCAGACCGCAACCTCTGAATTTCCATAACCTCTTGCAATAAACGAGTTCTCAACCCTGACCACGAATTCATCTTCGCTATTTACCTCAATATTGAATTTACCCCACCCAAGCTCTGCATAGAAATTCTGAACAGCTTCAACGAACCTTTGGTCTTTTAAACCCCAATCCTTGCGAAACCGGTTGATCCACCGCTCACCTGCGTTCTTACCAGCTTCATAAAAAAGTACAGCTGCGCCACCAGTGCCTAATATCTTTTCAGCATCTTTTTGCAGGTGCACGAATGTTTCAATACTTACGATGATAGCCGGAACGCCAATAACTGAGAACTCGCCTCTGTGTCTCTCCCACCGCGCAGTTTCTTTAACATTATTTGACATAAACAATCAAATAATTGTACAAGTGATTTAAACTTATCTGGTATTGCATTCCGTCACTGATTTGCGCTTAATTAAAATTCTCCCTCACGTATTCTACCGCGTTCCTGAATATCGCAACCCCTGCCCCTTCTTCAGGCAATTCCTCCCTCGTCCACCTGGGATGGTTCGTCCTGTGCTGGTAAGCTTCGGGATGCGGCATCATGCCGAAGACCCTGCCCGTGCTGTCGCATATGCCCGCTATGTTCTCCACTGAACCGTTGGGGTTGTGGGGATAGCCCGCCAGGTTCCCTTTGCCGTCCGTGTACTGGAACACGATGTTGTTGCCCTTCCTCAGCCTTGCAAGCACGTTCGGGTTCTTGACCACGAACTTCCCCTCGCCATGGCGCACGGGGAGGTATATGTTCTCTATCCCTCTCGTGAAAACGCACTTTGCCCTCTGGTTGGCGCGCAGGTGCACCCACCTGTCCTCGAACCTGCCAGAGTCGTTAAAGGTGAGCGTGACCTCCTGCGCCGTGTAATCGCCGTCAAATCCAGGCAGCAGTCCCATCTTTACCATCGCCTGGAAACCATTGCATATACCTAGTATCAGCTTACCCTCTCCGATGAACTCCTGCACCTGTTCTCCGAGGTTGTACTTTATCATGTTAGCCAGGACTTTGCCTGAAGCGATATCGTCCCCGAATGAGAACCCGCCTGGGAGCGCCAGGATATGGAATTCGGAGAGTTGCTTTGTCCCGTTGATAAGGTCAGTGAGATGCACCCGCTCCGCGTCAGCGCCCGCGATCCTGAAAGCATGCCGGGTTTCGATATCGCAGTTTATGCCGTAGCCTGTTAGAACTAGAACTTTCGGGGTCATTTTATTGATCGTACTGGAATGCTCTGCCTTATACTCTTTCACTCTTATTATATTCTTCTCTCCTCAGAAGAGCGTCCTGAATGCAACGCCAAGCAGCCTGATTAGCCGCATCCTGTCCCCGCTGCTTATGAGCTTCTGGAACAGCACCGAGGGATGATCCATATCGCCGTATTCCGTGATGCATTCCCTTATCTCAGGCTGGTTCAGGAACGATACGAACTCGTTCAGGTTCTCATCGCTCAGCTTCCCGATGCTTTTGTGGAGCCTCATGCCTGTGGAAAGTTCCCGTCCCATCGCGCCGCGCCACCTCTTCTCGTACTCCTCCAGCCCCGCTTCTTTGCGCGCTGCCCTTGCAGCCACTTCGCCAGCTATCTTCGCGCACACAGCACCCATGTAGATACCTCCCCCTGATGTGGGTTTAACCTGCCCGGCAGCATCACCCACGAGCATCACGCTGCCTTTAACGGTTCTATCAGGCGGGCCAAGGGGGATGCCTCCGGCGACGTGCTCTGTGCGCGAACCCCTGTACCTTGCAGCCACAGCAGGGTGTTTCAGCAATCTCTCAAGGTAGTAGCTTGCTTGAGCGCCGCCGGGATTTTTAGCAAGACCTATGCGCGCCATGCCGCCGAAAGGCACTGCCCATGCGAAAAAGCCGGGAGCAATGCCATTCCCGGTGAATATTTCCACGAATTCCGGGTCTTTTGCAGAATAATTCCCCTCAAACTGTATCCCAGACAGGAATTTTTCGCACCGCAAAAGCCCGGCAGCCCTGCCAACGCTGCTCTGTACTCCGTCTGCCCCGATAATAACATCAGCCTGTATCTCCTCTCTCTCGCCGTAAGATATCACCGATATTTTCCCCTGGCTCATGCCTGTAAAGCGCGTTTTTAGAAGGAGATCAGCACCTTCATCCAGCGAACGCTCAACAAGAGCCCTGTCAAATACCTTCCTGTCGATAACGTACGCTTTTACCTCTTTTCCGCGCACGATAAGCTCCTCCCCGTTCGGAGCATATACAAAAGCCCCTCTCACCCTCGACAGGACAAAACCGCCCTCCCCTGTTTCGCATTCCCGAAGTGCAGCCGTACTTATCAGCCCTGTGCACTGCACCGGGGAGCCGATGCTGGCATGCTCTTCTATAAGCAGGGTTTTGGCACCGTTTTTAGCGGCATATTTTGCAGCCATAGCCCCCGCAGGACCTGCGCCGATGACCGCAACATCGTACTTCATACCTCAAAGGGAATGCGTTCGATCAAACCTCCGGTGAGGTTATTGAACTCCACTCCTCCTTTTACTCCCATTATCTCAACGCCGTCGAACTCATCAGCACCGCACAATATATCCTGCTCAGGATGCGTGCCCGGCGTTATGCTGCAACTGACCCGCGTTCTTCCTCCTGCCGAGACCACTATCTTAAGCCTCTTTGATGCAGGATGTTTCTTCGGCAGGACGATAAAAGGCGAACCTACCTCGCGTATCATGTAGAGGACGCACTTCAAGCCGTTTATGGTCTTCTCATCAGTTCCGAAGCCTGAGGCTACAAGCAGGTCATCGGGCTCAAGCGCCAGGAGTATTTCCTCCTGCTCTGTCTCAAGGTAAAACTGGTTGTTCTCTCCTACCTTTACGATACCGAGGGTACCTTCTTTCCCCCGCAGCAGGAGCATCTCATTGTTATCTAACGGGGTCATTCTTCTTTAATCATCTTTAAACATCTGGCTTACATTGGCTGAATGGCAGGAAGGGCATATCACTTTTCTTCCAACGCCCCTGAATTCGTTACTGCAATCTGCGCACTTGTAGAACTTTGCCTCAAGTGATGTTACTTCGATATTGAATGCATCGCCGACACTGCACATGCTCTTTCACCTCCGCAATATCATGATTGTACATGTCTAATCTTGCTATGGATATATTAACTTTTCTTACCATATTAATTACTTCTTACCATTACTTCTTACCATCACTTTCACCCCGCTCACATTAAATTTATAATCATAAGAGATATTATTTACCGGATGAGCGATGCGCAGTACATTACCCACCCTCTTATAAAACCAGATGCGGTGGAACAGCGTTTATACCAGCTCTCCCTGGCAGGAGAAGCCCTCAAGAAATCGACACTCATCGTTCTCCCGACAGGTCTTGGTAAGACCATAGTCGCCCTTCTTGTGATGATATCACGCCTCCCGAAAGGAAAAGTCCTCCTCCTCTCGCCCACAAAACCCCTTGTTGAGCAGCATACCTCTTTCTTCAGGAACGTCCTTACCATTCTTCCCGAGACCATAGTGCTGTTCACGGGCAGCACGCCTCCCCAGAAGCGTGCCTCGATGTGGGAAAGCGCCCAGGTTGTTGTCTCCACGCCGCAGGTGATCGAGAACGACCTCCTGGGGAAGAGGATAGATCTTGAGGGCGTCTCGTGCATAATCTTTGACGAAGCTCACAGGGCTACGGGGGATTACTCATACGTGTACATAGCTGAGAAGTACGCCCAGCAGAACAAAGAGCCTCTCGTACTGGGAATAACAGCAAGCCCGGGCAGCGGTCAGGAGAAGATACAGGAGGTATGCTCAAACCTGCACATCAGCGCGGTCGAGATGAGGACGGATTCTGACCCAGATGTCAGACCGTACATCTTTGATAAGGATATCGAGTGGAGGTACGTATCCGTCCCTGTGGAGATCAAGGGATTGAAACAGATAATGGATAGCGTGCTGTCGGACAGGATTAACAAACTGTGCGAACTCGGTTTTACCTCCCCTTACCAGAAGAAGCTGTCAAAGAGGGAGATGCTTGATCTTCAGGTGAGGATGCAGTCGCAGCTTCGCTCATCCCCTGACCAGAAAGTATACAAGGGCGTATCCCTCATCGCCGAGGTGCTGAAGATAAGCCATGCGATAGAGATATCGGAGACACAGGGCGCATCTGCGCTCTCAAAATACTTTGAGCGCCTTGAGAACGAGGCGAGGTCTCAGAACGGGAGCAAGGCTGCAAAAAGGCTCATGGAAGACTTGAACATGCGCCAGGCACTGCACCATCTCGCGGGCTGCGACGGCAACAACCCGAAACTCAACGCCGTGAGGGAGCTCGTGGAAAAACAGGTGCTTGAGGCACCGCAATCGCGCGTCATCGTTTTCACCAACTACAGGGATACGGCTGAGCTTGTTACAAATGCTCTCAAGGAAGTGGCTGGCGTAAAGCCTGTCAGGTTCGTGGGGCAGGCAAGCAAATACGGGGATACGGGTCTGACGCAGAAGCAGCAGGTCGAGATCATCCAGAAATTCAAGGACGGAGAGTATAATACCCTCGTGGCGACCTCAGTGGCTGAGGAGGGGCTGGATATCCCTGCCACCGACCTTGTAGTGTTCTTTGAGCCCATACCCTCTGAGATACGGAGCATCCAGAGGAAAGGCAGGACAGGGAGAAAGCACACAGGGCGCGTGGTAATCCTCATGGCAAAAGGGTCAAAGGACGAGGCATACCACTGGAGCAGCAGCAGGAAAGAGAAAACCATGCTGAGGACCATGAGGAACTTTAACGGCGAACTTGCGCTCCACCCAGGAACAAAAGATGCAGAGGATTCAAATCTGCAACCCGATGCCGGCGGACAGAAAAAGCTGCTGGATTATCCTGAAGAGGAGATGCCGGTACAACAGCCTGAGACTGTCCCCAAGGTGTATGTTGACCAGAGGGAAATACGCTCCCAGGTAGCGCGGGCGCTTGAAAAACAAGGAATGGAAGTGGTACTGCGGACACTGGAGGTAGGGGACTACGTGGTCAGCGACCGGGCTGGCATCGAGAGAAAAACCGTGGATGATTTCCTGGGCACGCTCATGGACGGGAGAGACCTGTTCGGTCAGATATCAGACCTTGCACGCACCTTTGAACGCCCTCTCCTGATAATAGAAGGCGAAGGGCTCTACACGACAAGGCAGATACATCCCAATGCCATACGCGGCGTCCTCTCCTCCATTGCGATTGACTTCGGGGTGCCGATAATCTTCAGCAAGGATGAAGAGGATACGGCGGCGCTGATAAGCGTAATAGCGAAAAGGGAACAGATAGATAACAAGACAGGGATAAGCCTGCACGGGAAGAAAACAGCCCCCACGCTTAAAGAACAGCAGGAATATGTGATCTCATCCATTCCTGAGATCGGACCGGTTGTGGCGAAGAATTTGCTCCAGCATTTCGGGAGCGTGGAAAAGGTCATGCTGGCGTCACGGGAGGAGCTGATGAAGGTGGGGCTTGTTGGGCCGAAGACGGCGGACAGGATTAAGGAAGTGGTGAGCGGGGAGTATAAGGGGTGAGGGAGGGGTTGAATTAAGACAGGGTTATGACCGATTGAAGTTATGTTTATACTAAAGAAAGCCAATGTGAAAATAATAAATGATATGGTTTGAAAAACATATGGAATATCATGTACAAATCTGGATATAGTGTAAATATTTTTAAAATACTTGAAAGAGATGTTATAGACTTTTTAAATTATATTCCAATAGACTATTATATAGATAGTAAAAGGAAAAACATATATTCTCCAAGGCTTGCTGAATTGTTGATTAGAATAGGAAGTCAAATAGATACCTTTTTTAGAAATTGGGTTATTGTTCACGAAATTTATAATAAGAAAAATAAAAAACAATTGAACGATGTGTATGATTTAAAATTTTCAAATTTTAAGGATATCGAATCAGATAAAAAAGTAATATTGAGTAATAAAGAAATTAAAATAATAGCAACAGATGAAATTATAACACCTTTTCTATATTGGACGGATAAACGCTATCCTCTGTGGTGGGATGCTTATAACAAGGTAAAACATAACGGATTTATTTATAAAAGCGACGGAAATCTATTAAATGTTATCGAATCATTATCAGCTTTATTTCTACTCAATTGCATCCATAACGAGACGGAGATAATATTACTTGAAGAACAAATTAGAAAAAGAGGGATTCGTGGAATAGATTCAAAAGGTAAAATACTTGGTAATATCAGATCAGAACTTTTTGAATTTAGGAGATAGTTTTGAGATTGAAGTTATGTTTATGTTTTTTTAGTTGCATATAATTTTTGAATCCTGACGGTCAATTATTGTATATGCGCCAAAACGGTAGCTCCCCCGCTCCATCACGCCGCCAGACGCACGTTACAAGCCCGCATCCTCTGATAGAGACGGCGCCGGGGAGCGATGAAGCGGAGAACGATGACTTGTGAACACGCAACGCTAAGCTTTGCAAAAATTTCGTTACACTCCCTTTCTTTTAGTACACTTCTTCGTGTGTACCTAAATCTATCAGTAAGACTTTCTTTTTTTGTTTATCCATGAATTTAAAGACCAATCGATGTTCGTAATTTATTCGAGATGACCACAATCCTTTCAAGACGCCACTCAAAGTATGTGTTTTTAAAGAGGAATGAAATGGATCGGTTGCAAATAATTCCATTTGGTCCTTGAATTGCTCCACTAAATCTGGATGCTTCCGGCTCCACTTTTTATATATTCGCTTAAATTTCTCATCCCAAACGAGTTCAATCATTCAGGTCTTTCCACAAATCGTTGAATTTGCCGCTCTTTACTGTCCCCTTTTTATATGCACCGACAGCTTCTTTTGCCCTTTTTGATATTTGTGCCCTCCTCAATTCAACTAATCTTTTGGAAAGAATATTTAGAAGGTACTCCCTGTCATCTATGTCTAATTGTTCAGTCTCCTCAAGAACTTCATTGATGGTAACCATTTTGCTTTTCATTTTACCACTATGGCTCTTAGCACTTTAAACCTTAAAAATATAGCAGGTACGCGCCGGGATGCCTTGCGATTCACCGCGGATATAAGCTCAGACAGGAGCACACCCCGCCCATGCGCGCCGCCAGAAGTGCAGAACAAGCCCACTGATGTAGGCGGCGCGCCCATGGGAGGTTGGGTGATCCTGCGCAGCGCCGCGGTTTTCAGATAACTGGTTAATGCTGAAGTGTGAAAAAGTGTTAGCTGCTAAGAAAGATGATATACATTTAGATAATGTCATTTCCTCATTATTTAAGGAACACTGTTTTTAGCTCCCAATTTTTCAAAAAATCGGTTTATGGACAATATAAAACTAAAATAAGTTTTAATAAACGAAAAATAAATTCAAAAACAGTCACAAGATTTATACTGATGAAGCTCTACAAACAACCATAATCATTGCCCTGTATAATGCAGTTCGAAGATAACCGTAATATCTATGAAAAACAAAACCGCAGATGAACGCAGACTTGTGGCAATGCATCTATATTTATCTTCGCTCATCTTCGGCTAATTGCCCATAATTTACGGAAGTTTAAGAACTATGTTATACCTCTGTAATAAGGCAATAAAAAGGAGGAAAATAGAAAATGAGCATCGCTGCACCAAGCATTATGGCTACTGGAAATGGTGCTCCAAGCGGAGCTCACTACAAAGAGAGAATAGGAGAGATAACAAATGAGTAGAAACATAGTATTTGAATTATTTTTGATAGCATTAGTAGCTCTGTTCTGGATACCGGGGGCTTTGGCATATCCGCAATATCTGGACGCTTACAACTCAACTTTTAGCACAAACGCTAGCTGCGGCATCTGCCATGTTAATCCTGCAAATGGAGGACCGCGCACTTCTTATGGAATGCAATTTGAGAACCAAACTAACCATGCCACTAATCCAGGTGCGGCTTTAACGGCAATAGGGCCTGGTCCAGGTACAACATCAACTGCAATAGCAACTACGACCGCCACCTCGATGGTAACAGCAGTATCGACTGCAACCCCGAATGTTACAAAAACTTCAATAGTTACAACTCCGATACCTACAGAAACCCCGCTGGCTACGGAAACTCCAATACCTGTGGCAACTACTCCGGCTCCAACTCCCGGGTTCGGACAGGGGATTTTCATAGTCGGGTTATTGGCATGTTATTTCATATTGAAGCGGCATAACAAAAACTGAGCAGGAAACCTGTCCTCTTTTTATTTTTGCGTATGTATCAATACCTTCGCCATTCCGCTAGTGGGAGTAATGAATATGAATTCTGATATATACCATACAGAATCCATGTTCAATATCTTCTCCCACTTGCGATTTTTAAATAGCCGTATGAACACGATGATATTATATAAAGCCCTAAACTAACCGTAATCATACGGCTATTTAAAAACTGGCTATAGCTTTTTTGCGAGGCATGCTTACCTTCAGAAACATAAGAGAACATTATTAAAGGAAGAGTCAAATAAAGAATATGGGATGAAGGCTTTAATTATCTATGACTCAGTCTATGGAAATACGGAGAAGATCGCCAGGGCTGTAGCCGAAGCTATTGCCCCATTCGGTGAGGTTAAAGTACTCCGGGTAGGAGAAGTGAACCCCTCGGAACTGGAACCTATTGACCTCCTCATAGTCGGTTCACCTACCCAGGGGGGCAAACCGACACCGGCTATCCAGGAGTTCCTCAGCAAAATACCCGCAAATGCTCTTAAAAATATCAATGTGGCTTCATTCGATACAAGGGTGAAAATGTTTGTAGCAAAACTCTTCGGCTATGCCGCCGGGCGCATCGCGGACAGTTTGAAAGGTAAAGGCGGTCATCTGGTTGCGCCGCCGGAGGGCTTCATAGTAAAGGGTAATGAGGGACCGCTGAAAGAGGGAGAACTGGAGCGGGCTGCAAGCTGGGCTAAAGGGATTCTACAGAGCAAGAAGTGATTTTGTAATGTGCAGGGGCGCAGCTGCCAGGGTTGCTATCAAAGTTCTGCCTGTAACCGCCCAAAAAATAAGGAGGATAATTAAATGTTGCCCTTAAAACTAAATCAGGTTACTGATGCCGAAACTGGAGACCCCGCCTGGAAGAGTCTCTATAGAGTCGGCGGAACGGCTGCCTTCATCGCAGCAGTGTTCATTCCAATCCAGATAATTGTCTTCATCATCCATCCGCCACCGGGTACAGTCATCGACTGGTTCACGCTCTTTCAGAACAACAGGCTTCTTGGGCTCCTCGACATGGATCTCTTGCTCATTGTTGACCTGGTTCTTATGACTCTGGTCTTGCTCGCCCTCTACGCAGCCCTCAGACGAGCCAGTCAATCGTTCATGGCAATCGCTGCGACACTTGGCTTCTTAGGGATAGCAGCCTACTTCGCATCGAGCACGGCTTTCAACATGCTTTCACTCAGCGACCAATACGCGACTGCGACAACAGATGAGCAGAGAGCCATGTTCCTGGCAGCAGGGCAGGCAATGCTTGCCATCTGGACTGGTACTGCTTTCGTCGTGGGGTATATCCTCGAGGGCGTTGCCCTGCTTATCATCGCAGTGGTCATGCTGCGGAGCACGCTCTTCAGCAGAGTGACCGCTTCTGTGGGAATCCTGCTGGGTGTAATGTCGTTAGTACCGCCTACAGCAGGGATGATCGGTCTCCTCTTCTCTCTCGGTTCTCTCGTGCCTTTGGAGATATGGCTCATCCTGATTGCCCGAAGGCTCTTCCAGCTGGGTAGGGCATCTTGAAAGAAAGACGATGGAATAAGATAAGGAGAAACCGAATCTTCGAAGCACACACGCAAGCCGAGAAAATCCAGAGAAATCAACTTATCTATTTCAGTGGCGGAATAAGAAAATGCGTTTACGTATATCCATAATATTTTAAAAAACTGATGATTATTTCTTTATAACCTATCCCGGTCACTCATTCAGCCTCTTTGATCAATTCAACAATTTGAGAGGTTAAATCATCGAGCATGTGCTCCAGCAGTTTTGCCTTTTCGAACAGCTCTCGGATCTTTGCATCCTGGACAGCCCTCCCATTGTGGTTATCAGCCGCTTCCAGCTCTTTTTGTTTTTTCTTGAGGCACGATGCTCGATGCCTGCCTATACCTCGTTTATCGAATTTACTTCCGCAGTATTCGCAAACTTGACCTACCATGTGACCGAAGATGCACATGATTGTTTATATACTAAATCGTAAGTACGCAGGAAGAAGAAAAACTAGAAACAAGCGCTGTAGATGTGGCAAAAGTGTAATAATAATTTTTAATACAGAGAATCCCCTCCGATTTAAGTCCCTTCCAGAACATTACCTCGCGTTTTTATCTTCCTGCCAGAGTCCGAATGTATTATTCTCGGTATCAACACAGACTGCAAGATAACCCCATCCGGGTACTGCTGTCTTTGGAGTGATGATATTACCACCCAGCTTCTTTACCTTTGTAATGTATTCTTCAATAGAGGGTACACCGATGTAGTTCATAATATGCTGTCCAGGCAATCTTCTTTTTCCCATCCCGCCACCTACTGCAGGGTTCCCGTTCAGATCTCTGGTCTCAATAAGGCAGAAGGGTTCTGGCATCGGCACTTTATTGAATTTCCAATCAAACAGCTTTTCGTAGAATTTCTTCGCTCTCTCAATATCATCTACAGGCAGGTCAAAATGGACGATTGTTGGCATTCCTAACACCTCAATTTATACTGTACATTTCAGGATTAATATTTGTTGGTGCGGCTGTTAAGAGGAAAGTCCTTTTATGCGGTTGCATAATTGTAGCTCTCTTATAAATATTCCATAAAAACTGCACACAATTTTGCAAATATGTTTTCAAGGCAAATAACAGGGGTTTTAATATCAGAGAAAATGTGCGATCATGAGACTATTATAGTAACAAGTTGCTTAGTTATATAACAAAGCTGGTTGATATGGATTAACAGAAAAACATGCATGGTAAAAACATATCAAATGTTTTTGTGGATTTTATAGACATAATATTTGCGATAATTGTAGGTACAAGCTTTACTTTCTTTATAGATTATTTAAAAAATTTTTCATTAACAGCTAACAACATTATAGTTTTTTTCTATTTGTAACAACATATTTTTTCATCATTTCGGATTGGGTTTTCTATCATGAGCTTATGGACAAGTATCCTTATACAAAAAATTACACTCGGTTTTTTATCGATGTAGTTGTTTTTTTCTTAATGTTCTTGCTAACGTACTTTGCTTTTATTGCTATAAATGCTAAATTTTTAGTATTCTATGTAGCAAATGTTGCAGTGTGGCATTTGAGCGTTGTTGCTTGGCACATTTCCGCAAAAAAAGAATACCAAAATATGAAACAAAAAATTGTTAAAAGTATTAAAGAACATACTCTCAGGTTTGCATGGTATACACTGGTCGTAATTTCTTATTTTGTTGCCAATCAATTTATTGCTAATGAAATTGTAACTTATTCAACGGTAGCTGTTATAGTTATGATTTCTATTTGGTTTTTTAATTTGAAAAGATTGAATTATTTTAAATCATAGTAATGCCATATTGTTGAAATAATCGAAAAAAGAGAATCGTAGGACGATTTTATAGTTTTGACTGTTTGTCTGAAATATGAGCCAAGACGGGAGCGCCTCCCCCACCCGGGCGCGCCGCCAGAGGTACAGGACAAGCACGCTGATGGGGAAGGCGCACCAGGGAGCGATGAAGCGGAGAACGATGTTTGGTGAACACGTAGCGCCCTTGCTACGGGTTGCGATAGAGTACTTTAAAAACGCTTGAAGCTGCACACTTAGAGAGGACGCGCAAGGATTATATATGAAATTCCGTTCGCTCCCAAAAGCGTATCCGTCACCTGTTGTCCGCCTTTCTCAAATGTCGTCTGAGGGATAAAGATTTTGTCGGACTACAGCGAAACTATTACTTTATTGGCCATCATATATTCTTCTTAGGGCGGGCGTAAAATAATATTAGATATATGTCCTATCTATAAGAGTGGTGAAGTTACTTAAAATTCGACAGATACCGGGAGGAGGTGCATGATATATGAGCCAAAATGAAAGTCAAGAAGTGCCACCGGGACTTGAGCCAAGAGTCGCTGTATCCATCGTGGTTTTATTCGGCGGGTTGATATTTGCAATAATTTACGTTGCATTCTTTGCTGCGTCATTCAGCCTTTTTCAAAAAGTTGCCGTTGTTCTGGTCGTCCTTCTCGTAATGATAGCCATACTGGGTTTGATGTGGGCATCCTGGGGCATGAGGCAGGGAATTAAAGAATATCGTGAATAATTGCCTGTATCAAGAGTAAAGGTTTTTATCTTATCAGGCTGTAGATTAGACGCCCCACGGGATAGTAGGGTAGCCTGGTCCATCCTTGAGCGTTTGGGACGCTTAGACCGCGGTTCAAATCCGCGCTATCCCATAATCTATTTTCGATAAAACTCCTAAAAAGGGGTAGGCAATAGCTGCCTACACGTCCCTTGCTGTTCTGAGTACATCGTCCCTTGACATATTCTTTTGATGCGTATTCTTGACATGCTGCTGTGCCAGTGAAGTTAGCTCATTCTCATTCTCGTCCCTAACCATGAATGGACAATCCACACCCGCTGACCTGCACTCGAATTCCTTGACCATTGATATTCACCTCCCCAATTATTGGTTTGGTCTGGCATCTATTAAACCTTACGCAGATAGATATACATACTTAAATCTATTTGACAGATCTAAGCCGGTAAAATAGATAATTACTTACCTCTTTATCTACAAAGAAAACTGTATCTGATAAATTGGAAGTGGAGGTACGATGCAATATTGGGACTATGATATTATTCTGATAAGGGGAAGGCACAGGATATGAACCCGGTTATCTGCTCTGCTATTCGCTCAAAGCAAATCATCCGCTTTGATTACAGCGGCGGTCTTCGCACAATTGAGCCGTTCTGTTACGGGGTGAGCACTTCAGGCAACGAAATACTGAGGGCTTACCAGAGAGATGGGTACAGCGTATCAGGTAAACCTGCGGGATGGAAGCTCTTCCGGATATCCGGAGTATCGAACCTGACAGTGACAGACGAGCATTTCGACGGCAATAGACCGGAATACAGATCAAAGGACTCTGCGATGGCTACCATCTATTGCTGCGTATGAGCGCTACCATTGATTATCCTCGGCTTGTAGAATAGAACGAACCTGTACTCACCAGGCGGTCCGTCCATTTTCCTGTAGAGCAAGTAATCCAGATTGATATCCGAGGCTTTGAACCAGTACCACGACATCTTTGCGCTGTCAAGCCTCTCATAACCGCTGCTGAGGTTGCGCTGGACAACATCGGCTTCGGTCTCATTCCCATCAGAGTCGTGCACCACTATCAGCGGGGCGTTAAGCTCTGCATCCGGATTCACCTTCCATTTAACATTTCCGTAGTGGCGCAGGTACCACAGGAACTGCGTCTCCATCTCGGTATCCATGACCTGGACCTCAGTAGACTGGTTCTGGTACTGGGAAGATATCCTAAAGAACTTATCAAGGAACTGGGAATATTTCTGCGGAGGTTGTGCCGCCTGGATAAGGGGTTCTGCAGGGTTGGTATAATCGTAATAGTTCAAAAGAACGCTTGAATAAGCGAAATACGACAGGCTGATAACGAGGACAATAAGAGCAACAGCCCCCTTCAGATATCTAAGCTCCAATCTGGGGATGATCTCTCCGGCATAAGCGGCTGCGATTATAACAAGAGGCAAAAGCGGGTTCAGTACCAGCCAGGGGACTTTCTCCTGTACGTACGAATAAACCACCAGGTTCATTACCGTCCAGTAGATGAGGAAAGAAAAGAACAGGTTGCGGGACCGAAGCACCGAGAGAATGCCGAAAACAAGCAGTGGAAGAAATACGGCGATAGCCGCCGGGACGTACGAGATGGGCAAGTACCTGCTCAGTGCAGGGTAATAATCCGCTATTATATACATTATATCCACTGCCACCAGGTACGATAGAAACACTGTCAGCAATTTCTCTTTTTTCCCATCGCAGCAACCGTAGTATGCCGCTCCGAGCACGCCGAAGATCAGCACAGGAAGCTCATACAGGGCGATTATCGGAAGGTAAAAAAAGTAAGGTCCGCCGATGCGCTCTATCTTATGCATCTCGTACCAGTGGGTCAAAGCTTTTTCGACTGCCATTCTAATGCCTGAGAAATTAAAGATATCTCCTGTATAAAAGAGCGAGAAAACTATCAGGGTAACAAGAACGAAAAACAATCCCTCAGCGGCTGGAATGAGCAATCGTTCATCCCTGCTTTTGATCCGCCCGATCAGACCCACGTACCATTTCTCCCTGATAAAAAGCAGCAGCAAAAAGAACGCTACCAGCGCCATTGCGATATACGCGTTCTCCTTAAGCGCAGCCATGGATGCAAACGCAATGCCTGCCAGGGATAAATAAAGAATCCTTAGAAAAGAGTACTTCCTCTCAGCATACGTCTCGGCATATTTGACCGCACATACCAGCGCCAGCAGGATAAAGAAAGAGATGAAGATATCCTCCCTGTAGAACCGCGAGTAATAGAGGAACGATGGTGAGAGGGCAAAAAAGAACGCTGCCAGTACCATTCCTCTCGTTCCCAGGTATCTTCTGAGCGGGACGAGCAGGAAGAGCATCGAGGCTCCGAGAAGCGCAGGGAGGAAGCGGGATGAATATACGGTATCCCCCATGCGCCTGTACATCTCAGCAGTGACGTAGTACATGAAAGGACCGTGGAATGAGGGGTCGTAAGAATAAGTCCCGTCATTGAAGAGCTTGTACGTGAAATAACCTACCGCAGCCTCATCGTGGTGGAATACCCTCTCATCGAGGTTGTAAAGCCGCAGGGAGAACGCAAGGGCGACGATTAGAATAAAACCCAGATATAAAGCAAAATCTCTTTTATCCATTAATATAACATAGTTTGAACGTATTCATAGCATTTATGGTTTAAGGAGATATTCTTAATTTATGCCAAAGATCAGGATCAGGTTTTTCGCAAACCTGCGGGAACATACTAAAACAAAAGAGCTTGTACTGGAGGGCATGACCGTGAGAGAAATTCTCGATAAGATCTGTAAAAAGTTTCCGGGGTTGGAGAGCCTGCTCTTTAACGGTGATAAACTTCGACCTTACATGAATGTTTTTTTGAACGGAAGGGATGTTTCAGGACTTGAGGGCATGGAGACAGAGCTGCATACCGACGATGAGATTGCCATATTCCCTCCGGTATCGGGTGGATGATGTTCAAAAAAAGAATGAATGCGGATGAGGCAAAGGAGATATTTTTAAATGTGATTAAACCGGTTTCCGGGCACGAGCTTCTACCTGTCGAGCACTGCGACGGCAGGAGCGTTGCAGAGGATATAATCGCTGGCATTGATGTACCCCATTACAGGCGCGCTGCTATGGATGGTTATGCCGTCAGGGCATCTGATACCCTGGGCGCTGGCAGCGGCTCGCCAGTCGTACTTAAACTCGGGCAGAGTATCGAGAAAGGTATGTGCATCCGGGTGCATACAGGTTCGCCTGTACCTGAGGGTGCGGACGCTGTGGTAATGCTTGAGGATACAGCCTCACACGGCGGGAGCGTTGAGATATATGCGCAGGTGCACCCGCTCAAGAACGTCGGGGAGATAGGAGAGGATGTCCGGGGAGGCGAGGCTGTGCTCAGAAAAAACCAGAGGCTGCGCCCCTGCGATATAGCGGTTCTTGCCTCACTTGGCATCCAGAGCATAAATGTGATGAGAAAGCCCCTTGTGGCAGTTATCCCGACCGGCGAGGAACTTGTACCGAGGGGGGAGAGGGAACTTAAGGCAGGAGAAGTATTTGAGACCAACGGATTGATGGCTTCACTGTATATCAGGAAATGGGGAGGGCTCCCACGGCTGCTTGATATCGTGACCGACGATCCTGAAAAGATAAGAGAGGCTATTAAATCTAATCTTGATGTCGATATGATCATTATAAGCGGCGGGACATCCGTGGGGAGAAGGGATTACGTCCCTTCAGTTGTTGGCTCCATGGGAGAGCTGCTCGTCCACGGCGTCGGCATAAGCCCGGGCAAGCCCACGGCGCTCAGTATTATCAGCGGCAAGCCTGTTGTGTGCATGCCAGGCTATCCGGTCGCAGGCATAGTGGCGCTTTACTTTTTTGCGCGCCCGGGGCTGCGAAAGCTCGCAAGCCTGCCAGATGAGCCCGACAGGTGCGTTCGCGCCGTGTTATCTGAGAAGATAACTTCAAGGACCGGGTATAAAACGTTCGCCCGAGTGAAGTTAGAAAATGGTAAAGCCATCCCTCTTGCAACATCGGGAGCGGGGATATTGAGTTCGGTCTCAAAGGCTGACGGGTTCGTGATAATCCCGCCGAATATCGAGGGGTTGAGCGCAGGCGAAGAGGTTGATGTAGTGTTGATTGAGTGATGCCTGCTGATTATTTCTTTAACTGATAGATATATACATCTTTATTTTCAAATATTTTCTCAAAGTATTTCAGCTCTGCACCATTATTAAACCTGTATGCAATTGATGGCTCGTAGTATTTTTTCTCCAATGCTCCAGGGCTTTGTACATCGGGGTTATTCTGGAAGCTAAAGCCCGGGTCAGCCGCCATTAGCATGACCGGGAACAAATTACTCATTCTCTGCCTTGATATGTACACTATGTCAGCCCCGTATTTCTCAGCAATATCTCTTGCTGTATCCTCTGAATTAGTGGTGAAAAATCTGGAGACATCAGCCACTTTCTCGTTCGGCTCATATTTATCGTACAAGGATGCAGGTCTCGCTATTGTCAGCTTTATATCATTTGAGGCATAGCTAATCACAGGCTCCTTACCTGCGGCTTTGATATCCAGTCCAAAATCCCACCATGATATAACCTTACCCGTCTCTTTATTTAGTAAGAACTGCATCGCTTCATAGGTACCTTTTGAGATCTGATGTCCTGTAGTATCCCCGGGTGCATCAAGGAAATAGGGATATCCCCAGGATGCACCCTGCTCAAAACTGTAGAGTTTGTACTCACCGTTTTTACCGAGCTTATCTACCAGCAGCTTATCTTTTTGTTTATCCAGATAAAGATAATATGCGCTAAGGGCTGCAAGCACGACGATGAGTATTAATAAGTTAGAGATAAGGAATCCAGTTTTCTTTTCTCCAGTTGGCTTATTGAGAAATGTAAGAAGGCTTGGCACGCTTATGATTAAAGTAAAGAGTATAAGCGTGACGAATCCGAAGCTATAATTGTTGTAAAGTCTATTGAGTATAAGATTGTTATATTCGCTTGAAACCAAAAACTGACTCAAATAGAGATAGAATGCAATTAGCAGGATAATATTTACGAGAGCCAGTATCCTGTGAACATTTGTTATTTTTATAAAATTAAAGAAAATCATTACTGAGGTTATACCCACTGCCAGAAGCAATCCTGATGATATGATATTTATATCCGTGATCCACCAGGGGAAGATCGGTGGCTTTGCCAGGACCCAGAGAGCTGTTATCATCAACCAGACCGCGAACACCAGATGCAATATACAGAGAAATTCACTGAACCCCATACCTTTAATTTTGTCTACATATTTTCCCTCATACGGTACCATGCATATCTCCTCTTTCTTATTTATCGCTGCTGTGTTCGGGCACCATCCCATCGAACGTTTAATAATCTCAACCAAGCCGATACCTTCTTCTACTATTCCCTGACCTCCATTTCCTTTATCGAGCCTTATGCTCAGAAAGCTCGGAATTGATAGGGGTACAGCAACGAGGAATGCCCAGTAAATACTCCATTCCAGGTTGTAATCACCAAGGAGAGAAGCCTCAAGGATAATTGCCGCAAACAGCCCTGAAAGCAGGATCAGATTAAAGAAACAGAGTTTATGATACAATTTTTTAAAAATGATGACATTATATATCACCATAATAGCGGCGGCTGAAAAAAGAATGCTTGCGATTGCCATGGTAACATCGGCTAAAAAAACTCCATGATTAAGCCCAAGATAAGGGCTGTTGTAAAGGTCATATGCCCGACCCGCTCCATTAGGTAAAATAAACAGGGACGCAAACAATAGAGTGCATATATGCCCCAGGATTAGCAGCTCGAATTTCCACTTTTTAACAGGTGCTCCAATGTTCACTGACGCTGTTCTGTAGTCTATAAACCTTGTTTTTTGCTCTGCTATACTTGCATTCGGGCACCAGCCCAGCCACACCTTCAGTTTTTTAAATGCGCTCATTGAAGTTTCTCCTTTACTCTCCTGGCAAACTCCTCAGGCTCCCTGGTAGTCAGTACAAGCATCCTGAAGAATCCTCTCTTTTTCTCGATCGCCACAGCGCTCTTGCGCATGCTCACAAAGGCAAGCCTCCTTCCCCACAGGCGCACGCCCCAGCCTACGTACCAGGGGATGTTTTCTATTGTTTTTACTTCTTTGATCTCGGAGAAGGGAACGCTGTACCTGAAAGGAGGCATGACAGCCTCAACGCCGCGGTCTGTAATCCTGAACTTCATGCTGAAAAAGCCCCACATGACAAGGGCATATAGCGATGCTGCTAAAAGTAAGGCGAACTGAGCCTGCTCAGGCACCTCTCTTGATCCAACAAAATGCCCGAAGACGGCGAAAAAATATGTAAAAGCCAGTGCCAAAAAGATAAGCGTCATCATTAATTTTATTGCGTTGCTGTAAGGCGCTGCCTCCTCATAGAGGATGCTTTTTTCTGTAAATTTTTGTTCTGTAAACGCCATCCTGTACCCTCTTTTGCTCAGATTTCGAGAGTTCATAAGCTTCCTCCTTTTTGTACCTGACCCGGTAATGCAACAGGTCGCCATTTTAGTAGTTTTTCTTCCACAAGATAGATGGTCTTCCTGTTCTTTCGCTCCCAGTAAACCACAAGGGGATAGCATATCCAGATATAAGGAAAAAAGAGGATTAGCAGGAATACAACAGGTTCGTCCTTTCCAATGGTAAACGTCATCAACATGACAGCAGCCCAAAATAATGTAGTTTGTACTAGAGTTTTGAGAAAAACATTTTCCATCAGACCTGATTCTGCCTGACTTATACGGTTTAACTGTCTCCACTCAAAGACCATGATAAGCACTGCAAGTATGATGCTTATAAGAATCCCTTTAAGGATGAACTCAAGATCAAAACCTCCTTCAAAATTGTCAATAATAAGTAAGCTTAATCCAAACACAATAGCACCAGCGAGAGACATCAAAAGGATGTAGTTTCGATATTTATTCCCCCATCCCGTTTCACAGTAATTCAGGAGGCTTTTCCCGTTTCCACCAGGTTGAAATTCTTCATCAACTGGCAGGGCTAATAGAACACGCTTTGCTGCAAGCGCATTGGTGCTGGGGCACCAGCCCATGGTTTTACTGGTATTTTCCATTACATTCATTGTCATACCAGCCTCCTTAACTTCTCAAATAACTCATCTGCCAGCTTGGTGGGGTCATCTGTGTTTTCAAGCTTGAGTTTCATCTCGTCCGCGAAATCCCACAGCAATTCTATGCACTGCGTATACCTCGCACATGCCCCGCAGTCTCCTTCGTGCTCGTACCATACCTGCACCCCGTGCTTTGCTGATATGAAAATGACGGCATCTACGTTGAACGGCACCGAGCGCCCGAATAGCATGCCCTTCTCGATATTCATGCTCTTGACCTCTATCTGGTTCGCGCGCGCCATCTCAAGCAGCGTTTTTTCTATGCGCTCATCCATTGTCAGGAGCGCCCTTGAGACAGCCTGCCGCGAGATGTTGAAGGAACGCGCGATGTTGATATTGGGAAGACCGCCGCGCCGAAGAATCCAGAACTCGAATTGCTTATCGTTTACGGGAAGGAACATGCGTCAATATATGTATGTTGACTATTTAAATATTACGAGGGATATCGCATATTTCTATATTTGGGCTGTGGCGGCACTGGTCTCAGTTCTGCGCAGCCGTTTCACCCGTAGGATAACTCAGGCGTAAAAACTCAGGCGCAAAATGTGTGCATAGGTATAACATGATGATTGAATGCCGGGGTTTACGCACCGCCACGTTGCCTGAACAAAATATTATCTTAAGCACAGGACTGTCTTGAATCTTAATGGACTGAATGAATTTGTCCATATTCCCATAATATGTAGGTGATTGTCACAGAGAATATTTAAAGCGCCCAGCAAAAATCGATACTAGGCGAACACTGGTCTCACTTTTATGCAACCGTTTCACATGCCGTCTTGCATAAAATGTATCAGTTGTTTCACCTGTAGGATAACTTAGGGCGCAAAGGTATGCGCTTAAATAAAGGTGATAAAATGAAAAAATCGATACTAATCGGGGTATCCATCGTAACGGTATTGGGGATACTCCTTATAGCGGTTGCATTAGGCTTTGCTGATACTAAGACAAGGTTTAATGCTTTCAGTTCTGCTGAAGCTAATAATACCAGTGCGCAGGTAGAGGATACAACAAATCTGGAGGCGCAGGAAAATTCATTCAGGATTCAGGCAATCCAGCAAGCTCAATCAAATGTCTCCTTCAAGATTATTGAGCCCAAGTATATTCCTTCCGGCTATAAGTTCGAAATCGCAAGAGGAACCAAATTCACAGGAGTCATGAACGATATAGACACGGCATTGTTCTCCTACAAGAATGTAGATGAGCAGTTAGAGCTAAAAGAGATCATAGTGGTAAAAACCAAGGATAAAACACAATCGTCCGATATACCCAAAGACACAAGAGAAATAGTTGATATAAATGGAATAGAAGGGCGTTTTTCTGAGGAAAACGGTATAAAGTTCCTGGGATGGAAGATAGGAAACATTAGTTTAAGCATCACGAGCTGGAAGAGCGAGGGTCAGAATCGAACGAGCGGTTCGCTAAGCAAGGAAGAGATGATAATGATTGCTGGGTCTGTCAGGGAAAAGACCCCAGAGGAGGCTATCGCAGAGGCGCAGTCAGAGGTCTCTTTTAAAATTATCCAGCCAGCTTACATCCCTGCAGGATACAGGATGAATACTGCCAAGACATCGGGAGCCAAGTTCAGAGGCGCTTTTTCGGAACTTGAACAGGCAAGCATTTTCTACATAAAGGGAGACGAACTCTTCATGAAAAATGAGTATCTGACCTTGAGCGAACAGCTTGTAACAAAAGATGATACAGATGCCTCTACGTCTAATATTACATGGAAATTCGTTGATATAAACGGGGTTCAGGGACGTTTCCTTGAAGAAAACGACGGCACAAAGTCCTTGAGCTGGAAGATGGGTAATCTCAACTTTAGAATCAGCAGCTACGCCTACAAGGAGACCTATTCCGAAAACGAGAGTTATTTTACCGGTACCTCGCTCAGCAAGGAAGAGATGATAAAGATGGCAAGGTCTGTCAAATGACCTGCCATTGGATTTTTTTCGAGGTATGGCTATGAGATGGCTTTTTGATGAGAACATACTTGAAAATGAGTCCCGCGCCGCCATTTTCAGGTATATAAGGGAAAACCCGGAGGCATATCCTCAAAAGATAGTACGCGAAACTAATATCGGTCGTGGCGCTGTATTGTACCATCTTGATGTCCTGCTTTATGCAGGTATGGTGGCGTGCTTGAAGGACGGCAGGCTAAAAAAATACCGTGTTGCACAGAAGTCAAGAATATGAGTATCTTAAAACGTTGTTTTGTATTTGCTGCGCTGGTTATGTTACTCATGCCAGCTTACGCTTCTGAGGAAAATGCTCTTCATATAGAGAATACCACTTCCATTTCATCCATTGTCAACCCGGCAACACTCAATCTTGCAAGGTCTGTTAATGCGGCGCCCGAGTGGAGAAATTTCATTTCACCTCAGGCTTTCTGGAGCCCTGATGGAAGCAAGCTGCTCATACGAAGCTCGATAAGGTGGTATAAAGATGATATTAATTTTCGTCCCAGCAACAGGAATGGGATTGACGCAATATACACATTAGATGCTGATGGAACAAATCTTACAAAAATAGTATCCAATGAGATCAACAACCGTAGCACCCCTGTAGAATTATCTGCTCCTCCGGGTTATAATCCCTGGAG
>JAPMTX010000186.1 GCA_026552855.1 Candidatus Methanoperedens sp. | reverse complement strand
TTTCTCACTTTCAATCTCTTATTCCTGATCATATACAGTACAGCCAGAAGTGAGATTATACCTGTTGAGATGATAAATCCCGGCATCCTGGGAGACGGTGTTCTGGTCGGAGCAGGAGAGGATGGCTTAACGATTTCCTCAGCCTTTTTAACCTCCCTGCTGGCTGAGTCTACCACATCCTCAAAGTGCGTGAGATTGAACTCATGCCACATGGGAGCAAGGTTCTGGAATGTCTTTAATGCATTATCCGTGTACTGCTCAGCCTGCGTTACATCAGTTCCGTTCTTTTTAGCCCAGAATATGTCCTGCTGTGTTGTCTGGATATTGAATTTCAATTTATTTAATTTCCCGAGCATATACTCTGCCTGGACAGGGATATCGTATGGTGCTACCTTCTTATAAACCGAGTGGCAGTTCCCGCAGAAATTCCTGAACTCCTCAGGGTTAAGGACGGTAAAAGTATGGGGCGCATGGCATGTCGTGCACGTAGGGGCGGTCTTCAGAGCCTCAAGTTTCTGGAAGTGCTTGCTGTTCTCGAAGTTTGTCAGTTCCCTGGGATGGCATTTTCCGCAAGTCTCTGGAACGTTCGTATAATATACAGGGCTGCTCAGATCCGTGGGTTTCTTGATACCGGCATGCGCTTTCTCTTTGGTTGCCTGTTTGGGATCACCCTCATGGCAGATATCGCATGTCACTCCTTTCAGAGCATGGACCGATTCAGACCACTGCTGATAATTCGATGTGGCAAGTTGTCTGGCTCTGTCCTCGTGGCACTCAAGAGAACAGCTAACATTCCTCTCAAGATGCTGAATTCTTATCTGGTTAAACTGTTTTTCAACTTCGATAAAAGGAGACAGTGTTTTATGGCAATCGATACACGAGTTCTCAGAAGCAACCGCTTCAGGAACCAGGAACAAAATAAATCCAGCTAATGCCAGAAGAATTACTAAACCAAATGATTTCAGTTGCATTTTTCCAATCCTAACGTTTTACTACATACGTTTTAATAAGGTTTCCGTTTTTGGTGCTTTCCGTTTTTATCTTTCATCCAATTTATTATTTCGTATATATAGCTTTTGGTTTTTTTGCGCTCATGTACAAGCTTTATGAACGAACGGCTGCGAACATGCCCGCATCCCCGGACATATATGTTTATTAATAACAAAATATATCAGCATGAATACTCTATAAAAAGACGTGCACACATGAAAAAACAATACAAGTATATAATCTCGATATTTTTAATAATATCTTTAATGAATACCGCTTATGGATTCAGAGAGATGGTAACCAATCAATCTACAGCGCAGCCAGACCCGAACAACATTACACAATCGGATCAGGACATTCAATTGCTGCAGCACCTTATTGAAGTGGATGCTGTACAACTGGAGCCGCAGAATAAATTGGACATACATGAAACTCTGATCTTTAAGAATAACGGGGCAAAAAATTTCTCAGGTACGCTTCGGACATGGGTGCCCGACGGGATATCTGAGCTGAGAGCTGAAAGAAGGAACATGATGGACGGGTCATTGGAGTACGGTCTTCAGATAATCCAGAACGGAAATATAATCAGCTGGCAGGATCAAATCAGTGCAAAGAGCCTTCCTCCCCTGTATGCGCTTGAGTATGTACTTCCGGCAGAACCGCTGGGAGGGGTCACAAAATCAATAGTATATTCGAAGAAACTGACTTATCCCACGTTAATTAACTACAAATACGAAGAAAAACCGGGACTGCCCTCTCTAATACTTAAAATAAGAAAACCTGAAGGCAGTTCAATTATATTGCTGGACGAAAATAGGAATAATATAAATCCAGAGGACGTAAGTGAACTGGAAGGTTCAATTTTATACAAGTTTGGCTCACCCCGGTTCAAAGAGCTGAATATCGAGATCACAAAACCTGCCGTCGCCCCTGCAGGCATAGCCGGTTACGTAATTCTCGGAGTTCTGATACTGCTTGCTCTCTCGTATCCCTTTATACGGAAAAAGAGCGAAAAGCTCCAGGAGATTGAAGGAAAAATTAGAGGCTCTTTTAAGAGAGAGCATGAAGAGGCAAGCGAAGAACCGGTAGAAGAGACGGAAGAGGGTATTGAAGCAGAACATGAGGCTCCGCCTGCTGCCGAAGCGGATTATGGGGAGCTCGCCGGGAAGACAAGAGGTGAACTTGAGAGCGAAAAGAGTGAGATACTCTCCAGGATCAGTGAACTGGATAAGGATTACTCCTCAGGGAACCTCATGGATGAAGAATATGAAGAGCTTCGCAACCCGTACCGCCGGAGACTTGAAAAGATCGATAAAATATTAGAAAAATCCGAATGAAAGGCATATCCCGAAGATTTGGCACAGTCATATAATCCGCCGCGTGTGTCTCTTTGCGGCGCCGGGTTGAATATCACGTCCACTCCAGCCTCTCCAGCCTGATGTATCGCTTGGGGAAAATCATTCGGCAGGAAAAGAAGCAATCGTCCGCCATTGCAATAAACCCTGTGATTACACCCTTCTTTATGTCAATAATCCTCCTGATTCGTATTGTACTCTCACTGATTTAAATTTATTCTATCCAAATATAAGTTCACCACGCAGTATCGTCACAGCCTGTCCGCCAAGATATACGCGCCCTCCCCTGAAACGAACACGCACGATGCCGCCGCGAAGAGAAGCCTGATAAGCTACGAGCTCATTTTTACCAAGACGCTCTCTCCAGAAAGGACCAAGACAGCAATGTGTGGAGCCTGTTACCGGATCCTCATTAACCCCAACTCTTGGTGCGAAAAAACGGGAGACAAAATCATACCCCCCGGAGTCGGCAAGGCTTGTGACTATCACTCCACGGACTGGAATTTCCTTAAGCAAAGCAAAATCTGGTTTCAGGTTCCGTACGGTCTCTTCTGAATCCACTTCCACAAGATAATCAAATCTGTTCCTGCCGACATATTCCGGCGTGATTCCCAGAGCATTTACGAGATCAGGATGAGGAGATGTTTTCTCTTCTGGTTCGGCCGGGAAATCAAGCTCTATCCAGTCGCCCATGCGCCTGGCTGTCAATAGCCCGCTGCGTGTATAAAAGCGAGCCTGCTCTTCTGGCTGCAGGTAACCCGCTTCCCATAAGACATGCGCACTCGCAAGAGTTGCATGACCGCAGAGTTCAACCTCTGCAGCAGGGCTGAACCAGCGCAAATTGAAACCATCTTCCTGCCTGTAAAGGAAAGCAGTTTCAGAAAGGTTCATTTCCTGTGCCATTTTTTGCATCCAGTGCTCTTCAGCGGGCCCGGACAGGATGCAAACAGCCGCCGGGTTGCCCGCGAACAGCTTGTCTGTGAACGCATCTACATGAAAGATTAATCCCATGTTTTCTCCTTTTTGCCTATGTAGTAAAGCCGATTAAAATCAACTATTATTCTTCCGTCTTTTGACTGCCTCTTGATTTCTTTTCTCACACCATTATTGAAAGCTACTATATAATCGTCATCAACCTCAATATCATAGTATTTCTTCCCTGTATATCCATTCGCCGCGCCTGACAGATAGATGTTGAAAGCTTCTTCCACTGAATAATTCGTTCGTTCGTGGTCTATATCGATAAAAATTGTGACAAACCCATGCTTTTCAAAGAATAGCCTGTAATCGTTCTCTGCCGGGAGGTGGAACCAGGGATTCTTCCAGTGGGAAAAGATAGGTTTAATCTCTCTTTCTTCAATGACCTTTGAAATGATTCTGTCAAACCATGGTGACCAGTTAGATGTTGCGGGGCAGGCAAGACCCAGTTTCCCTGATCTCTTTAATGAATTGAATATAGCCACTATAGCTCTTTCCGGATCGCCAAACCACTGCAGTGCAGAGTTGCAAAAGGCAATATCAAATTCATCATTGTAGTCAATATCTTCAACTGCAATCTGCCTGAACTCTATCTCCGGGTACATCGCTTTAGCCTGTTTGACCATGCCTTCTGAAATATCGATGCCTGTAACTTTACCATCGGTAGCCTTACTGAGCCAGTTCGTGATATGTCCGGGACCGCAGGCGATGTCGATAATATCATCGGAACTCCCTATTTTCAGGAGGTCAAACAGCTTTACTGCTGCCTTTTGCTGGACAAGTGATTTTTCCCTGTATTTTCCGGATATTCTATCGAATGTGTTCATTTGATCCAATGACACCAGCCGAATTTATCATCCTTTTCTCCATAATGTATCCCGGTAATCTCATTGAACAGCCTTTGCGAGAATGCGCCGGTTTTTCCGCCATTTATTGTGATCAGAGTATCATTATGCCGGATCTCACCGACAGGTGAAATGACAGCCGCGGTCCCTGTCCCGAAGACCTCCTTCAATCTGCCCTCATCTGATGCGGAAAGCACTTCATCTATCGATATCTTTCTCTCACGTACATCGACGCCCCATTCTCTTGCCAGGTTGATCACTGTATTCCGCGTCACTCCTTCAAGGATAGAACTTTCCAGGGAAGGCGTTACCAGTTCATTGTCAATGAGGAAAAATGCATTCATTGCTCCGCTTTCTTCGATATATTTTTTTTCAATGCCGTCGAGCCACAGGACCTGTGAGAATCCTTCCTTTTTAGCCTCTTCGGCGGGCAGCAGGCTCGCTGCATAATTCGCCGGTGTTTTGGCAGCCCCCAGCCCTCCCTTCACAGCACGGGCATACTTTCCCGATGTCATCAGCCTGATGGGGTTAAAACCTTCCTTATAATATGCCCCCACGGGCGAGGTTATTATCATGAACCTGTATGTCTTTGAGATCTTTACTCCGAGGAAATTGTCAGTTGCGAATATGAAAGGACGGATATACAGCGAGTAACCTTTTTTCCTGGGAACCCAGTCCCTGTCTAATTTCAAAAGTTCTTCTAATCCTTCAATAAATGTCTCATAGTCTATCTCAGGGATGCAGAGCCGTGAGCAGGACTTATTCAGCCGCTCATGATATTTCTCAGGACGGAATATATTTATGCCTTTTTTCGTGTAAAATGCCTTTAAGCCTTCAAAAACCACCTGTCCGTAATGCAGCGAACATAAGGATGGAAGGATATCGATTTTACCAAAAGGGACTATTTGCGGCGATGTCCACTCACCATTCTTATATTCCATACTGAACATGTGGTCTCCGAAAACCTCTCCGAACCCAAGGTTCTCAAAATCTGTTTCATTTATCCTGCTTTTATGCGTTTTCGTGATATTTATTTTCAAGATGCCACCACCTGTTGATTGCAGTCTTCACAACTTAGTGCATACATAGACCGCCATAAAACCTTCGAAATAATCCGCTTTATCTATATAGAATCCGGCTCTCCTGAGCAAACCTTCCATAATCCAGTCCAGAGTTGTATATTCCTCTCGGGTTGCAGTCTCAAAATCGCACGCAAATTCCACACCAGCATCGTTCTTGACCCGGTCAATCAAATTATCGAAAAAATCCTTATGATTTTCAACATCGAACGAGTAGACCGTATCCCTCAGGTAGAATTTCCCTCCATTTTTGAGCATTTCAAATATACGGCGAAGTGCTATAATTTTCCAGAAATCAGGGAGGTGGTGCAATGCCAGTTGCGAAACAACTGCATCAAAAGGTTCTCCAGAATGACAGTACGTTAAAAATCCCGAATGATCAAATTCAACATTGGTTACCCCCATCATCCGGGCTTTTTGTTGTGCAAATTCAAGCATCCTTGGTGAAACATCGATGGCAATGACTTTTCCACAATGTTGAGCGGCCTC